>JAQXHO010000106.1 GCA_029007315.1 Oscillospiraceae bacterium
TTTCTATTTCTCTCTTCTTTCCAACCGGTGTTTATGGCACAGAGGCCCCACCCGTTCCCATCCCGAACACGGAAGTTAAGCTCTGTTGCGCCTACGATACTTGGACGGCGACGTCCCGGGAAAATTGGTCAATGCCGGTACAATAAGGGCGAAACAAATGTTTCGCCTCATATATTCCTCCATAGCTCAGTCGGTAGAGCACTCGGCTGTTAACCGAGTTGTCGTTGGTTCGAGTCCAACTGGGGGAGCCAAATTGGACAAAGGCGAACCACTTAAAAAGTTCGCCTTTGTTTGTTTTTTATCCCGGAAAACCCGTATTTGAAATTATACTTAATCGTGATTGATATTATTGCCCATAGCTTAAAAAAGCTATGGGTTTTTTATATTTTCGGCATTCAAGGCACTATTTCGGCATTCAGGGCATTATTATTGCAAAAATCACCATGTTCATATTCCGGATATTCAGCTTCAGTTCATACTTAAATAATATTACAAATGATTTCATACTTCTGTCTCCTCACCTGAAAGAGCAAGATATGCGTCTTCAAATTTTTCGCAGCTGCTTGCTTTTTTGCCTGTTCAATTGTTCCTGTGAATACTGCTTTACTCTGTCTGAAAATACAAATTCTGTCGCAGAGAGTTTCAACTTCGTCCATAAAATGTGAAGTAAGTAAAATAGTTAAACCTTTGCTTTTCAGACCGGATAAAATATTACACACGCCTCTGCGGGCCTTTGCGTCAAGTCCTGTTGTAAGCTCGTCCAGAAATACAAGCTTCGGATTTGGAATAAGTGCAAGGACTATAAAAAGACGCTGTCTTTCGCCGCCTGTGATCTTTTATAAAATATACCGTCGTCCTGATGTTTCCGGCAGTAAAGGTTTTCGCAGAAACCCGCAGCTTCTTTTGCATTTTCTATTTTCTGCTTTGCTATGCGGATATATTCCCGGGCAAGTTCAAACTGCTTTATATGAATATCATTATATATACGGTATCCGTTGCTTTTTCGTTCCGGCTTATGTATCAGTTCCCATTCCTCATATAATCTCACTGTATTAGGGTGAAGTCCTGCTATTTTCGCTATCTGACCTGTGGAATATACAGAAACGCTGCGTTCTTTGTTCATATGTCCCTCCAAATATACTTCTTTTTCGGTGCTATTATATCACACGAACAGTTTCCTGTCAATAATCGCCGGGAAGTATACTGTTTTGTAAAAAGACAAAAAAGGCTGATGCAGAGTTTTGAACTGCGTCAGCCTTATTTATTATTCAGCATCAGAAGACTTTGGCGCCAGCTGAATGCCAAGCACATCAAGACTTTCCTTGTCAACACAGGAAGGACATTCGCTCATAAGCTCACTGGCATTCTGAACCTTCGGGAATGCCACCACATCACGAAGACTTTCAGCCTCCAGCAGAACCATTGCAAGTCTGTCAAGACCTATGCCCAGACCACCATGCGGCGGTGCGCCGTACTTGTAAGCTTCAACCAGGAAGCCAAATTTTGCATCGATCTCTTCATCTGTAAGACCCAGTGCTTCGAACATTTTCTGCTGAAGCTCATAGTCTGTAATACGAATAGAGCCTGAGGACAGCTCAGTGCCGTTCAGAACAAGGTCAAATGCCTTTGCAATAACCTTTTCGGGGTTAGTGTCAAGATACTGTATACACTCGTCCAGGGGCATTGTGAAAGGATGGTGCATTGCCACCCATGTTTCGCTTTCATCGTCCCACTCAAAGAACGGGAACTGTGTTATCCACAGGAAATTCAGCTGACCCTTTGGTATAATATCAAGCTGTTTTGCCACCATAAGACGAAGTGCGCCCAGTACAGGAAGTGTCACCTTGTTCTTGTCTGCCACAACCAGTACAACATCGCCCTGTTCACAGCCAAGTGCAGAGAGAATTTCTTCAAGTCTGCCCTCCGGCAAGAATTTAGCAAACGAGCAGTTTGGCTTTTCATCATTCCAGCGGATAAATGCCAGACCCTTTGCACCAATGCCCTTAGCCTTTTCTGTCAGCTTGTCTATTTCCTTTCGTGTAAGGGTCTTTGACGCATTTTTTGCAACGATACAGCGGACGCTGCCGCCTGCGTCAATTGCACTCTTGAACACCACAAAGTCAAGGTCAGATACAAGCGGAGTAATATCCTGCAGTTCCATGCCGAATCTTGTATCAGGCTTGTCGGAACCAAAACGGTTCATAGCCTCTGCATATGTCATTCTTGGGATAGGCAGAGTTATTTCTCTGTCCATAACCTTTTCAAGAAGATATTTTACAAATCCCTCTGTCATTTCCAGAATATCATCAACATCAACAAATGACATTTCCAGGTCTATCTGTGTAAATTCCGGCTGTCTGTCAGCACGGAGATCCTCATCACGGAAACATCTTGCTATCTGGATATATCTGTCAAGACCTGCAACCATTGTAAGCTGCTTGTAAATCTGAGGTGACTGGGGCAGAGCGTAGAATTTGCCGTTGTGAACACGTGAAGGAATGAGGTAGTCACGGGCACCCTCAGGAGTGGACTTCATCATCATAGGTGTTTCAATTTCGATAAAGCCGTTTGCATAGTAATATTCACGTGCTGCCTGTGCAATCTTATGACGCATTATAAGGTTATGCTGAAGCGGCGCACGTCTGAGGTCAAGGTAGCGGTATTTAAGACGCAGTTCCTCGTTTACCTTTGTTTCATCTGTGATGAAGAAAGGAGTAGTCTGAGCCTTTGCAAGAATACGCAGGTCGTCAACGATAATTTCCACTTCGCCTGTTTTCATATCGGGATTTATGCTTGAACGCTTTGTTACAACACCCTTTGCCATGAGAACATATTCACTGTGGCAAGACGCAGCTTTTTCAAATATAGCAGGATCTGTGCTGTCATTGAATGCCAGCTGAACTATACCTGTTCTGTCACGCAGGTCAATAAATATAAGTGTGCCGAGGTTTCTGACCTTCTGCACAAAGCCGCCCACTACCACAGTACTGCCGATCTCAGAAACTTCGCCGCAGTAGCAGGTGCGGCGCAGACCATTCATAGAATCCATTACATTTCCTCCTCAAGTTCTTCGAGAATATCATTAAACATATACTGAATTGCCAGGTCTTCAAATTCCTGTGCAAAACGTTCATCCAGGTGGATTTCAAACTGCTCTCCTGTTTCCATAAGCTTCAGTTTAGCACAGCCACTTTCAAGTTCATTGCCGCCAAGCACCAGAACAAATTTAGCACCGATCTTGTTGGCATATTTCATCTGAGCTTTGATGCCACGGTTCATAACGTCATATTCAACCTTGTAGCCTTCACTGCGAAGTGCAGATGCAAGCACCATAGCCTTGTCAGAAGCAGCAGCTTCCATTGGGGCAATATACAGATCGCAGGTCTTCTCCTCCATAAACTCACAGCCCTGGCTTTCCATTGTGAGAAGAATTCTCTCGATTCCCATAGCAAAGCCAAGTGCAGGAGTAGGTGCGCCGCCAAGCTGTTCGATAAGTCCGTCATAACGTCCGCCGCCGCATACAGTACCCTGTGCGCCGATATCTGTTGTAACGAATTCAAATACAGTCTTTGTGTAGTAATCAAGACCACGAACGATCTTGGGGTTTACAGAATATTCAATAGAGAGATTGGTGAGATATTTTTTCAGTGTTTCAAAATGCTCGCTGCATTCGTCACAGAGATAATCAAGTATAACAGGAGCGTCCTTTGCAATTTCGCCGCAAATGGGACTCTTGCAGTCAAGGATACGCATAGGATTCTTTTCAAGACGTGTTTTACAGGTATCGCAGAGTTCATCTTCACGGGCAGAAAAATATTCTCTCAGAGCCTTGTGATATTCGCACCGGCACTTTGGACAGCCGATAGAATTAATGTTAAGAGCAATATTTTTAAGGCCCAGTCTGTCCAGGAGAGTTTTTGCAAGGCTTATTACCTCTGCGTCAGCTGCCGGGCTTCCGGAGCCTGCCATTTCAAGACCAAACTGGTGGAATTCACGGAGTCTGCCTGCCTGAGGACGTTCATGGCGGAAGCATGAGAGTATGTAAAATGCCTTCTGAGGAAGTGCGTCATTCAGCATACCGTTCTGGAGCATTGCACGGATAGTGCCTGCTGTGCCTTCCGGACGGAGTGTAAACTCAGTTTCCTTAGCCTTAACGGTGTACATTTCCTTCTGCACAACGTCTGTGGTTTCGCCCACAGAACGCAGAAACAGTTCTGTATTTTCAAAAGTAGGTATTCTTATTTCCTTAAAACCAAAGCAAGCGGCAGTTTCACGTGCAATTTCCTCAACGGTATACCATTTGCTTATGTTCTTTGGTGTGATATCCTCAGTACCCTGAGGACGGGTGATTTTCAAAGCCATAAGTGCCTCCTGATTACAAAAAATAGTCCCTTCGTAAAGGGACATGAAAAATATAGACAACCGGACAGAAAAAAGCCGGTCAGATTGACGGTGAACCGATAATTCTCCAGTCCAGATCTCCTCTTTCAAGAGCCATGATAAGAGCCTCAGCAGTAGCAATATTTGTAGCAACAGGAATGTTGTGAACATCGCAAAGGCGCAGAAGGTTCATTTCATTGGGGTCGTTATCCTTGCTGTTAATTGGATCACGGAAGAAAAGAAGGACGTCAATTTCGTTGCAGGAAATGAGAGAGCCGATCTGCTGTCCGCCGCCCTGGGAGCTGCTGAGATAACGTTTGATTTTAAGTCCGGTAGCTTCGGAAACCTGCTTGCCGGTGGTGTCTGTTGCACAAAGCATATGACGGGAAAGTATGCCGCAGTATGCAATACAGAACTGTATCATAAGCTCTTTTTTTGCGTCGTGGGCAATGAGTGCGATTGTCATAAGAGAAAATCATTCCTTTCTTTTATTAAGTTGTATGCTGCTTTTGGTTACATCTGATTTATATGAACCAGCAGTCAGTTAGACCGGTGCGAAATTCGCTGTTGTTATAATTATTATTATACCATAAAATTGAAATTTGTCAAAGGAAATCAGGGCATAAAAATAAAGATTGTGAAAACTATGGTAGGTGGTATATAAGCGTTTGTGCAATATGACAAACGAGGTTTGCCTGATTATTCATACGCAGGAAAAACTAAACAATTTGTTTATTATCAGCCTGTGGAAGCTTGTCGTTCCTTGTAGTCCTCATAGGCATCTATTATGCTTCTTATCATATATTTTGAATACTCACCGCCCTCAATAACGCCGGCAAAAGCGATTTCAGGGTCGTTGGCAGGTGCAAATCCGATAAAGAATGAATCCTGTACACGTGAACCCTGCTGAGGAGTACCTGTTTTGATGGCAACGCTGTATCCCAGGTTGCCAAGGGAGTATTCAGTGGGCATATTAGTAACTGAGGCAGCCACCATACCCTGTTTAATAAATTCAAAGATGCCGTTTTCGCTGCCTGGAATTTCAGCTGCTTTTACAGGCTCCTTGTCCTCAATTTTGTTTTCCATATTGTAGTCCCATATGCTGTCAACTAAATGAGGCTCATATCTTACGCCGTTATTGGCTATTGTATTTGCCACCACAGCCATCTGCAGAGGAGTGACAGCCCATTCAGACTGACCGATAGCTGACTGGAGAACCTCGCCGACTGTCCATGGCAGATCAGCTTCCGCATAATATTCCGGGTTGGAGAGATGACCTGCGGCACCGCCTGTTTCAAGTCCTGTAGGCTGACCAAGTCCGTACAATTCAGAATACTTTGTGATTCCGTCAATGGTAAGATTTTCAGCCAGCTTATAGAAATAGATATTGCAGGAATATTGAAGGGCAGGGATAAGGCTGATGTTTCCGTGACCGCCTGTACAGTTATATTCATGGTCATGGAACAGATATTTTCTGCCGCAGAAGAATGTGGAATATCCGCTTATAATGCCTTCTGAAAGACCGGCAGTAGCAGTAATTGGCTTGAAAGTAGAGCCGGGACGGTAAAGACCTCTTGTGGCACGGTTTACCAGCGGATTATTTTCAGCCGTCAGCAGGGATTCATAATCCTCAAGGTAGGTGGTGAGGTCATAGGTGGGACAGGTTGCCATGCCAAGGACGCCGCTTGTCTTTGCGTCAAGCACTACAACTGCACCGTTTGTTACCTTGCCAAGTTTCAGTTCTTCGGTTTTCTCATTTCTCAGACTGTCAAAATTATTTATGAAATTCTCAAGATTTTTCTGAAGGTCAAGCTGGAACTGGCTGTCAATGGTAAGCATTACAGTTTTACCGGATTCCACAGGAGTAGTCATTTCCGAAGATATGATCTCGTTATTCTGTATTGATATGGTTTTAATGCCGTCGTTGCCTCTGAGGTAGGATTCGCAGGCCTTTTCAATGCCGCTTTTGCCCACCGTATCGTCCATATCATAGCCTTTTTCAGACAGCTCTTCATACTCCTCTGCATAGATAGGACCCACAGTGCCGATTTCATGAGGAAGCACATTGTCACGCACTATTTCACGCAGCGGCATTTCCATTATTTCAATGCCCGGCAGATTTATGCCGGACTCCTTGATTTCGGTGATTGAGCTTAGTGGAATATCCTCTGCCAGAGTAAATCTTCTGCTCATGGAAAAACCACGGCAGAGCATTTCATAACGCAGACCACAGAGCAGTCTTTTCTGCTCCTCAGAATATTCCGGTGATATTTCGTAGTCCTCAATTATTTTATCCATGCAGTTTGCCGGCGTTGCATAGACGTTAAGTCCCAGATTGCTTTTGAAACGTTCAAGCTTGTCCTCGTCGTCTGTAGTGAAGGTATATGGCGCTTCATCAGAAACAGGGATAGACAGTTCAGGCGAAACGTCGCACTGTGCCAGCATATCTGTAATAGTAAGCAGGATCTCATTGCCCTCCGCCATATCCTTCGGGAACTGTTCCGGCAGAATTACAACGCTGTATCCCACTTTATTCACAACGATAGGGTCGCCGTTGCAGTCAACGATCTCGCCCCTTGTGGCGTCAATGGTCTGCTTGTACTTATAGGTTGAATATTTCCGGCTAACATATGTTTCGCTGTCCACCAGCTGAATTTTCATAAGTCTGTAGCCGCAAAGACAGAATGCACAGAGCAGAATAGAAACCAGCAGAGTGCATTTCAGATAGAGATGGTATGGTCTTTTTTTCATTTACTGGTCCTCCTCACTGATAACCGCCTCTTCAATTGTACGGACAGTATTTGGACGGAGCATCCGGTTGATATTGTGGATCACTGCATAGACCGGCAGTGCGGAAATCAGAGTGTATATGCAGCAGGGCAATATGTGATGAGTGTAAATAAAGGAAACATTCTCATGATCCCAGATCGCATAAAAGAAGAAATAATCAAGTACGCCCTGGATAAAAATTCCCGCAGCTGCAAGAACTGTAAAGTTCAGGATCCTGTGCATAAGAAAATGCTTATACAGCATGGAAATTCCAATGCACATGAAGCAAAGGATCAGAGCGTTAAAGCCCAGAAGTTTGCCGCAGACATTATCAAGCAGAAGTCCGCATACTATGCCTGTTATAACGGCTGTATGCTCTCTTGCATAGGAAGCGATGCACAGGGATACAGGAATAAGTAAAAGGGGCTTGCGGAAGCTTCCGGAGGTTGCTGTAATATAGCAGAACAGAATTATAAAAGCATACAGCGTCCACCTTATGGCAAGGTTTTTCTTTTCACGGGCTGTAATGCGGCGTGTTTTGATCTTATTCATGAGAGTCGCCCTTTCCGGGATAATCAATTATGGCGATAACGCTGGTCATTGCTTCAAAATCCACAGCCGGAGTGATAACCGCATATTTGCTCAGACCGCTTTCCATAATTTCAATGGAATCAACAGTACCGATAAGATAGCCCTTGGGAAAAAGACCGCTTGCACTTGATGTTGTGATGAGGTCGCCTTCCTTCAGCTTTGTATCTCTGTCAAGGTAAATCATTCTGCATTTATATTCCGATGCAAGAACTATCTCACCCTCCAGAATGCCTGTATATTTATTATTTGCAGAAATTGCGCCAATGGAAAGGTCGGGAGAGAGTATAGTCTGTACAGTTGCGGAATTTGAAGAAACGGAAGATATAATTCCCACAATTCCTTCACCTGTTATAACAGGATCATGAAGGGAAATACCGTCGTCTGTACCCTTGTCAATGATAAAGCTGTGGTACGGGTCGTTTGTCACATAGCCGATAATGGTGCATGGTTCTGAGTAGATGTGATCTTCATGCTTTTCCTTTATTCCCATAAACTGCTGCAGTTCTGCAAGCTGCTGTTTAGTATTTTCATAATTCTTGAGTTCATTTTTTAGACCGGCATTTTCCTTTTTCAGCTCTTCAATTTCAGCCTGATAACGGCTGCCCTGAGTAAAAGAGCCGAGCAGCGATTCCGAATTTTCTGAAATGCTGTTTGCAGCGCTCCGGAATGGCTGAAGGATAGTATTGATTATTCCGCTTCCGGGATAGCTGTTTCCTTTCTGATTTACAGTACAGAGCATAATGCCCACTAAAAGTGCGATTATACATATCAGAATGCGGAATCTGTGTTTTCTGAAAAAGTCGCCCATTGGCGAAGTCCTCCTTTAATTGTATAAGCCGAAAGCCGACCGCCTTTAAGGGCAGCGTCACACAAAGCACGTCTTACGGCTCTGCACGTAATCTGACTGAGCATCTTACGCACAGTCTTTGTGCGGTATTGCCTTTAAGGCCTGTCGGCAGAATTTTCATTTGTAATTAGTAATATTCAACGTCTTCAGTAAGAGCGTCACGATACTTGTTCATATCACCCAGGATCTTTCCGGTTCCTTCTGCAACGCAGTCAAGAGGATACTGAGATACAAAAACAGGCAGACCTGTTTCCTTTGAAATAAGGCGGTCAATTCCTCTGAGCAGCGCACCGCCGCCGCATAGTGTAATGCCGTGGTCGATGATATCTGCTGCCAGCTCCGGAGGAGTCTGTTCAAGGGTAAATTTAACAGCGTCAACTATTTTTGCAAGAGGTTCAGCAAGAGCCTCACGAACCTCAGCTGATGTAAGATTGATATTTTCAGGCAGACCTGTAAGGAGATTTCTGCCCTTGATTTCCATTGCTCTGTCATCACCCACGTCAAATGCAGAGCCGATCTCCAGTTTTATTTCCTCGGCTGTACGTTCGCCAATGAGCAGGTTGAATTTCTGCTTTAAGTACTGAATTATGGCTTCGTCCATTTCCGTACCTGCACACCGGACGCTTTTTGACGCAACAATGCCGCCCATGGAGATAACAGCCACTTCACTGGTGCCGCCGCCGATGTCAACTATCATGGAGCCTTCAGGCTGAGTAGTGGGCAGACCAGCACCTATAGCAGCAGCCATAGGCTCTTCTACAATAATAACTTTTTTTGCACCTGCCTGTTCGCAGGCGTCCTTAACGGCACGTCTTTCAAGGGGCGTAACGCCGAGAGGTGTACAGATAATAACACGTGCCCTTGCAAAAAGATGGCCCCTCAGTGCCTTTCGGATAAATTCCTGAAGCATTATGGTAGCCTTTTCAAAATTAGCGATAACACCGTCCTTCATAGGCTGAACTGCAACAATTGAGCCGGGAGTTCTTCCGATGACTTCTTTAGCTGCACGTCCAACATATTTTGCGTTTGAAGTGTGGGTATTGACCGCCACAACAGAGGGTTCTCTGATAATAATACCTCTTCCGCTCATATACACAATGGTATTGGCAGTACCGAGGTCTATACCGATGTCTTTATTAAACATGATGCTGTTGCTCCTTAAACAATCGCCAAAGCAGATGTACATTCAGGCTGCTTATCTGTCTTTTTCTGCAGCTTCTGCTTATTTATGTATAATTATTTATATATAAATGGAGATACTGAAAACAAACAAAACAAATTGTGTATCTCCGATAAAAAGTCCGATATACAATTATTATACCATGAAATGAAATCATAGACAAACATTTTTTTTATGATTTTAGTGCTGAATAAAAATTTCAGCTTTTTTACGCTAAAACTATATGCCAAAAAAGGATTTTACAGCATTTTACACAAAAGCATCAGCCCTTAGGTTTTACAAGAGCAGCAACAACTTTTGGAGAAACGAAAATTGCAATGATCAACATAATTATATGAGCAACAGTAAGATGAATATTTAATCCGAGGGTAAAATCAAGAACTATAAGGTTAATATTGAAGGGATCAAATCCGAATGTGGGATTTATTGCCAGCCATGACAGTGCAGAGATCTGAGCGCAAAGTGTTGAAATAACGCTGCCTGCACCCACAGCAATAGCAAAAACTGCAATATATACAAGTATTTTTTTAATGGAATTCATTTTTGTCACCTTTCTTTTATGCTTATACCAATTCGATTAGAGTTATCAGTTTTAAATTGTACCACTTGACCCGAAGCCGTTTTTGCCTCGTTCTGTTACGTTTAATTCATCAGCACAGATCCATTCCTGTGAAAGAACGGGCATAACTATAAGCTGAGCGATCCGCATTCCGTTTGTCACGGTAAATGCTTCATTTCCGTGATTGATAAGCGGAACCATGATCTCACCACGGTAGTCAGAGTCAATAACTCCCACACTGTTTGCAAGTGTTATTCCGTTTTTTGACGCCAGACCGGACCGTGGAAATACAAAAAGTGCAATGTCATTTCTTTCCGGCGCCGCAGCGATCCCTATAGGTATCATGCGTATTTCACCCTTTGGAATGACCACAGGCTCAGTCACAGCGGCACAGAGGTCATATCCGGCGCTGAAGGGCGTTGCCTTTACAGGAACGCAGGCGTTTTCTCTGAGTTTTTTGAAATATATTTTCATCAGCTTATCCTTTCTATTCCACGGTAAAGAAGACCCCTTGTAAATTCAGCGGGTCTGTATTCACTGCCGTATCTGTAGGCGTCTGCGATACGTTTTATTTTAGCTGCTTCTTTTTCGTCGGTAAAGTCAATGAAAAGAAAATCACAGCAGGAAAGCTCGTCCATTTTGTCTGCCGCCCATACCGGAACTGAATTGAGAAGTACAGAATAATCCTTTGTGCAGATCACGGGAAATTTTCTCCTTGTACGGTCAGTGAGATAGCCTTTGCAGTTTTTGCAGCCTGTTTCATTTTTCACAGGGCAGGCTCTCATTATCATAGCAGGAATTTTTCCGTAGGAATATATTCCCACAGGGATACCTGAATTTATCCTTCCTGCCTGTCTTATGGTAAGCTCCGGCGACAGAAGGATATCCTTTATGCCTTCATTTTCAAAGAACCTTGCGGCAATGGTATTTGATGTGTGAAGCGCCATTCCTCCGGAAAGCTCGAATCCCAGCCTTTTTCCGATTCTTATATGGGCAGGATTCTCGCAGACAAGCCGTCTGTAACCCTTTTCAAAGAGCAGTGCAAGCTTTTTTGTAAAACTTTTCTCATCGGGAACAAATACAGGCGCCTGAAGTATAAGATTTTCCCGGAATGGAACCTTTTCAGTAAGCTCAAATGGGATAACGCACTCTTCTCCGTTTTTCATCTCTATGGCACGGAGCTGACCTTCAGTTCTCACACGGAATCTGAGCCATGGCTTATGTTCTGACCTTCTTTTTCCGCCGATTTCAGAAAAGTCAGCGGAGAAGGTATCATACACAGGAGTATTTTTAAGGATTCGTTCCCGGTCAAGCTTTGCGGTAAGCTCTCTTCTGAGGGCGTTTACAGAGGAAGCAGGCAGCATTGAAATACCGTCGCATTCAGCGTTAAATTCTGTAAGGTTATAAACTGTATCACCCAGCTTGGAAAGCTGTTTTCTGAGCTGCTCACTGTCGGAAGGTCTGTTTAGTGCCTTCATGGGAATATCGCCCTGCACCATAGCCTTGTTTCCCTCCCGGTCTTCTGCTGAAAGTGTGAAAGGCTCATCAGCAAAAAGGCTTGCAGAAATACTTATTCCCACAGGATGCGGCTGCTTTCTGTACAGCTCCTGGAGCTTTGGAAGAACTGCGGCAGCTGCCGTTACGTCCTCCTTTTCACGGACTCCGAACAGATCCTGTCTTTTGCCGGTATAGTAGCCGTCGGTAAATCCGCTTCGTGAAAATACTGCTCTCAGGCTTTCTGTATCAGGTTCTTCGCCGTTTACCGCCTGTTTAAGGGCGGTTACAGCGGCGGCAACATATTCCGGGCGTTTCATTCTGCCTTCGATTTTAAGAGAAGCCACGCCGTCCTCTTTAAGTTCATTTATATGGGATATAAGGGACAGGTCTTTAAGGGAAAGGCTGTATACACCAGCTTTTCCGCTGGCTGAAAAGGGCAGTCTGCAAGCCTGGGCACATCTTCCTCTGTTGGCGCTTCGTGAGCCGATAAGTGCAGAAAGGCAGCACTGACCGGAAAGGCTCATACACAGAGCGCCATGGACAAACTGTTCGATTTCTATTCCGCATTTAAGAATAGGCAGTATTTCCTGCCTTGAAAGCTCCCTTGCAACAACAACTCTTTTGAATCCATGTTCCTTTGCCCATAATGCTCCTTCCGGAGTATGGACAGTCATCTGAGTAGAGGCATGAAGAGGCATACCGGGTACGACTCTGCGGATTATTTCCGCAGTACCCAGATCCTGAACGATACAGGCGTCTATGCCTGCTTTTGCAGCAGCTTCTATATACTCAGCAAAGCCTTTTATCTCCTCATCAAGGAGTATAGTATTTACAGTAAGGTAGAGCTTTACTCCGTGAAGGTGGCAAAGCTCTGCCGCTTTTTTCATTTCATCAGTATCAAAATTGGCTGCGCTCTGTCTTGCGGAATAATTTTTTCCGCCTATGTACACAGCGTCAGCGCCGCATCTTACAGCGGCAGAAAGAGCCTCAAAGCTGCCGGCAGGAGCCAGAATTTCCGGTAAAGCCATTATAAAGCAGAACCTGCCTTGCTATGGCTTACTTCCTTTTCAAGAGAAGAAAGTCTGTCACGGAGAAGCTTGTTTTCCGCAGCCAGTGCGTCACGTTCCAGCCTTGTTTTGCCGGCTTCGTCAACATATGACTTGGACTGTGTGCGAAGCATATCGAGCTGCTGATTTACAGCGTTCATATCGTCCATCATAGTGAGAGCCACCATGATAGCGGCGGTAAACTGAGTTGCACTTGTAGAAGAGGAGGTTATCTCCATTATTTTTGTTTCAAGCTTTTTTGCAAGACCTGTTACATATGTTGCAGGCTGAGAGGTCTGCAGGGTGAATTCCTTGCCGCAGACGCTGACTTTAACTTTATTTGTCATAAATGCAAATCCTTTCATAAGGGTACGGCAGGTCATTTTCATCAGACCCGGCACTACTTACATTATAATATATTTTCGCTCAAATGAAAAGACCTTTTTCGAAATTTTTCATCCTTGTTTTCAGTTTTTTTCTTCCTTTTCACGGAGCTTGTCAAGAATCATTTTATTTACCTTGTTTACATCGCCGCAGCCCATTGTAATAACAAGATCACCCGGCTGTGCGTGTTCGCAGACGTAATTGCAGACATCTTCGAAATTGGCGTATTTTCTCTCGTCACAGGATTCCGGATCAGTTTCATCCTGTGGGAACCATACAGCACCCGGTATAAGTTCGCCCAGCTGTCTTGTAAAAATCGGGAAAGTGTTTTTCTCACGTCCGCCCATAATATCAGTGAGAACCACATGATCCGGGATTGACAAAGACTCTGCAAATTCCTCCAGATGATCCGCAGTTCTTGAATAGGTGAAGGGCTGGAATACTGCCCATACCTCACGGAAAGGCATTTCTGCAGCGGCTTTGAGAGTAGCGGTAAGTTCTGTGGGATGATGCGCATAGTCGTCCACGAGAGTAATGCCGCAGGCTTCACCCTTCTTGTCAAAACGTCTTCCTGCACCTCTGAATTCACACAGTCCCTTTGCGCATGATTCAAAATCAGCACCTGCATAAAGAGCCGCCGCAATTGAAGCAACAGCGTTCAGAATGTTGTGTTCACCTGCAACATGAAGAGAAATTTCTCCCAGAAGAACGCCCTTTTTCATAACATCAAAGCGTGTTTCCAGTCCGGATATATGGCGTATGTTTGCAGGATAGTAGTCGTTTTTATCGGAAAGACCGTAGGATATCATTTCCTTTCCTGTTATGCCTTCAACAGCCTTGCAGGTGTTTGCGTCGTCACCGTTGTAGATGATTGCCTTGGTTGTATTTTCGCTGAATTTATGGAATGACTTTATAATATTTTCCACTGTGCCGAAATAGTCCAGATGATCAGCGTCAATATTGAGAATAACTGCAACATCCGGATAGAGCTTCAGAAATGTGTCAACAAATTCGCAGGCCTCGCAGGTCATAATATCACTGCTGCCGCTTCTGCCGCTGCCGCCGATGCAGGGAAGCTTTCCTCCGATGAATGCAGACAGGTCAATGCCTGCTGTAAACAGTATCTGTGTTATCATTGAGGTAGTGGTGGTTTTGCCGTGGGTTCCGGAAACGCAGATGGCATTGTCATACCAGCTTGTTACAAGACCTAAAAGGTCGCTTCTCTCCAGAACGGGAACGCCGCTTGCTTTTGCGGCAATAAGCTCCGGATTATCAGCCATGATTGCGGCAGTGTGTACGATAAGATCAGCGCCTTCTATGTTTTCGGCTCTTTGACCCAGCATAACGGGAATGCCCATTTTACGGACAGCCTCAAGGGTTTCGGTTTCGTTGTTGTCGGAACCTGTAAGATAGTATCCCTTTGCATGGAGAATCTGTGCCAGAGGGTACATACCGGAACCGCCGATGCCGATAAAGTGAATATGCTTTTTGCCGTTTAAAATATCCTTATTCAAAATAATCACTCTTTCCATTTTAGTATTATCTGTTTTAAAAAACAGAATATAATCATTGCTTATGAATATTTTACCCGTTTAATATCCATACTATCCCTGAAGACAGGAGGAGTAAATATGGAGATTACAGATATCAAAATCAGAAGAATCATTTCGGAGGGACGTCTTCGTGCGGTTGTATCCGTCACGATAGATCATATGCTTGCGGTGCATGACATCAAGGTAGTGCAGGGTGATGAAAGACTTTTCGCTGCAATGCCAAGCAGAAAAGATGAAAACGGTGTATTTCGTGATATAGTGCATCCCATATCCGTTTCCGCCCGAAAAATGCTTGAAGATGAAGTCCTTGACGCCTACAGCCGTCACATGGCGCTTCTTGAAACGGAAGCGGAAAACTCAGATGAATTCTGATATAGGAGTGTCTATTTTCCCTGCGTGAGCAGCCATGTTTTCAGAAGAGCTATCTGGGTCTTAGCGTCGGGAATTTTTCCCTCCATTACCATTTGCACAGCCTCTTCAAGAGGAATTTCTGTAACGTCAAGAAATTCGCCTTCATCAAGATTCTGTTCTTCCGGAGAAGATAATTCTTCGGCAAGATACATATGGATAACCTCAGTATCATAGGCAGGAGTAGGGTACAGCTTGCCCAGGTACGTGTATTTTCCGCAGGTACGTCCTGCTTCCTCACGCAGCTCACGAAGTCCGCAGTCATGATGATCCTCACCCGGCTCTGTTTTGCCGGCAGGAACTTCCAGGGTCACTTCATGGTGAGGATAGCGGTACTGCTTCACCATAAGAACGGTGTTGTTTTCTGTAAGGGGCACAACGCATACTCCGCCTGAGTGATGAACCACATCACGTACAGCTTCTGTGCCGTTTTCCAGAAGAGCTGTATCCTTTGTTACACGAAATATTTTCGCCTGATAGGCAGGCTCGCTTGAAATTGTTTTTTCTTCCAGGTGCATAAAATTACCTCCTTTTACTTATTTCGTTTTTTGCGAATGATCCTGTCGGACAGCAGGTATCCGATGAGCAGAACTGCTCCAATAAGTGAAATAACAGCGCCAGTTTTCAGTCCCGGAGTTTCGTATTCAAATTCTATTATGTTTTCGCCTTTCTTAATCGGAACTGCACAGAAACCGGCGTCAGCCTTTACGATTTCTGTTTCTTTGCCGTTTACCTTGGCAGTAAAGCCTTCATCATAGGGTACGCTGAAAAACAGCAGATTATCTTTTTCAGAATCAATTCGAGCGGTAAAGCCATAGGAATCATAGACAAAGCTGCTGCATGAGGAATCAGCTCTCTTTCTGCATTCATCAAGGTAATCGTCCTTTGAAACTATCCTTTCATAAGCCGGAAGCTCTTCCAGAATGTTTTCATATTTGCTGATATCCTCATCATCAAGCACTATTGCACGAATGAGGGCAGATGTACGGTTTGATTCTCCCATAGCTTCCCAGTCGGTGCGGGAGATGTAATTGTCAAATGTGAATCCCATAGGAATAAAGTACTCATTTTTATATACATGGAAGCCGTTGCTGTTTTCAAGGAATTCAAAACCAGGCAGAGGTGA
Source organism: Oscillospiraceae bacterium (assembly GCA_029007315.1). Classification (GTDB taxonomy): domain Bacteria; phylum Bacillota; class Clostridia; order Oscillospirales; family Ruminococcaceae; genus Ruminococcus_C. The sequence goes on from JAQXHO010000106.1 coordinate 16,341, forward strand.
TTCAAAGTCCGATTCTTTGTCTTCCTTTATTTCGTCAAAGTAGTATTTTACGGAGAAAAGACCTCTCAGTGCAAAATGATCTGTGTCAGGCCTTGACGCCACATCTCTGCCAATGCCGGCAGAAGCGTAAAATTCCATAACAGAGCCGGGCACTATGCTGTGGAAACAACGCATATTCGGGATATCCCAGAACATAGGGTAATTGTCACGTCTTTCAGAAATGTCAGCCCGGAAAAAGTTGTCCTCTGAAACGCTTATGGTTATATCATCTTCGCTGTCAATGGCGCTGTCAATATATTTAAGCGCCTGGCTTCTGTCAAGAGCGCCGAAATATACCACAGAGGCTGTACATACAACGCAGGCTGTAACAGTGAGTATCAGTGCCTTTTTAAGGCAGTCTTTATCGGAAAGGCGCCTTTTTGCCAGCACCGCAGTAACAGCAAGTGATACCCCGGCAATTGCGAAAACTATCCAGAAATGAACCGGGTATTCCGGCAGTGCGAAAAATTCAGTACTGTTGCCTTTTTTTACAGGCAAAACAGCAATTATACCGAATGCGGCAGTAAATGCGGCGGTTATCCATATGCCCTCTTTCATGGGTATCACATTTTCGCTTTCCGTGTCAAATGCCATAGCTGTCATCATTGACATTATAAGAAGGGGCATGAAGAACCACCTTGCATAATATGAGCTGTTGAACATATAGAAGCCTGAATTCAGAACAGGTATAAATGCGCATATCATACAGATGATAACGAGTCTTTTCGCCCAGTGACCGTCCTTGTGCTTTAAAAATGCAATAACGCCTGTCATGGAGAAAAGCGGAAGGTATCCGCCGATAGATGCCCATTTGCCCAAACCTTCCGCAAAAAGATTGGGTCTTGCAGGAACGTCCGGCACAAGGAAGAAGCTTTCTATAATGCGCATTATCCTTGTTCTGTCACTGTACATAACCATATCAAGGCCGTACAGACGTTCGTTTATGCGGTAATTGCTGAGAATTGCAAGAGCTGCCGGCAGAAGTATAATGCAGGCAAGCATAACGCCGATTATAGCCTCTGAGAGAATGAGGAAGAATTTTTTCGGACTTGCAGGAAAATCCTTTGAGAAGCACCGTACCATAAAATAAAGCACTAAAAATACAGCTTCTCCCGTGAAGAAAAAGTAATTCACCGCCGCCATAAGGGCAGTTGTAAGGGCGAATAAACCTTTTCTGTTATTGCATACCAGCTCTTCCATTGCAATGAGCATAAGAGGAAAGAAAGCTGTTACGTCCTGGAAGTGGTTGAAGAATATGTTGAAAAGCTGAAAACCGGAAAAGGCATGCAGCAGACCGCCAATAACAGCGGCATTACTGCTTTTAACAAAGCGCTTTATGTAGCAGTAGGCTGTAAGAGCTGCAATGCCGTGCTTTAATGCCAGCACAAAGGGCATTGCGTGTATTACAAGAGATGAGGGCAGTATGGCAGTCAGCCAGAAAAAGGGACTTCCCAAAAGGTAAAATGAATATGAGCCCACAAAATTCGCTCCCAGATCTGTAGTCCAGCTCCAGCCGAAATCACCGTTTTTAACAGCTTCTGCGGCAAGGTGATAGAAGGGCATCTGCTGTGCATTGTAATCGCCGTAGTAAATGAAATATCCTCTTTCACCTATGATTATTGGCAGCAGGATTACCAGAAGGGACATAAAGCCCAGTATAAATGCAAGGAATCCTCCGGTTCTGTAAAAAGGCACTGACCGGCTGCCGGTTATATTTTTGAGTGAATGATTCATTGAGAATAAACCTCCGTAATGTATCTGAAAGGAAACATCTGCTCTGTTTTAGCATATACTGAAATCAGAAATCAGCTGACAGATACATTATTGATAACCACGCCGGCGTCGGTAATGTCAATAAATCCGTATGAACAGGGTTTGCCGTCTCTCGGGCATGAAGCGCTGCCGGGATTCATGATATGAACGCCGTCTTCATAGGTGCAGAGTCTTTCATGGGTATGACCGAAAAGTGCAATGTCGCAGCCGCATTCCTTTGCTGATGTGACAAGAGTTCCCAGATCATATTTAACGCCGTATTTATGACCGTGGGTGGCAAATATCCTGTGGCCAGGAGCAATGTCAATTATCTTTGATAAGGGAGCGTCACTGCCGTAATCGCAGTTTCCCTTGACGTAATAGAATTTGTCAGCAAATTCGGGAAAATATCTCAGCAGCTCAACGCATTCGTCAGTGCAGTCGCCTAAATGTATGAAAGCGTCTGCTTTGGCATTTCTCATAACGATAGAATAAAGCCGGTCATAAAAACCGTGGGTATCGGAAATAACAATAATTCTCATATAAAATACCTCTGTAAAATAAAAGTGTACAAAGTTATTATAGCACATAAATCATATTATTACAACCGATTTTTTTGGAGAAAGGAGATTTTTATGGAAAAATCCTCTATGAATAATGATCAGCTTGAAAAGCTGCTTAAAACTGTCAGCGGTAAACTGGGAGTGCCTCCTTCGGAGCTTCGGCAGGCTCTTGAATCGGGTAAGCTTGATGGTGCGGTGAAGAATATGGGAGAAACGGAAAAGAAAAAACTTCAGTCCATAATGGGGAACAAGGCGAAAATGGAAAAGCTCATGGAGAGTCCTCAGGCAAAGGCTCTTTATGAAAAGCTTACCGGAAAAAATCCGCAGTAAGGAGCAGAGGCTATGGATGATTTGTTTGGCAGGATGCAGTCCGTGCTGTCAGACCCGGAGAGTATGCAGCAGCTTCAGGAGCTGGCGTCCCTTCTGGGAAATGATGATGATTCAGATGAAGAGCAGGCTGCACATCAGGAGAAATCATCCGGGGACAGCGGATTTGACATAGGAAAAATAATGCAGCTGTCATCTCTTATGAACAGCACAAAAAATGATGAGGATGCAGCGCTGCTTCTGGCGCTGAAACCTCATCTCAAAGAAGAAAGACAGAAAAAGGTAGACAAAGCGGTTAAGCTTTTAAAGCTTATCGACGTATGGAAAACCCTTAAAGATACAGGAATGCTAAAGGATTTTATTTAGGGCACCTCTAAAAACCCACTCATCCGCCATCTGAAGCACATCTTCACGCCATCTTCACTTTCAAAAAAACTTGAAATACACAAAGTACTTGTGCCCTTTGGGTATTCCTGCGTTTTTCCTCAAGTGAATCTGCCGCAAATCTGTGCCTCATCTGACGAATTCGGAGTATTTAGAGATGCCCTGTAAGTAAAGGGCGGTATGTTTTATGGCAGACTATACAAGACGTGACGGCAGCGCCATGCGAACGGACGCACAGCGCCGTGCAAGGCAGATGCAGCAGAGAGTTCCGGGCATGACACGGGCAGACAGGCAGAGAGAAAATATAAGTTCAGAGGAAGAGAATGCAGATGAAAACAACGCAAAAAAAGAGGATACTGAGAAAAAAGAACAGGATTCCGGGAGAAAACAGTCTTCACCGGTAAATTCCCTGCCCTTCGGATTTGGAGCAGGACTTGACAACCTTCTTGAACATATTGACACCGACAGAATGCTGATAATAGCGCTTCTTGCAATGATCTATAAAGACGGAGGCAATAAAAAGCTGATGATGGCGCTTGCATATCTGCTGACATAAAGGAGGAGGGACAATGGAAGAATTCAGCTTTTATGCTGTATGGGCAGCTCTTGCAGGATTTATGCTTGTATATTATCTCAGACGGCAGCACAGGATAAGGTCGATGCTCTGGGGAACTTTAACAGGACTTGCAGGGCTTATTCTGCTGCATTATTCCGGCAGATTCACCGGCTTTACGCCTGAGTTCAGTCTTTTCAACATAATGCAGTCCTGTCTGCTGGGAATACCCGGCGTTATACTGATGTCTGTTTTCCATTTTATACAGTGAAAATAGTAAAATAAAAGGCTGCCGCAATCTGATTTGCAGCAGCCTTTGTATCAGCCGGGCAGAATAAACGTAAGCGCCCTGCGTAAGTTTTTTATTGTATTCACAGCTTCACATCCGCCGTATTCACCGTCTATTGTCCATGGAACCGGCTCTTCCTCCAGACAGGTAATGGTCACCTCAGAAGAACGGAAATGGTAGAAGTACTTTTTCTCAGCACCCAGCTCAAAATTTGTAAGTCCGGTTATGATATGCTGAAGCTCAATGATGTTTTTAGGTTTTCGTATAAGAGTTACCTCGAACAGACCGTCGTCCTTTTCCATATTGGGCATAGAAAGAAGCTTGGCAACTGATGTGGAATTTGTAACCATGCCATACAGGAAATCGTCCTCAATGAACTGGTCATCATATTCTACACGCATACGTGATGTGCGTATTTTTGTAAGGCTCAGCATTCCGTTCAGAATATACGCCGCATGACCAAGAACATTTTTAACAGGCTGTGCCGTCTGATACGATACTTCTGTGAAAGCTCCGAAAGCTGCGATGTAAGTGAAGTAACGGTTACCCATTTTGCCGATGTCGCATAACTCAGGCTTGCCGTTTATGATTGCCTCCGCAGCAGCCAGGGTGCTTTTCGGAATGCCAAGGCTCCTTGCAAAGTCGTTTGTGGAACCTGCAGGGATATATCCGATAGGTACGGCTTTTTCAGCCTTCATGCAGCCGCTTATTACTTCGCTTAATGTTCCGTCACCGCCGCAGCATACCAGAATATCAAAATCCGATCCGCAGGCATATTCCGCAGCAGATGTGCCGTCGCCCTTTTCCTGGGTAGGGTGAACGGTCACTTCATATCCTGCTTCCGTGAACATATTTATGATGTTTGCAAGCTGTGAGCCGATTGCCGCCTTTCCTGAAATAAGATTGCAGATTAGATACATTCGTTTCATGCCTGTCCTCCGGTGACGACTTCATTTATTTTCAAAGTTTTCCTTTCTGATGAGGGCACGTTTTATTTTGCCGCCCAGAGTTTTCGGAAGCTCGTCAACATACTCTATGATACGTGGATACTTGTAAGGTGCAGTGTTTTTCTTAACAAAATCCTGAAGTTCTCTTGTGAGAGCGTCGCTGGGAGAGTAGCCCTTTGCCAGAACTATAGTAGCCTTTACAACGTTTCCTCTGATAGGATCCGGAGCAGCTGTGATAGCACATTCGATTACGGCAGGATGTGCAACAAGTGCGCTTTCAACTTCAAATGGACCTATGCGGTAGCCGGAGCATTTGATAACGTCATCATTTCTGCCTATGAACCAGTAGTAGCCGTCTTCGTCCGGCTTGAAAACGTCGTGAGGGCAGTATTCGCCGCCGCCCAGAATGAGAGCAGACATTTCCGGATTCTTGTAATAGCCTGTGAAAAGGCCTGTAGGATAGTTTCTGCTGAGATTACAGATGGTAAGGCTGCCTGCTTCATGAGGCAGAGCCTCCTTGCCGTCTTCTGTTATAAGATGAATATCATAAAGCGGTGCCGGCTTTCCGGTAGAACCGGGCTTGGGAGTTATCCACGGGAAATTTGCCACAAGAACGGAGCCTTCTGTCTGACCAAAGCCTTCTCTTATCTCCTTGCCGGTAAGCTTTTTCCACTGGTTATAAACCTCAGGGTTGAGAGGTTCGCCTGCTGTGGCAAAATTCTGAACGCTGGACAGGTCATAGGAAGCAACGTCCTCCTGAAGCATGAAGCGGTACATTGTAGGCGGCGCACAGAAGGTTGTGAGCTTATAGTCCTGTATCTTCTGAAGCAGCTTTGTGGGTATGAACTTTTTAAAGTCATAGCAGAATATAACTGCACCGCAGATCCACTGACCGTAGATCTTGCCCCAGCCGAACTTTGCCCAGCCGGAATCGGAAACGCTCATATGGAGCTTGTCTTCCTGAACCTGCTGCCAGTACTTAGCTGTAACGATATGACCCAGAGGGTGTGCGTGGTTATGCTGAACCATTTTGGGATTGCCTGTTGTGCCTGATGTGAAATATACAATGGCAATGTCATCTGCCTTTGTGGCTTCACTGCCTTCCGGACGAGGGAATTTATCGGAGAATGTATAGGCTTCATCAGCAAAGCATCTCCAGCCGTCACGCTTTTCGCCTACAAGAATCTTGTTCTGTATGCTCATAACTTCCTTTTCGGCAGCTTCAACCTGTTCAATAACGTAAGGGTCGTCAACGCATACGATAGTATGAATTCCGGCGCTGTTGCCACGATATATAAGATCCTTTCTGGAAAGCTGAAGCGAACCGGGAATGAGAATAGCACCGATCTTGTGAAGGGCGGTTGCGCAAACCCAGTATTCCCAGCGTCTGCGGAGAATAAGCATTACGACAGTGCCTTTTTTTACACCTATGCTTTTAAAGTAATTGGCTGTCTGATTTGAGAGCCTTGAAATATCTGTAAAGGTGAATTTTTCTTCATTACCGTTGTCATCGCACCATATAAGAGCCATTTTGTCGGGTTCCTGTTCAGCCCATTCATCTACGATATCAAAACCGAAATTGAAATTTTCCGGCACATTTACCCTGTAGTTTTCCTTGAAATCTTCATAGCTGTCAAATTCTATGCGAGGCAGAAATCTGTCAAGCAGCATATCTCAGCACATCCTTTCATTATATTGGTATTTTTTGTGTATATGTTTTTAAGTATACTATATTTAACAAAAAAAGTCAAGATAAACATATATACTGAAAGAAGTCCGGAAAATTTTCGCAGTTAACAAATGAATAATGTGGCAAAAGTGCTGTGAAAATTCTGAAAGGGAATGATTTGGTTGTGCATGGCTCCAAAGATAAAAGGAAATATCCGGATTCACTTTATTTTGCAGGAAAAAGGTATTATAATGATATGTATAAAAAAGCAAAGGAGAGATAATGATGAAAAAGAGTATACGCAGAACAGTATGTGCTGCTATGGCGGCAGTGCTTTGCACCGGCATTTCAGCGTCAGGTATGACAGCCTACGCCGGACAGCAGCTGGGACAGACTGATTTTTCAGAGGGCATTGGTCTTCCCTGGCACGTTTGCGAGTCTGCACCGGGTGAAATGGACTTTGAGATAAAGGACGGAGAGTACATTGTCACTATCGTAAATCCCGGCGGTGCTTCAAGAGGAGGAGAAGACAGATGGGACTGTCAGTTCCGTCACAGAGGACTTACCCTTGTGTCCGGCTGTACATACGAAGTGGCATTTGATATAACTGCCAGCAACGACTGCACCTACTATACAAAAATAGGTGATATGGCAGAACCATTTACTGAGGACTGGCACGGAAATCCGGACGACGGTTCCTTTGAAAGCTACTGGAATGTTCAGCCTCTTACAGCAAATCAGAAGGTAAGCGTTAAGGGAACATTCACAGCAAAGAGAACCGCAGAGGTGGAGTGGGCGTTCCATATTGGAGGAGAAAGCGTTCCGGAGGGAACTGTATTTACATTTGATAATATGTCCCTTGTCTGCACAAACAGCGACGAGTATGACTACAAGGCTCCGGAAGAATGGAACAGAGCCGCAATAGTTACAAACCAGGTGGGATATTTCACAAAGGCTGAAAAGAAAGCCACATGGATAACCGATAATCAGAAGGAAACAAAATTCTCAGTGCTGGACGCAAGCGGAAATGAAGTATTTTCCGATGAATCAGAACCCATGGGTACTGACAAGGATTCCGGAGATTCTGTACAGATACTTGATTTTTCCGACTTTGAGGAAGAGGGTACATACACTCTGAAGGCAGGAGATTCCGTAAGCCGTGAATTCACCATAGGCGGCACTGATAAATATTCCGGAATGCTTTACGACGCACTGAACTATTTCTATCAGAACAGAAGCGGCATTGCCGTTGAAAGCCAGTATATAACCTCCGGCGATAAAACTGCCCTTGCTCGCAGTGCAGGTCACAGCAGTGATGTTGCCCGTATCACAACAGACTGGAATGATCTTCAGAGCAATGGCGGTACACAGGACGTTACAGGCGGCTGGTATGACGCAGGCGACCACGGAAAATACGTGGTAAACGGCGGTCTTTCTGCATGGATAATGCAGAACCAGTATGAGAGAGCTTTGAAAAACGGCACAGAAGCTGCATATGCAGACGGTACAATGAATATTCCGGAAAATGCAAACGGCTGTCCCGACCTTCTTGACGAAGCAAGATGGGAAACGGAATGGCTTATGAAAATGATGGTACAAAGCGGCGAATATGAGGGCATGGCTTATCATAAAGTCCACGATATAAAATGGACTGCCCTGGGCCTTGCACCGGCTGATGATACAGAGGAACGTATCATCAAACCGCCCACAACTACTGCAACCCTGAACCTGTCGGCAGCCTGCGCACAGACAGCACGTCTTTGGAAGGATATTGACAAAAGCTTCTCGGAACAGTGTCTTTCAGCGGCTGTAAAGGCTTATGATGCTGCAAAGAAGAACCCGGATATGTATGCTCCTCTGGATCAGTCCATTGGCGGAGGACCCTACGGCGATACTGACGCTTCAGATGAATTTTACTGGGCAGCTTCAGAGCTTTATATTGCCACAGGAGATGAAAAGTATCTCAGTGATATGAAATCCTCTGAATGGTATCTGAATATTCCCACAAGCCTTTCAAAGGGTGAAGCAGACGGTGCAGTGGGAAGCTTTGACTGGGGCAACACAGCGGCTCTGGGAAGTCTTTCACTTGTGCTTTCAAAGGAGTGCCTTAAAGGCGACGAATCAAAGCTGGAAGCAGCAGTAACTTCTGCGGCTGATAAATTCATTGAAATGGAAGAATCCCAGGGCTACGGTCAGCCCTACGGACAGAGCAAGCTCAGCTACAGTGATGATACAGTAGGCTATGTGTGGGGCTCAAATTCCTTTGTGGCTGATAATGCGATGATAATTGCGGCGGCATATGATATGACAAAGGACGAGGATTATCTTGACGGCGTTGTAAGTGCTGTGGACTATCTTCTTGGACGCAATCCAATGGATTACAGCTATGTAACAGGCTACGGCTCACACGCTGTTGCAAATCCTCATCACAGATACTGGAGCGCACAGGCAGTGGAAGGTTTCCCGTCAGCACCGGCAGGCGTACTTGTAGGCGGACCTAATTCCGGAATGCAGGATCCGTGGGTAATGGGCAGTGGCTGGAAAAAGGGCGAGATCGCACCTGCAAAATGTTACCTTGACAATGTTGAAGCATGGTCTGTAAATGAATGCACCATAAACTGGAATGCACCTCTTGCATGGCTGACAGCATTCCTCTGCGACGAGAACGGCGGTATTAAGGCAGGGGCGGTAAGCATGGCAACACCGGATTCCGAAAAGGCTCAGAACACAGCAGAGCCTTCTGTACCGGAAAGCGCTTCTGATAATTTTGTGCAGACATCATCTTCCGGAGAAGGCGGATTTCCGTTGAAAACAGTGATTATTCTTGCGGCATCACTGGCAGGACTCATAACTGTCGAGGTGCTTGTGTATAAGCTTATCAAGCTCAGACGAACAAAGAAATAATAACATAAAGGACTTCTGCCGGTGCGGAAGTCCTTGTTTTTTTAACGCTGATATAGCAAAATACACAAAATCAGCGCTGCTGCATTGACAATAAAAGGAAAATATGTTACAATAAAACATACAGGCTTGGGGAAGCCTTTGAAAAATTTTTATCATGAAAGGAATGTTTTATTATGAAAAAAACTACAGCAATTCTGACAGCCGCCGCAATGACAGCGGCTATGGCAATGCCCGTTTCCGCAGCTGAGGAGGTTTACAGGGTAAACTGCAGTTCCTTCGGCGCAGACGGTTCCGATGTATGGGCAAGCCTTGATACTGACGGAGTTCTCACTGTAAGCGGAACAGGTGGAATGGATTCATTCGGATTCTTCTTTGATGACGATGAAATTAGTCCTGATTACCCTTGGAAAAGCTCCGAAGATGCAAACCTTATAAAAAAGATAGTTGTTGAAGAGGGCGTTACGCATTTTGATATGGTGTGGCAGACCCCGGAGGCAAAATCTGTTTATCTTCCCAATTCGCTGAAAACCATTGATCTTTTTGAGTTTATCAGCATGGGAGAAGAAACTGAAAAGGTTTTCTGTGCGCCGCAAACATTTTTGGGCGATCCCGATGAGATAGAAAATGAGCTTACTCCGGAAAAAATTGAAGTGTTGAAGAAAAAGACAGCAGAGTTTATATCCACTTATTATGTTTACAAAGGAACTGATGCGGAAAAGGCTGTTTCACTTATGGGTTTAAAAATAAAGAATATGGGTGATATAAACAGCGACGGACAAATTGATCTTTCAGACGCAGAAATGATACTTGCTCTCTTCGCTGATATGGCTGCAGGAGCTGAAACAAACAATGCTGAGGCTATTGACAAGGACGCAGCAGATACTGACCTGGACGGAAAAATTTATATAAAGGACGCCGCAGAGGTCCTTGATTACTATGCACAAAATTCAGCAGGCATGGAGCCGGAATGGAATAATATAATAGAAAAACACTCATAAAATATAATAAGACTGCCTCAGATTTGTAAAGTTCTGCGGCAGTCTTTTTTGCTGATTTCCATTATCAGCTTTTTGTATGCTTATTGATATATTTTGTTTCGTATTTTGAATAAACGATCCTCTGGTCACGGTACAGCCCGTAGTAGCCGGAAAGCATATAGCTCACCGCAACGCCGATAAGAATAAAAGCCGGCTGCTGGAATCCGAATAATTCAAAGGAAATGATAAGAGAGGTGATAGGGCAGTTTGTTACGCCGCAGAAAATAGAGGTCATACCTACAGCGGCGCAAAGCTCCGGAGAGAAACCTGTGATCTGACCGAAAAGACAGCCGAATGTTGCTCCGATGAAAAATGACGGAACAATTTCGCCGCCCTTGAAGCCTGCTTCTATTGTTATAGCAGTGCATATTATTTTCAGAAGAAAGGCGTACCAGACCACCTTACCTTCCAGAGCCGTTTCTATAACCGGTACTCCTGCACCCAGAAAATCCTGATTGCCCAGAAGAAGGCTTATAACAATAAGTATGCAACCTGCTGTTATGATCCTTATGTAGGGATTTTTAAGGTGCTTCTTCATTGCAGTGTTGGTTTTGTGGAGAGTCATACAGAAGATAACGCTTAAAAATGCACATAATACGCCCAAAAGCAATATAAGCAATGCTCCGTGAATGCTCAGCTCGGGAAATACAGCCTTTGCAAAGCTGTCATATTCTACGCCTGCAAATACAGCAAGCCTCCATGCAGTTAAGGAGGATACAACGCAGGGTACAAGGGCTGCATAATACATAACGCCCACACTGCCTATTTCCATTGCAAATATTGCAGCGGCAAGAGGAGTTCCAAAGCCGGCTGAAAAAACTGCGCTCATTCCGCACATTACAAGCACACGTCTTTCCGTATCGTTCAATTTGAAGACACGGCCTATTACGGCGCCAACGCTTCCGCCTATCTGCAATGCGGCTCCTTCACGTCCGGCACTTCCGCCTACAAGATGTGTAATAACAGTTGACACAAAAATCATAGGTGCCATTTTACCGGGAATTTCACCCTCCGAATGGATAGATGCGATCACCATATTGGTTCCTCTGTCATTCTGATATTTAAACAAACGGTACAGCAGCACAATAACTACACCGCCCACCGGCAGGAAAAACATTATCCAAGGATAACGGCTGCGTAATCCTGTAGCTTCTGTCATACACAAAGCAAAAAGGCTGCCTATGCCCCCGATCAGCAAGCCTGCTGTCAGGGACAAGATCAGCCATCGTATAAACAGACGCAAATGTGATACACTGTGAATGAAATAGCGCAGAATACGTATTCTACTGTGAGTCAGAAAGCGTCCTGCATTCATAATCAGTAATTCTCTGCTTTTACCATAAAATAGGACTGAGGATGAGCGCATACAGGACAAACCTCAGGGGCCTTCTTACCTATGCAGATGTGGCCGCAGTTTGCACATTCCCATACGGTGTCGCCGTCCTTGGAGAATACAAGACCGTCCTTAACATTTTCAAGCAGCTTGAGGTAACGCTCTTCATGGAATTTTTCAATCTTGCCCACCTCTTCAAAGAGAAAAGCAATGTGGTCAAATCCTTCTTCTCTTGCGTCCTTTGCAAAGGAGGCGTACATATCAGTCCACTCGTAATTTTCACCTGCAGCAGCGTTTTCAAGGTTTTCAGCAGTTGTACGCATATCTGAACCGTACAGAAGCTTGAACCATATCTTAGCGTGCTCCTTTTCATTGTTTGCGGTTTCTTCAAAAAGCTTTGCTATCTGAACATAGCCTTCCTTCTTTGCCTTTGAAGCAAAATAAGTGTACTTGTTTCTTGCCTCAGATTCTCCGGAAAAAGCAGCCTTCAGATTAGCTTCAGTTTTAGATCCTTTCAGTTCCATAAAATGAACCTCCGTTCCTTTAAAAAAATTTATTTGCAGTCGGGACAAAGCCCGCTGAATACGATTTGATGGGATTCAATAACAAATCCTCTGGAATTTGCAATATTACGGCAAAGGTCTTTCTGATAGGGCATATCAACATCAAAAACGCCTCCGCACTTTCTGCATTTAATATGGTAGTGAGGTGTGCAGTTAAAATCAAAGCAGTCTGCTCCGTCGGGCATTGGTATATGGAGGATGTGACCCTGTTTTGCAAGAATCTTCAGATTTCTGTATACCGTCGCCTTGCTGATAAATGGATTTATTCTGGAAATCTCTTCATATATCATATCAGCGTCCGGATGATTCCTCATATTGCACACAGTTTCCATAACGAGCCGGCGCTGTAAAGTGTTTCTGCTTTTGGTATCCTTCTGCATTCTGATAATTCACCTCATTCCTTGCTATTGATAATAGTTTGCAATTATATTATACACTATTTATCATCTTTTGTCAAGGTCATACTCATAATTATTCTTCCTGCATTTATTTTTATTATACATGAACATAAATAAAAAAGGTTCCTGCAGATAATCCGCAGGAACCTGAAACAGTAAGTAAAACTTACTTGATTTCGATTGTAGCGCCAGCTTCTTCCAGCTTAGCCTTGAGAGCCTCAGCGTCAGCCTTGGAAACGCCTTCCTTGATAGTAGCAGGAGCAGACTCAACAACAGCCTTAGCTTCCTTCAGACCCAGACCGAGAACGTCCTTAGCAGCCTTGATAACAGCCATCTTAGCGTCACCAAAGGAAGCGAGAACAACGTCAAATTCAGTCTTTTCTTCAGCAGCAGCAGCGCCTGCACCAGCAGCCGGAGCAGCTGCAACAGCAGCAGTTACGCCAAATTCTTCCTGGATAGCTTCAACCAGCTCAGCCAGTTCCAGTACGGACAGAGCCTTGATTTCTTCAATGAAATTCATAATCTTTTCAGATGCCATGATAATAACTCCTTTATAATTTATTTTAATTTGAAATTGCCTGTGAATCAGGCAGCATTACTGTGCAAATTCTTATGCAGCAGTTTCTTCGTTCTTGCTGTCCACAACAGCCTGCAGAGTAGCAGCCAGCTTCTGAATCGGTCCCTGGAGAGAGCCAACCAGCTGAGCCAGCAGTACATCCTTGGACGGAATCTTGGACAGAGCAACAACACCATTGGTATCGTAAGCAGTACCTTCAACATAACCTGCCTTCAGGTTGAAGAAGTCCTTGTTATCCTCAGCGAACTTACCGAGAATACGAGCCGGAGCAGTCTGGTCTTCGGTAGACATTGCGATAGCAGTTGTACCGTGCAGTACGTCATCAAAGCCCTCAATGCCCATATTCTTGAATGCGAAACGCAGGATAGAGTTCTTCTCAACGATGTACTTAACGTTAGCCTCACGGAGTTCCTTTCTCAGCTTTGTGTCAGCTTCAACGGTGATACCCTTGTAGTCAACCAGTACGAAAGAAACAGCGCTCTGAAGCAGTTCTGTCATAGCAGCAACCTTAGCCTTCTTGCCTTCCAAAATCTTTTCACTTGCCATGTGTGATTTCACCTCCGATACATTTTTTATCGTATCAAAGAATCGCAGCCATAAAAAAAGACGCTCATTCCGACATAGAGAAAGAGCATCTGATTGGTCAGACTATGCACATTCCTCGGCTGGATTTACGGAATAATTCCACCAGCTGTCTTTAGAATACGATATTTTGTTTTGCAACTCTAATAGTATAGCACATTTCAGAATGGTTGTCAAGTGTTTTTTTAGAAAAAATATAGGATTTCTGAAAAAAAGCAGACCGAAATATCTTCGGTCTGCCATCAGGTTAATCTTGTGCGGTGTTGCCTTTACTTATATGCAGGAAATTCGTCGATTATTTGAACAGCAAACTGCATCATAAGCAGAAGATCATTGGAATCTATGATTTGATTGCCGTCCACATCTGCACAGTATCTATGAATTGTGTTTTTTGGAGCAATTGAACCAATGCACATTTTGTTTACAAGAATGATATCTACAATAGAAACTCTGCCGTCCATATTGGCATCGCCAACTATGAGGTTTACATTAGCCGGTTCACCGGAATCTGCTGTGGGATAATTCTGTGAGCCAAAGTATGGATAAACATACTGATTTATAACCATCTGGTAAATCTGATCCGGAGTACAGTCGTCCATGAACATACCTTGCCAGAACATTCCGGAAACCGCAGGAGTATAATCTCTGTTTATAAGACTTGTAAAGTCATTTTGCTCGCCAAAATCAGGGTGCACTGTTTGATGTTTTTCAGCGATGAAATCGTAAAGACCCTCTCTGTCATCAGCTTCTATGAATGCTTCTGCCTTAGGTATATCATCTGCACTCAGCGGAAGAGTGAGATAACTCAGCTCATCGCCTGTAAGCTTCATCAAACCATAGTAAAGACCTGCTTCACAAGGATAAACACCTGATTCGACTTCAAATGTACCGGATTCATAACCTTTATCGCTGAGATACTTGTAATAACCGTTATTTTCGGTAATAGGGTCTTTTGCAATATGATTCGGAGGAATTATTCCGTATTTATTTGGATAAATATCAAACTCAATGCAAGCACTGGCACTTGGATCTGCAAACAAAGCTCTCATAGAGTTTTCATAAAATGGGTCATCTGGATCAAAATCTTCATTAGGTACGACCGCAAGAGGATTAGCTCTGATATTGTATTTATCTACTTCTTCAACAGTAAGGCTTCTGATGAAAGTGTGCGTAACATTGCCGTCTGGGTCGTATTTGAATATTGTTTCTGCATTAGCAGTAAGAGCAGAAACAGAGCATAAAAGGGATACCGATAAAACAGAGCATAGAGCCTTTGCAAATAAATTTTTCATAAGAATACCTCCTCTTTTCTTAATATACTTTTTTGTTAAAGTAAATGCTTACATTCTTATTATAGCGCATACGCCATTTTTTTACAAGACACTTTTTTGACAATGTTCAATCCTTTTTTTGTGCAAGGTGAACAAAAAAACAATGGACAGACCGAAAAAATCCGATCTGTCCTTGTTAGAAAAAATTTAATTTAAATTCAGCAATCAAACACCATACTTGTTGGTAGAAACCTTAACGCCGATGCCCATTGTAGAAGTAACGGTGCAGGACTTGAGGTAAGTACCCTTAGCTGCAGCCGGCTTAGCCTTTACAACAGCTTCCATCAGTGTTTCGAAGTTCTGGATAAGCTTTTCAGCACCGAATGATGCCTTGCCGATAGGGCAGTGGATGATGTTTGTCTTGTCAAGACGGTACTCGATCTTACCAGCCTTAGCTTCGTTTACAGCCTTAGCTACGTCGGGAGTAACAGTACCAGCCTTCGGGTTCGGCATAAGTCCACGAGGACCAAGAACCTTACCAAGACGGCCAACCAGACCCATCATGTCCGGTGATGCGATAACAACATCGAAATCCATCCAGTTTTCTTTTGTGATCTTGTCAACAAGATCCTGACCGCCGACATAGTCAGCGCCAGCTGCCTTAGCAGCCTCATATTTGTCTTCCTTGCAGAATACGCAGGTACGAACGGTCTTACCTGTGCCGTTGGGCAGAACAACTGCACCACGAACCTGCTGGTCAGCGTGTCTTGAGTCAACGCCCAGACGGATGTGAGCCTCAACAGTTTCGTCAAACTTTGCCTTTGCGTTCTGGCAAACCAAGGTCAGAGCTTCTTCAGAAGCATACTGCTTGGAAGTATCTACAGCCTTCAGGCTGTCAACATATTTCTTTCCGTGTTTCATGATATTCCTCCTGATTCAGTGGTAATACCGGGTGCTTAAAGCGCATCGCCGGTTAGCGGAATGTTCCTCCCACCATTTGAGAAGTCAGAGCCGCACTGTGTGCTGACACTCCGCATTCGTTTTCGGTTTTAGTCAACAACAACAATGCCCATAGAACGAGCAGTACCTGCGATCATGCTCATTGCAGCTTCGAGAGAACCTGCGTTGAGGTCAGGCATTTTCTGTTCAGCGATCTTCTGAACCTGTTCCTTGGTGATGTTAGCAACCTTGTTCTTGTTCGGAACGCCGGAAGCTGTTTCAATGCCGCAAGCCTTCTTGATAAGAACAGCAGCGGGCGGAGTTTTTGTAACAAATGTGAAGGAACGGTCAGCATAAACGGTAATTACAACCGGAATGATCATGCCGATATCGTTCTTTGTTCTTTCATTGAACTCCTTAGTGAATGCCATGATGTTTACACCATGCTGACCCAGTGCAGGACCAACAGGCGGAGCAGGTGTTGCCTTACCTGCAGGAATCTGAAGCTTAATATATCCAGTTACTTTCTGTGCCATGATGCACACCTCCATAATGTGGTAAATGGCGGGAGCGCAGACTGCGGTTCCCTCCCACCGGAATCCGTAAATTCCGTATTGTTAGCGTCTTAATCGTCCAGCTTTACGACCTGGTTAAGTGCCAGTGTAGCCGGAGTTTCTCTGCCGAACATGGAAATCATAACATCTACGTTTCCTTCGTCGAGATCAATTTTCTGTACAATACCGGTGAAGCCGTCCATAGCTGTGCCGATAATGGTGACAGCGTCGCCAACGGCATAGTTTACTGTAATGCTTGTACCGATATCAACACCGAGAGCAGCCACTTCCTTTTCAGAAAGAGGAGTCGGTTCAGATGCAGGACCTACAAAGCCTGTAACGCCACGGATATTTTTAACAATATGCCATGAGTCGTCGGTGTAGACCATTTTCAGCAAAACGTAGCTTGGAAACGTCTTGCGTTCCACTTCCTTTGTTTTGCCGTCGCTTATCTCCGTCACCCGTTCAGTAGGAACTCTGACTTCGAGAATCAGATCGTGAAGCTTACGGTTTTCAACAACCTTTTCAATATCCTGGGCTACCTTGTTTTCGTAGCCTGAATATGTGTGTATGACATACCATTTAGCTGCTTCTGTCATAACATTTTCCTCCTGTAAATAAAATAGGCTGGCGGCTGTAATGCCTGCATCACTGGCTCAGTTTCATAAGGTATCCCATAAGATTGATCAGACCTGTATCAAGCAGACCAATGATAACGCTGCCTAAAATAACAACGCTCATTACAACTACAGTATTGTTGAATACTGTCTTCTTGGTGGGCCATGATACACGCTTGAATTCACGCTTCAGATCCTTGAACCAGTTAGCAATTCTTGCGAAAATATTCTTCTTGCCGTCTTTATCAGACTTTTTGGACTTCTTGGAGTCTGCCTTTTTTGCTTTTTTCTCTTCCTTTTCGGAGAGCTCAGCATTTTTTTTGCTGTCAGACATTTGTTTCAGAACCTCCAATCATCACTTTGTTTCTTTGTGCAAAGTATGCTTCCGGCAGAACTTGCAGTGCTTGTTCATTTCAATCCTCTCCGGATTGTTACGCTTGTTCTTCTTGGTCACATAATTGCGGCGCTTGCATTCAGTACAAGCC
>JAQXHO010000107.1 GCA_029007315.1 Oscillospiraceae bacterium
GTAAAGAAGGGCGGCGACCGCCAGGCTCTGCATGAAAAGATCCGTGAGTATTCCATGATCGCAGGCAAGCACGTTAAGGAAGAGGGTATGGAAAACGACCTCTGCGATATGATCCTTGCTGATCCTATGTTTATGATAACACAGGAAGAACTGGACGCAATCCTTCAGCCGGAGAATTTCACAGGCAGAAGCGAACAGCAGACAGAGGAATTCATTGCAGAGTGCATTCAGCCTATCCTTGACGCTAACAAGGACATTCTGGGCGAAAGCTTTGAGATGAAGAACTAATTTGCCCTGTTATTTTTACGCTGCATAGGACTAAGTGGTCTTGTGCAGCGTTTTTGGGTTTTAACCCCTCAGTCTTGCCTTCGGCAAGCCAGCTCCCCTTTCAGGGGCGCCTTTTAAACCGCAAGGTTTAAGCAATTAGTTTAAATTATGTTTAAAGTAAAATTCAGTGAAGAAAAAGTCCTCCCTGAAAGGGAGGGGCGGACCACCGCAGGTGGTGGGAGGGTTTTCCCCGAAATCCCGTACCGAAACCCACAGTTGCAACCAGCGGTTGACAAATTTCCAGGCTGAATTGGTGGTATGTAAGCCGGGAAAAATGCTATACTGGGTTCAGCGGAAGAGATACTTCCGAAAAAATTTATCGAGGTGACTTAAATGATTTTAGCAGACAAAATTATGAAACACAGAAAGCAGAACGGCTGGTCCCAGGAGGAGCTTGCAGAAAAAATGAACGTTTCCAGACAGGCTGTATCAAAATGGGAAAGCGCTCAATCTGTTCCCGACCTTGACAAAATACTGAAACTGAGCAGAATTTTCGGCGTCACAACAGACTATCTCCTTAAAGATGAAATAGAAGCTGATTCCTTTACCGATGAGGACACACTGCCGCCTGTGAGAAAAATTACCATGGAGGAGGCTAATACATTCCTTGCACTCAGAAAAAAAGCCTCAATCCGCATAGCAATAGCAACTCTTTTGTGCATACTCTCTCCAATATGCCTTATTGTATTAGGTGCGGCGTCAGAACTCATAAACGCCCCCATATCAGAAAATGCCGCAGGCTTTGCAGGTCTTTCTGTGTTGTTTGTTTTAGTTGCGGCTGCCGTGGGTCTTTTTATCTACACAGGCTTTGAATCCTCACCCTTTGAATTTATGGAGAAAGAACCCTTTGAAACAGAGTACGGCGTGGAAGGCATGGTTAAGGAAAAATACAAGCTCTTCCACCCGTCATACATTAAAATGAATATCACAGGCATAATGCTCTGCGTACTTTCTCCTGTAGTGCTTTTTTCTGGCGCATTTACGGAGAATGACTTCCTGACGGTGTGTATGCTTGCTGTTATGATGACAATAGTCGGTGCGGGCGTATTTATGCTGGTTTCCGCAGGCGTCCGCCATGCAGGTATGAAGAAGCTCCTTCTTGACCCGGACTATATCTGTAATTACAACGAAAAAGGCAATGCCGTTAAAAGTGCAGTCAGTTCCGCATACTGGCTTGTCACTACCGCCGTATACCTTGGCTGGAGTTTCTGTACAAACGACTGGAAAATTACATGGATAGTCTGGGTGATCGCAGGTGTTCTCTATGGTGCTGTTGAGGCGATTTACAGCCTTATTGCTTCAAAAAACAAGGAATAACAGTTGACAAACCTGCCGGGATATTGTATAATATATACAATACCAGTAAATGCAGAAAGCAGACTACAAGGAGGTTTTAACATGAACAAAAAAGCAATGTACAATCTTACTTACGGACTCTTCGTCCTTACTACAAAGCTGGGTGAACGCTGCCAGGGCTGTATCATCAACACGGCAATGCAGGTCACCACAACTCCGAACCGCATAACTATTACAGTAAACAAGCAGAATCTTACCCACAATGTTCTCATGCACACAAAGGAATTCAATATTTCCGTGCTGTCGGAAGAGGCTGATTTCGCTGTATTCAAGCATTTCGGATTCCAGAGCGGCAGAGATACCGACAAGCTGGCGGGATATCCTTATGCAGAAAACGCTCCCAACGGTATGCCCTATATCACAAAGGGTACAAACGCCTATATTTCCGGAAAGGTCATTGATACAGTGGATCTTGGCACCCACACAATGTTTGTTGCAGACGTAACCGACGGCGAAGTTCTTTCAGATGTGCCGTCAGCTTCCTACGCATACTATCAGTCGAATATCAAGCCTAAGCCTGAGAAAAAAGAGGGCGAAAAGAAAGGCTACCGCTGCAAGGTCTGCGGTTATGTTTATGAAGGCGATGAACTTCCCGAAGATTTCATCTGTCCCATATGTAAACACGGCGCAGACGATTTCGAAAAAATATAAAAACAGAGCTGCTGCAGATTTTAAATTTTCTGCAGCAGCTTTTTGTGTTATTCAGTTTCAGTTTCAGCTTCTTTTTCTGTATCATCAGAAGGCAGACGGTAGAACAGCTCATTCAGTGCATAGATCTTTTTAGCAAGCTTTGATGTGAACGCTCCCTTTTTCACCCTGTACTGCCAGTTTCCGGAAGCTGTGGCAGGAGTGTTCATGCGTGAAGCTGCATTTTCTCCAAGGAAGTCCTGTATCTGTGCCACTGCAAGTTCGCCTGTACTGCTCCATGCGGCTCTTACTACTGCCTCCGGCAGGTCTTTTCTGTCCTTTACTCTGAGATATCTCTTTGCAAAGGATACCGACTTCGGAGAGAGAGATTCCATCCAGCCACGGAGAGTCATGTTATCGTGTGTGCCAGTGTAGACAACGCAGTGGTTTGTGGCGTAATTGTGAGGAAGATCCTCGCAGGAGGAATTGCCGTCAAAGGCAAACTGCAGCACCTTCATGCCGGGATAGCCGCATTTGTCAAGCATTTTTCGAACTTCGGCAGTGATAAAGCCAAGGTCCTCCGCTATAATGGAAAGTTCACCCAGTTCCTTCTTTGCAGTTTCAAAGAGATCAGCGTCGGGACCCTTGCGCCATTCGCCGATTTCAGCAGTGGGATTGCCGTAGGGTATAGCATAGTAGCTTTCGAATCCTCTGAAATGGTCGATTCTCACTGTATCATAAAGCTCCGCTGCACTGGCAAGACGTTTTATCCACCATGCGTAGCCTGTTTTTTTGTGGTAATCCCAGTCATAAAGAGGATTGCCCCAGAGCTGACCTGTTGCGGAGAAGAAATCCGGAGGACAGCCTGCCACATCTGTGGGAACCTTTTCCTCGTCAAGGCAGAAAAGCTCAGGATTTTTCCACACGTCCACGCTGTCGTATGCCACGTAGATCGGGATATCTCCCACAATTTCTATGCCCTTTTCATTGCAGTATGCTTTAAGCTTCAGCCACTGGCTGTAGAACCAGTACTGCATTACACAGTAGAAGCCGATATCATCAGCATATTCTTCTCTTGCGGCTTCCACAGACTTTTCCTCAAACATTGCAAGTTCCTTTTCCCAGTCCTGCCATGGTGCGCCGCCGTGGGCTTCCTTCAAAGCCATGAAAAGGGCATAATCGCAGAGCCAGTCGGACTTTTCCTCAAGAAAAGCCTTGTATTCAGCTGAATTCTTGTCAAAACGTTCATAAGCCTTACGTAAAACCGGAAATACATTATAATATATCTTCTCGTAATCCACACGCAGAGGGTCACTGCCCCAGTTTACCTCTTCATATTCCCTTTTTTCAAGAAGACCCTCTTTTTCCAGGGTTTCGAAGTCGATGAAATAGGGATTGCCTGCGTGTACTGAAAATGACTGGTATGGTGAATCGCCGTAGCTTGTAGGCGAAACCGGAAGTATCTGCCACACGGAAACACCGCTTTTATGAAGAAAATCCGCAAATTCATAGGCTTCCTTACCCATTTTGCCTATGCCGTAATCTCCCGGCAGACTTGATATGTGCATTAAAATTCCGCTTTTTCGCATAATCATCTTCCTTTCATATTCCTGCATAAACGCAGCGAAGTTTATAATAATAATACCGATAAAACTTTTCAGAAAACACGGAGGTCTGCATGAACAGCCGTATTCATATATATGAACTTGGATTTATTTTTCTGTCGGGTTCCTTTATTTACAGTCTTATCGAAATAATTTTCCGTGGGCATACCCACTGGTCAATGACTGTTTTAGGCGGCATATCCGGAGCTGTGCTTTACCTTATAGATCTTGGCAGAGAAACACTGGCGCTGAAGGCATTCGCCGGCGCAATGATGATAACCGCCCTTGAAATGGTTACAGGCGTTATTGACAATATAATTATGAAGTGGTCGGTATGGGATTACTCCCGTGTGCCTTTCAATATTCTCGGACAGATATGCCTGCCTTTTTCGGTGCTGTGGTTCTTTCTGTGCTTTCCGGCTCTGCTCTTCTGCCGCTTTGTTCGAAGAAGGTTTGTTTAATCTCTCAGTTGACTGTAATTTTGAGGTTTTAACCTCTCCACCGCTAAAGCGGTCCCCCTCTCCTTTCAGGAGAGGCTTTTTTCCGCAGAATTTTAGCTATTGCTTTAAATTATGGTTTAAGTGAAATTCGGCGGTTATATAGGCTCTCCTGAAAGGAGAGCTGTCAGCGAAGCTGACTGAGAGGTTTTTCGCTTTAATCTCTCAGTTGACTGTAATTTTGAGGTTTTAACCTCTCCACCGCTAAAGCGGTCCCCCTCTCCTTTCAGGAGAGGCTTTTTTCAGCAGAATTTTAGCTATTGCTTTAAATTACAGTTTAAGTGAAATTCGGCGGAATATTGCCCTCCCTGAAAGGGAGGGGCGGACCACCGAAGGTGGTGGGAGGGTTTTACGCTTTAATTTTTAGTTGACTATAAATTTAGGTATAAAACCCCTCAGTCAGCTTCGCTGACAGCTCCCCTTTCATGGGAGCCTTTTAACCGCAGAATTTTAGCTATTGCTTTAAATTACAATTTAAGTGAAATTCGGCGGAATATTGCCCTCCCTGAAAGGGAGGGACGGACCACCGAAGGTGGTGGGAGGGTTTTTCGCTTTAATCTTTCAGGGACGCCTTTTTTTGCGGTGGGAGGGTTTTTATCTCTTCTTTGTTTCCACTTCCTCAACCAGCTTAGCCACCAGTTCGTCAATAGTCATGCTGCCCAGATCGCCGTCTTTGCGGCTTCTTACTGCGGCGGTGCCTTCTGCAACTTCGTTGTCGCCGAGGGTGATCATATACGGAACCTTTTCCATAACTGCCTGGCGGATCTTGTAGCCTACCTTTTCTGCACGGTTGTCAACCTCTACTCTCAGACCTGCTGCTTCAAGCTTATGGAGAAGCTCGTATGTGTAGTCAAGATGACGGTCTGCAATGGGAATAAGTCTTACCTGTTCCGGTGCAAGCCACAGCGGGAATGCTCCTGCATACTTTTCAATCAGATATGCAAGGGTTCTCTCATAGCAGCCAAGTGATGTTCTGTGAATGATATAGGGTCTTCTCTTGGAACCGTCCACATCAACGTATTCCATGCCGAACTTTTCAGCCAGCAGCATATCTATCTGGATTGTTACGATAGTATCTTCCTTGCCGAATACATTCTTGTACTGGATATCCAGCTTAGGACCATAGAATGCAGCTTCATCAATGCCGATTGTATATTCAACCCCCAGATGGTCAAGAATTTTACCCATAATGCTCTGTGCTTCTTCCCACTGTTCCGCTGTACCCTCGTACTTGTTCTTGGGATTTGCAGGATCCCACTGGGAGAATCTGAATGTGCAGTCCTCAAGCATTCCCACTGTGTCAAGAACATATTTTGCAAGCTCCAGACAGCCCTTGAATTCTTCTTCAAGCTGCTCGGGACGGAGAATAAGATGTCCCTCGGAAATAGTAAACTGTCTTACTCTGATAAGACCGTGCATTTCGCCGCTGTCTTCGTTTCTGAACAGTGTGGAAGTTTCGCCTAAACGCATAGGCAGGTCACGGTATGAACGCTGACGGTTCAGAAATACCTGGTACTGGAAAGGACAAGTCATAGGACGCAGTGCAAAGCATTCCTTTGTATCATCTGTGGGATCGCCCAGAACGAACATTCCGTCCAGATAGTGATCCCAGTGACCGGAAATCTTGTAAAGGTCGGATTTAGCCATAAGAGGAGTTTTTGTAAGGAGATAGCCTCTTTTCTGCTCCTCGTCCTCGATCCATCTCTGAAGAATCTGGATTACTCTTGCACCCTTTGGCAGAAGTATGGGCAGACCCTGTCCGATACAGTCAACAGTTGTGAAAAGTTCCAGATCACGTCCCAGCTTGTTGTGGTCACGGAGTTTTGCTTCCTCACGGCGTTTAAGTTCCTCTTCAAGCTGTGCAGCTTTCGGGAATGCTGTTGCATATACACGGGACAGCATCTTGTTCTTTTCGGAACCTCTCCAGTATGCACCTGTACATGACAGAAGCTTGAATGCCTTTACCGCACCTGTACTCATAAGGTGAGGGCCTGCGCAGAGGTCAACAAATTCATCCTGCTGATAGAATGAGATAGGTTCGCCCTTGGAAACGTGTTCCTCGCAGAGTTCAACCTTGTAAGGCTCGTCCATTTCTTTGAGCTTGGCAAGAGCTTCCTCGGGAGAAAGTGTGAATGCTGTCAGTTCTGTATTAGCCTTGACGATCTTCTTCATCTCAGCCTCAATTTTTGTGAGTTCATCGGGAGAAAAAGGCTTTTCCAGGTCAAAGTCATAGTAAAAACCGCCGTCAATTGCAGGACCAATGGCAAGCTTTGCATTCGGGTACAGACGCTTTACAGCCTGCGCCAGAATATGGGAAGCTGTATGCCAGAATGTTTTTTTGCCCTCTTCGGAATCAAAGGTCATAACCTCAAATTCACAGTCGGAATCAATAACGGTTCTCAGATCCTTTGTTTCGCCGTTTATCTTTACGCAGCAGGCAGCTTTGTAAAGACCCATTCCTATTCCCTTTACGATTTCCGCAGCGGACTGTGCTGCTTCGATTTCACGGATACTTCCGTCTTTCAGTGTAAGTTTTATCATAATAAAAGCACTCCTTTTCTATAAAAAAATAAGCCCCTTATGCGTACAGTAACGCACAAGGGGCGATTTCACTTAAAAAATCACGGTTCCACCCTAATTCGTCTGTCAGTTCGACAGACCTTTTGAATCTCTGTAACGGGAGAACCCGCTGCTGATTGGGCAGACTCGGAGAACGGTACGCCGTTTTCCCTGTGAACCCTTTGCTTTCAGCCTATGGCAAAGAATCTCTTTTATGAACACAATCCGGGAAAGGGCATTCTCTTCAGCGTATTATAAATATTTAATTATTTTTATCCGTAAACAAAACCGGGATCATTGCAAAAAGGTCACCGATCTTGTGCGCCGGCAAAGCCTTTTTCACATTATATCACAAGTGTACCGGTTTGTCAAGGATTAATTTATACATTTCCTCTGTGCGGCAGTGAGGTTACTGCATTTACCATGAACATAAGCAATGCCCGTGAATCTGATGAATTGATAACATCATCAAGGAAGCAGTTTGCATTTGCTCTCTGCTGGTCGTTGAATTCAATGATGCCTGCGTTATACTTATTAAGGTATACAACGTCGATCATTGAAACCTCTTCGTCAAGGTTTACATCACCGCAAAGACCGGACTTAACTGGATCATCGCCACCGTTTGTATCTGTTGTTTCGGTTGTTGTTGTGGTTGAAGTGGTTGTTTCCGTGGTATCCATAGAAGCTGTAGTAGCTGTTGTTTCTGTACTTGAAGTATCTTCTGTTGATACGGTAACTGAAGTAGTTTCTGTTGCTGTTGTTGTAGTTGTTGTCGTGGTGGTTGTTGTTGTAGGGTTTACAGGGTCCTGACCTCCGTCTTCAAGATCCGCACCGGGAACTGCTGTTGTGCCGTCCGGCTCAGTACCCCATACAAGCTTGTCATTTACATACATTGTGATATGGTCATTGAGGGACTGTGAGGATTTCAGAGAATCACCTGCTGTGGGAATCGGTTCATATGACCAGTCATTTGTAGGATCCCATGCGCCTGTAGTAGGCTGACCGTCGATAGCGTCGGGAATTGACACTCTGAACTGAACCTCATCTCTGTGTTCGCTCTGTCCTGTAGGCTGAATTGCTCTGCCGTCCTCAAACTTTATTTCAGCATAATAGATATTGCCGTCATACTGGTAAGGTCCGGAAACAGTTGCATAACCCTGCTGACCTTCCTGATACTGCTGTGACTTGCCCTCAACCTTTACATCATCAATGGAAAGCCCGTTTTCAAAAATCTCTGTAGCGTCAAAGAAGTATCTGTAGGAAATGTTCTCAGCTACTCTTGCAGGCCATGCTGTG
>JAQXHO010000108.1 GCA_029007315.1 Oscillospiraceae bacterium
TTCGATAAGAACTTTTGCAGTCTTATCTTTATCTGGCATCTGGTTATTAGATAAATTATACCCTATTTTGTTCTTCAAGTCAAGGGGATTCTTATGTTTTTATGTTACATTCTGCTGAATTTTTTTGTTTTCTGTCATTATTTGCCTTTCCCTTGACATTTTCTATCTCATGAGTTATAATATATATAAAGAGAGCATACCGTCTGGCGGTCAGCTCCCAAAATGATAAGTTAAAAGAATTAACCGTTCAGTTTGTGAGGCTGGGGCGGTTATTTCTTTTTATCATGAAAGATTTCATAAGCAAATGATAAAACTCCTGCAAGGAATAATCCGAATTGAAAGAGTTCATTCCATGTTACGTAGTTTTCCATAATAATCACTCCCTTCCGGGAGTATGGATTTGACCGCCTTAATACATTAATATGTATCCGCTTAGGTATGCTCTTCGTTTATTATAAAGGATACAGCCCTTTTTGTCAATAAAACTCATTTTATACATTATATACAGGAGCGAAGAATATGCGTATACTGAAATCATCTCCCAAGGCTGACGGCTTTCATATGCCGGCGGAATTTGAGCCGCATTACGGCACGGTAATGATATGGCCGGAGCGAACTGATTCATGGCAGGCTGGGGCATATGCTGCACGGAGAGCATTTGTAAAAATAGCTGAAATAATATCAAGAAGCGAAAATCTGACGGTGCTTGTGAGTTCCTCACAGTATGAGAATGCCCGTGCCGCACTTCCCTTTGATGTAAGGCTCTGCGAATGCACCACCGACGATTCCTGGGCAAGGGATATTGCGCCTACTTTTGTTAGAAATGCAGAGGGTGAAATAAGGGGCATTGACTGGGGCTTCAACGCATGGGGCGGTCTGGAGGACGGACTTTATTTCCCGTGGGATAATGACAATCACGTGGCAAGGAAGGTATGCGATCTGTTTTTCAAAGATACATACAACTGCCGTGATTTTATTTTAGAGGGTGGAAGCATACACAGTGACGGTGAAGGTACTATTCTCACAACGGAAAGCTGTCTTCTGAGTCCGGGCAGGAATCCTCACATGACGAAGGCTGAGATCGAGGAAAAACTTCTTGACTGTCTTGGAGCTGAAAAGGTTATCTGGCTTCCCAGAGGAATATATAATGATGAAACCAACGAACACGTTGACAATGTATGTGCATTTACAGCGCCGGGAGAGGTGGTGCTTGCATGGACGGACAATGTAAATGATCCGCAGTATGAGCTTTCCTGTGCCTGTCTTGATGTTCTGAAAAATGTTACTGACGCAAAGGGCAGGAAGATAAAGGTAAGGCTTCTGCCCATACCGGAAAATCCGGTCTGCATGACAGAAAAGGAATGCAGTGAGCTTGACCTGTGGGACGGTGAACCTACCAGGACGCCGGGCGAGCGTTTAGCGGCGTCCTATGTGAATTTCTATATTACGAATGGTGCTGTATTAGTGCCTCAGTTCGGGGATAAAATGGACGGAACTGCCGTTGACATTTTAGCTGAATGCTTCCCGGACAGGAAAATTGAACCCATTGCGGCAAGGGATATTCTCATTGGCGGCGGGAATATTCACTGTATTACTCAGCAGGTGCCGAGGTTTAGGTGAAAAGGTTTTAACCCTTCAGTCTTGCCTTCGGCAAGAAAACCTCTCCACCACCTACGGTGGTTCCCCTCTCCTTTCAGGAGAGGCTTTATACCGCAGAATATAAGCTATTGCTTTAAATTACAGTTTTAGCGAAATTTGGCGGTTATATAGGCTCTCCTGAAAGGACGGTCGCCATCTTTAGGGCGATTGTGTCGAGCACTTTTCCGCTTGTGCGAGGCTGAGCTGTCAGCGAAGCTGACTGAGAGGTTTAACGCTAAAATCTTTCAGTTGACCATAATTCTGAGAGTAAAAGCTGACATTCTGAATTTAGCAAGACTAAAGCGTCCGCAAAAATTGGTCGCTTACGCTCCCTCTTTTGCTGTGTTTGCAAATTTCGCATTGATGACTTTTACAAGAACTTATAATTACTTTCTGTTTTCTTACTTTATTGTAAGGTTGAGGATTTTTTATTTGCGAAATCTGCTTTTTGTTCTTTGTTTTGCGTGTACGTGTAATTTTTAACTAAAGAGTGTTTCGCCCTCTGCGGAGGGCGACCAGCATTTTTGAAAAATTGCTGGACCAAAAAACTTTTATTTATCT
>JAQXHO010000109.1 GCA_029007315.1 Oscillospiraceae bacterium
GCTTCCGTCAGGTTACTCATGGAATGCAGGCGAATACTGGGCAAAGCCCGGCGAAGAAATCTGCATTGAGCCTACAGTATCCGGCGATACAGGAAACATCATGGCTCTGAGATGCCAGATGATCTCTGACGCACTGAAGAGCGGTGCAATCAAGGTAACAGCAGACGGCGACGAGGGTGCAATTCCTGGTGACGCATATCCTTCATTCTATGATATGATGTTCACACTGGACGAAATGCTCTTCGCAGGTACAGATGCAGACAAGGGTATGAACGGCGTTCCTGCAGCAGCAGACGGCAGCGCTCTTGCACAGATGTACTATGACGTAGCAGATGAAGCTACAGTTGTAGCAGCAGCTAAGTCTCTCGGTCTGACACTGAAGACAGATGCAGCTCACGGTTCTTACTATTCATTCCCGCTGTCCTTCGACAAGGGTCTGAACTCAACAGGCGAAAAGCCCGGTCCTGCTTGTGAGGCAGTTCTCACATCAGAAGACAGAGCAACTATCAACTTCGTTGAAGGTGCTATAAACATCGTTGTCGGCAAACAGGAAGCAAAGACAGCTGGCTGGTATGCTGGTACTTACTGGGCAGAAGCAGGTTCTTCTGTAACAATTTCTCCTTACGTAGTTGGAGATCCCGGAACACTCGGATTTATCGTTGACCTGGATACATCACTCATGCCTCAGCTGAGCAATGGATCTGCAGCAGTAGGTTCTGCATACAGCTCATTTGATACAATCCTGTTCAACGTTGACAGCATCAAGGGTACAGCTTCTCACGATACAACAGCTGTAACAGCTCCTGATAATTCTGCACTTATTGACTTCACATACGCTATTGGCGGTGTTGATGCAATTAAGGAACTGGCAGCATCTCTGGGTATTGCACTCAAGACAGATGCAGAGCACGGTTCATACTATCCGTTCCCGCTGACATTTGCTACAAAGGAAGGCGCTTACGGTGATGCAAAGGCTAACGAAGCAGCAGATGCTGATAACAACGAAATTGCACTTACTTTAAATGATGGTGTTATTAACGTAATTATTCCTGAAGAAACAACAACTACAACAACTACAACAACAACAACAACTACAACAACAACAACTACAACAGATACAGATCCTACAACAACAACCACCACTACTACAACAACTACTACAACAGATACAGATGCTACAACAACAACTACAACAACCACCACTACAACAACAACAACAACAACTTCTACAACAACTACTACAACAACAACTACAACAACTACTACAACAACTACAACAACTACAACAACAACTACAACAACTACAACCACAACTACAACCACAACAACAACCACAACTACAACAACTACAACAACAACTACAACTTCAAGCAATGGTGAAGTATATGCTGTATCCAGTGAAGTTGTATGCGTAGCTAAGGAACCGAACTTCTACTTCTCCGTAGATGACAGAGAATTCAGCGCAGCTGATCTCTTCGAGTCTATCGTAATTCACTATACAAACAACGATGGATCAACAACAGATGAGAATATCATCGACAAGGTTGACTTCGACGGCAATACACCTGAATTTATGTTCACTAACAGACCTGCAAATACATCTGAGTTTGACGGTGTATACAGAGGTTATGTAAGTCCGTATTATAACGGTGTTAAGCTTGACGCTAAGTCACTGATCTACGTTGGCGTTAAGGGTGACGCTAACCTGAATGGCGTTGTTGAAATTGCAGATGCAAAGCTTGCTTTGACATACTATGCAAACAATGCAGCAATGTTGCCGGTATCCTTCACAGGCAGAACAGATGATTACGAAACACTTGCTTACTTCCTGACTGATATTAATACAGAAAGCACAGCAGGCAAGAACACTGACACAACATCAATTGAACTGGCTGACGCTAAGTACATTCTGACATACTATGCACAGAGTGCAGCTATGCTCAATCCTGAGTGGCAGGTAATCGTTCCGTCACTGGTTGATATTCCCAATTCACTTTGGGCATATAAGGCTGGCAAGTAATTACAAAAAGTAAGCGTTAATGCTTAAAATTAAACGTCGCAGCTCAGGCTGCGGCGTTTTTTTGTGAATAATTGATATTAATTAAAACATATCAGAATAATGATGTAAATATTAAATTATATTAAATAAAAAGCCAATATTGTATTGACATTGTATCGATAATGTGGTATAATAGAGTAAAGGAAATTGGATTAAAAGATTACTAAAGAATGGAGTGATACAATATGCCAAAAAAAATTCTCATGATCTTATCACTGTCTGTAATAATAATACTGATTTCTATAGGCTCTGTTGTATTACATGACAGATCATGCTGGCGAAATGATGATGTGATAACAGGTTCATCTTATGTAGTGCAAATAATGTGATAAAAAAGACTGCTGCAAATTTATCTTGCAGCAGTCTTAAATTTTTGCAAATTAAGAAATAACCTCATACAGGTCAGAAGCAGTATCCTTGGTAACGTATTCTGTAACTTTCAGAACCCTGACCTTCAGTGATTTCTGTCCCATGTTTATTTCAATGGTATCACCGACTTTAACGTCATATGAAGCACGAGCTGTTTTTCCGTTTACGATAATTTTCTCAGCGTCGCAGGCTTCATTTGCAACAGTTCTTCTCTTAATGATTCGTGATACCTTTAAATATTTGTCAAGTCGCATTAATGTACTCCTTTTATATAGTGTGTTTAATATTATTCCATATACTGTCCAGTTCCTCAAGTGAACAGTTCTCCATTTTTCTGCCCTGACTCCGGACAGCAGATTCAACAGCGGCAAAACGTTTTATAAATTTTTCTGTAGCTGCTGTAAGACATTCTTCTGAATTAAGTCCCAGTTTTCTTGCGGCATTAACGCAGGAGAAAAGAACATCGCCCAGTTCATCGGCTGTTCTGTTCATATCACCGGAAGCGGCAGCCTCAGAGAGTTCATCTACTTCACCGTGAATATTTTTAATAGCTTCACAGGCGTCCGGGAAATCCATTCCGGACTTGGAGGCACGTTTTCCCACCTTCTGGGCACGAAGCAGGGCTGGCAGCGAAACAGCAACACTTTCAAGGGTTTCCGTAAAAGTAGTCTGTCCCTTGGTTTCCTGCTTGATAGCTTCCCAGTTATTAAGGATATCTCCCGTACCGGAAACGCTGACTTCGCCAAATACATGAGGGTGACGGACAATCATTTTTTTGCACACCTCATCGCATACATCATCAAGATCAAATGTTCCCTTTTCACGCTCTATTTGTGTATGAAAAACCACCTGCAAAAGCACATCGCCCAGTTCTTCACGGAGAAGCTCGCTGTCATTATTGTCAATAGCCTCCACAGCCTCGTAAACCTCTTCAATGAAATCCATGCGTATCGAAGAATGAGTCTGTTCCATATCCCATGCACAGCCGCCGGGACTTCTCAGTATCTTAACGATTTCAACCAGGTCATCAATATTATATGAATCCTTAAAATTAAAGTCAATCATTTTAACCTCCTAAAAAGCAGGCAGAGTAAAAACTCTGCCTTTTACGTTATCTTGCATCAACAAAGCCAACCTTTCGGTAAACCTTGTTCAGAATACGCTGTGAATATGAAAGTGCCTTCTGTGCGTTTGATGTGTAGCATTCCTTGAGGTAAGCCTTGTCAGCGTAAAGGCGCTTGAATTCTTCCTGCATGGGACGCAGATGGTCAGCAATGGTTTCGCCTACAGCAAGCTTGAAGTCTCCGTAACCCTTACCCTCAAATTCAGCCTCAATAGCTGCATAGTCCTTGCCGGTAATGCTGGAATAAATGGTCATAAGATTGTTTATGCCGTCTTTTCCTTCAGCATAGCGAACAACAGTATCGCTGTCTGTAACAGCTCTCTTGCATTTTCTGATAATGGTGTCCTTATCGTCAAGAATAAGAATGCAGGCATTGGGATTATCGTCTGACTTGGACATTTTCTTGGTAGGATCCTGAAGGGACATAACTTTAGCACCCACCGGAGGTATATAAGGCTCCGGAAGTGTAAAGAATTCGCCGTATCTCTGGTTAAATCTCTGTGCAATATTTCTTGCAAGCTCCAGATGCTGCTTCTGGTCAACGCCTACCGGAACAAGGTCTGCATTGTAAGCCAGAATATCTGCCGCCATAAGTACCGGATATGTGAAAAGTCCGGAATTTACGTCATCTGCATGACGTGCGCTCTTATCCTTGAACTGAGTCATTCGTGAAAGTTCACCGAACTGTGTATTGCATCCCAGTACCCAGGAAAGCTCAGCATGAGTTTTAACATGGCTCTGAATAAAAAGAATGGATTTTTCAAGATCAATACCGCAGGCAAGCAGCAGGGCATAAGCCTGAAGTGTATTCTGACGAAGCTTAGCCGGTTCCTGACGAACGGTAATAGCGTGAAGGTCTACAACGCAGTAGACGCAGTTATATTCATCCTGCAGCGGACCCCAGTTTCTGATGGCGCCGATATAATTGCCGAGGGTAAATGTACCGGTTGGCTGAATGCCGCTGAAAATGAGCTTTTTCTTAGCTGTTTCTTCCATAAAACAATTTCCTCCTGTGCATATATTGCAATAAGAATATTATAAATCCTTACCGTTATTTTGTCAAGTACAAGTATCAGGACAATGCCTTTCCAAGGCGGTTGTAGACTGTTTTTGCATCGGCAGCATTCTTACCGGAGGCAGAAGCTTTTGTGGTACAGAGAATGTACTCACGTCCGTAGATTTCCGCAAAGCTGCAAAGACACCTTCCTGCGGCATTGGTTGTGCCTGTTTTACCTCCGAGAATAGCTCCGCCGGTGACGTTTGCATTCCCGAAATAATTTGTAAGTGTGCTGAACATTGTGCTTTTCATGGAAAGTCCATTGCTTGCAGTGTATGACTTTGTGGTATCCACCATTCTGAAAATATCGTTTTGTATTGCGTATCGCATAAGAATGGTCATGTCATAAGCTGTTGTGTAGTGGTTTGTTATGGTGTTGTAATTTGTATCAATGGGCAGACCGGTGCTGTTTGCATAATGGGTTCCTGTCATTCCCAGTTCAGCGGCTTTTTCATTCATAAGGTCAGCAAAAGCGCTTTCGGAACCGCATATGAGCAGTGCTGCGGCGATAGTACATTCACAGCCAGAGGGCAGCAGCATACCATAGAGAAGGTCAAGCCAGGTTATCTTTTCTCCGCCTTTGAAGCCTGCCTTTGAGCCGCCCAATTTAGCGGCAGTATTTACAGCCTCAGCCGGAACGGTTATCTCAGCGCCTATATCCGGAACATTCTCAATTGTAACGATTGCAGTCATAATCTTTGTCATAGAGGCAGGATAAACCATATCGTAACCGTTTTTCTCTGCGATAACTTCGCCGGATTCTGCGTCAATAAGGCAGGCATACTGGCTGTTAAGCCCGTCCATGCTGACAGTGACATCGGGTTTTGTGCTTATACCGAGTATTCGTTCCCATGTGGGTGACATACCGGCGGCAGTTTCAGAATAATATGTAAGAACATATGAAGCGTCAGCAATGGTTATGGAGTTATCGGAATCAACATCAGCAGCGGCGTCAATAGAAGCTTCCATGCCGGCGGCATTTTTTGAATAAAAATCAAGAATAAGCGCAGCGTCGCTTATGCTTATCTCACCGTCAAGGTCTGTGTCGCCGATATTTATATTATCAGCTGATGCAGATAGAGGTGCTGCAAGAGTAAATGCAGAAAAGGACAGTGCTGCAATAAGGGAAATTATACGTTTTTTCAATTTTGTGGCTCCTTATTTTTAATTTATCAGCAGAAAATCCCTCTTTTTAGATGAGAGGGATTTCATAGAAGAATCTCAGGCGTTGTTTGCACGGTCTTTAAGCTGTGCAGTGTGAAGAGCCTGCATAAGCTGCTGATAGAGAACGTAAACGGTCTGAGCTTCCTTTGTATCCTGTTTTATTGTCATCGGGTCGATAGCTCTCTTGTATATGCCTTTCTTTGTAAGCATATGAACATAATGCTGTCTGCCCATAGGAAGCGGATATTTCTTAACCGGAGAAGCCTCCAGCAGGAGATGGGCTGCATTGGCAACAAGAAGTCTTGCCGGCTGGATAACAGTCTGATGACGAAGAGCAGCGCCTACATATTCAGCGCCGTTGTTGAAATGCAGATTGCAGGCACCGTTTGCATAAACTGTTAAGGTACAGAGAAGCACAGGGTTAAGAGGCATATCAATAACCATGCCGTAAACCTCGCCCTGTCCGAATTTGCCCAGATCCTTTGCAGGATAATGGAGAGCTGTATTTCTTATGGAAAGATATTTTTCAGTAACAACGTAGTTGTCAAAAGAACCTTGTCTGTTGATAGCCATAATAATTTTTTCCTTTCTTTAATTGAATGAGCTGATTTTATTCGCCCAGTACATCTTTGGTCATTGCACCGAGTATTCTTGTTCCCTTTACGATCTGCTCGTCAGTGGGGGTTGAAAAATTCATTCTGAATGATGTTGTTTTGTCACTTTCGTTTATAAGGAAGGCATTGCCCGGAACAAGAGCGATCTTGTAATCCTGAACAGCCTTTTTGCAGAAGGCATTCATATCGCAGTCATCGGGAAGTGTACACCAGATAAACAAGCCACCCTCAGGCTTATTGTATTTTATCTTCTTTGAAAATGTTTTTTCCATTTCAGAGAGCATCAGATCACGTTTTCTGCGGTATATGCTTCTGAGGTTTCTGAGATGCTGGTCCATGTCAACAGTACGCATAAAACGTTCACATATAGCCTGTGCCCAGATGTTTGAATGAACATCGGAAACCTGCTTGCACACAATTATTTTTGAGATGATCTCAGCAGGGCCGATCACATAGCCTGTACGGAATCCCGGAGCCAGAATCTTTGAGAATGTACCGGAATAGATAACACGGTTTTCGGTATCCATGCTCTTAATGGAAGGAATGTTTTCGCCGTCATACCGAAGGTCGCCGTAAGGATTATCCTCCAGAATTACCACATTGTACCGGCAGGCAAGCTCGTAAAGACGCTTTCTCTTTTCCAGGGACATTACATTTCCTGTAGGATTCTGGAAATTCGGGATAACATAGATAAGCTTGCAGGAGCTGTTGGCTTTCAGAGCTTCTTCCAGAGCGTCAATGTTCATTCCGTCATGTTCAAGCGGAATACCCACAAGATTTACGCCATAGGATTTAAAGGCGTTAAGTGAACCGATAAAGCTGGGAGCCTCACAGATAAGTGTATCGCCCTTGTTAAGCAGAACCTTGCAGGCAAGCTCATTTGCCTGCTGAGCGCCGGAGGTAATGATAAGTTCGTCTTTTCCCTCACAGTATGCACCTTCCTTAGCCATACGTTCCTTCAGCAGAGTTCTCAGCTCCGGGTAGCCTTCTGTAATGCTGTACTGCATTGCAAGAACAGGGTTTTCATTGAGGAGCTGTTTTGATATTTCTGCAACTGTTTCCTTGGGAAATGCTTCCGGAGCAGGATTGCCTGCGGCAAAGGAGATCACGCCGGGCATACCGGTAAATTTTAAAATTTCACGAATTGCTGACGGCTGAAGCGCAGCAACATTATCGGAGAACTGAAATCTCATTGGTAATAGATCCTTTCTGTGTTTAGATTAAAGCTGCTGTTCTGTCCGCAAACAGAAACGGATTTCAGGCAGTTTATACGGCATATATTATAAAGGCAACATCGCATAAAGCACGTCATACGACTCTGCACGTAATCTGCTTGCATCTTTTCCGTCATATTTCACAAAAAGCCTCGCTGATACACAAAGTAGCAGCTGCGTTTTATGTTTCATCTGACAAAAAATTTGACTGTGCATCTAACGCACAGTCTTTGTGCGGTATTGCCTAAAGTGCCTTTATTATTATAGCACATATTTTCCGTTTCAGCAACATAAATTTTAGAAAATATTCTAAAAAATTAAATTGGAGCATATTTTGCAGGAAAGGCATGGATTTCATATGAAAAAACAGACTTTTTTTAAAGGTTCTCTTATACTTATAATATCAGCGGCGGCGGCAAAAATCCTTGGTGCAGTATTCAAAATACCTCTTACAAATCTTCTCGGCGGAGTAGGAATGGGATATTTCGGCTGTGCATACGGACTTTTTCTGCCCATATACGCAGTATCTGCCACAGGTCTTTCAGCCGCTGTTGCAAAACTTACAGCGGAAGAAGTCGCAAGAGGCTGCTTTGGCAATGTGCGCAGAATAAGAAGTACCGCAAGACTGCTCTTTGCAATTCTTGGAGCCGTTCTGACGCTGATAATAATTCTGGCAGCCAGACCATTTTCAATATATGCCGCCGGAGATGCCGGCTCCTGGTATGCTGTACTTATGATAGCACCCTCCGCACTTTTCGGCTGTATGAGCGCAGTGGAACGTGGCTATTATGAGGGAATGCAGAATATGTACCCCACTGCCATGTCCCAGGCGGCAGAAGCTGTTGTAAAGGTTATATGCGGTCTGTGGCTGTCTGGTTTTGTGCTTGAGCATGAAGATGAAGTTCTGCTTTTCTTTCCTGAGGGAACGGATATTCTGTCTGTTGCCGCCGCAGCAGCTGTTCTTGGAGTGACGGCTTCCACCGCAGCAGGACTTCTATATTTCGTTTTCAGAAATCTTTCGGGAGATGGCATAAGGCAGTGTGATATTAAAAAATCAGAAATGCAGTCACGGCGGCGAATAGCTGAAAGGCTTGTCCTTACAATGCTTCCTATTACCCTTGGCTCTGTAGCTGCAACTCTTACATCTGTCATTGACCTGTGTACTGTAATGCGCTGTCTTGGCTTTGTACAGCATCACAACATAAATGCTCTTACAGAGCGTTTCGGTACTGCCGCTGCTGAAAGCACTTTTCCCGCTTTTGTATACGGCGCATTTACAGGCATGGCGCTGACAGTATTTAATCTTGTGCCTTCTGTTACAAATATGTTCGGACGAAGCGTTCTGCCCTGTGCCTCACGTGCCTTTGCCAGAGGAAGAAAGGAATCTCTTCGTGAACAGGTGCGTTCTGTTATTCTTGCAGCAGGACTGATAGCAGTTCCTTCGGGCATAGGACTCATGCTGCTTGCAGAGCCGATAATGCTCACTCTTTACAGCGGACATACAGAAGAAGCCGGTATAGCTGCACAGGCACTTATGGCATTGGCTCCCGGCATGGTCTGTCTTTGCCTTGTATCTCCCTTGTTCAGTATAATGCAGGGCATAGGCAAAGCCGATATGCCTGTGAAATTTATGATGCTTGGAGTTGCTGTAAAGCTTTTGGGAAATCTGATTCTTATTCC
>JAQXHO010000110.1 GCA_029007315.1 Oscillospiraceae bacterium
CATAAATAATAATATTTCCGGCTGTTACAATTTTTTCATTTCCACCCATAAAGAAATGTGCTTTTCCTGATGCGATATAGAGAAGCTGATAATCTTTTCTTCCCTTTGGACGATGTGTTACCACTTCTGAACGAGTCTTTACTCTGTAATTTCCACAACTTGTTACAACAATTGGTTTACTACTGTCTACCATTGCAAGTGTAGAACCATGAAGATATGCTGCATTTATAAACATAAAGTAAGTCTCCATATAATGCCGCTTTTCTTTCTTTGCTTCTTGATTTCGGATATTACATAATCGTAAATATTCTTGTATGTTGTATTGCTGTAATGCAGACCGTCAGAGGAACCAAAGCCATTCTGATCAATGAATGAATAAGCATCAATAAATTCAATGTTCTCGTTCAGTCCTGCCTGCATCTTTGCATTGGAGTCCGCAATATCACAATTGAGCTTTGAATAACTGTAGCAGCAGGGAGTTTCTGCCATTACGCTTCTGATAATCTATATTGTCTTATTCATAGCTTACTACGTTGGGGCTGAATTCTTCACGCTTTGCTGATGATACTATCAAAAGATACTTCTATACCTGCTGCGGTATTTGCATAGTATGTTAGAATGTATGCTGCATCATTTATGGCAACGCTGTCGTTTTCATCAACGTCTGCTGTTTTAAGTTGCTTTTCCGTGTAATTGCTCATATCTAAACCTGAAGCTGAACTTGCATACATAGTAAGTGTTATTGCAGCATCTGCTATGTCGATCAATCCGTCTTCGTTTACGTCACCCTTATTTATTTTCTCATCTTCAGGCGCTGTACCAAGAGAAATGAATTCATAGTCATTTTCTGCGGCAAAAGTCTGTGCGTATGTGTCATCATATCCGCTTATGGTTTTGAGAGAAGTGCAGTTTACAAATGCATAAGAATTAATATTTGTGACTGTTGCAGGAATTGTAAGGTTTTCAAGTGATGAGCAATTGTAAAATGAATTGTAATCTATTTTTTCTACATTACTGCCTATTGTAACAGAGGTAAGGTTCTTACAGTTATAAAATAAAGAATTGGAAATATTCTCGACACCTTTTCCGATAATTACAGTAGTAAGTGAACTGTTGCCTTGGAATACATTTGTTCCCAATTTCGTTACGCTGTTAGGAATAATGAGTTCTTTCACCATGTTGCAGCCTGAGAAAGCATTATTGTCTATAGTTTGCACACCGTTTCCAAGATTCACGGATTCAATTGCTGTATCTTCCTGAAATGCGGAGATGGAGATTGTATCCACACTATCCGGAATATTCACTTCTTTTAGTGCAGTACAGTAGCTGAATGACTGATTGCCTATTGTAGTAAGTGAATCAGGTAAAGTTACAGTTTCAAGAGAGGAGCATGATTTAAATGCCTCAAATTCAATTGTTTTCACATTATTTCCTATAGTTACTGATACAAGATTTTCACAGCCGTTAAATGACTCTCTTCCAACTGTATCAATGGAATTGCCTATGATAACTGATTCAAGTGCTGTGTTACCAAAGCAAATAGACTCTCCCATATCAGTCGTACAATCAGGAATAATAAACTCTTTAAGCTTAGTACAGCCTGAGAAAGCTTTATTGCCTATAGTTTTCACACCGTTTCCAAGATTCACGGATTCAATTGCTGTATCTCCCTGAAATGCGGAGATGGAGATTGTATCCACACTATCCGGAATATTCACTTCTTTTAGAGATGTACAATTCTGAAATGCGCTTAAACCAATTATCGTCACAGGAACTCCACTTACAGCAGAAGGAATATCAGCACTGACAATGGTCTTATCTGTTGCCTTAGCAAGCTCCGCATGGTCTTCGTAAACATTAAAAAGCATATTGTCAGATTCATATTCTGTGTAATCAGCCGCACTTGCTGAAATTACAAAATTATTTGTACCAGTGATAACCATTGGTGCACAACCTGATACGACACCAATTGCCAGTACAGCAGCAACAATTTTCTTTGATTTTAAACTTTTTCTCTTCATTTTTATGTCCTCCTGTGTGATTATAAAATAAAAATTCGCAGCACTGATTGCCCTTGACAGGCTGAACATACTTCGCCATTAAACAGGGAAATCATCATTATTAATATGATGTGCCGCAAAATTATTATACTACTGTGATTTACGCTTGTCAATTTCAAATCAGTTTTTTTTTCAAAAAATAAACCGCCTATTAAAAATATACGCTGCGGCGTTATAATATGAACAGAAAGACACCGAGGAGCGTAAACGATTGAAAAAACAGATTCTTTAAGAATAACTGTCAATTTATTTGTTTGTTATTGACTTTTTTTAGAAATATGGTATAATTTAATTGTATTATTAAGACATAGCTTAACTTCAGCTTTGAAAAAATACATAATAACAGTAAAGAATTGGATAAAATGATTGATTTTACTAACGCTTCATTCATGAAACTCAGACCGGTTCAGAACCAGGAATACTTAAACTGGATTACACCCATGTTTGTTGAAGGCGAAACCATTCTTAGAATGTTCCAGGCAATGCGTGACGGAGTTGTGTTCACAAACAAGAGAATTATTGCCATCAACGTTCAGGGACTGACCGGAAAGAAAAAGGATTTTTCATCACTTCCCTACAGCAAAATTCAGGCTTTTTCGGTGGAAACAGCGGGTACAATTGATCTGGACACCGAGCTTGAGCTGTGGTTTTCGGGACTTGGCAAAGTAAAGTTTGATTTTGTCAGCAATTACAACATTGCAGCGCTGTGCCGCCTTATCAGCGGATTTGTACTGTAACAAAATTTCCCTGTCCAGCTGGACAGGGAAAACTCATATAAAGTCACGGAAATTAGAATAATGTATCTGCCTGTGATGATCCGGCGCCTGCTTTTAGATGCATCAGAGTGGGTCAGGGAGAAAAAGTGCAGGAATGAAGCTTAAAAATCTGAAATGTTATGAATAATGAAATCGTAAATCTGAGGTGATTGTATTGATAAAGAAAAAAATAGTCTTATTCTTAGCTGTTCTATTTTCCGCTGTTTGTGTGATGATGCAATCAATAAACATTTCAGCCGCATCAGAAACAGGAGAAAATATAAAGAGAGAAGCTGTATTTACTGTTAGTCCATCTGAGCGTTTAAAGGATATTTATGCTTATCAGTCTGTATTAAAAGATTACTACTATGCCATGTTGCACGAAACTCACGACCTGGAGAATATCGTTGAAACAGCAGACGGAATTTCGTATTTCAATCTTGATGATACAGGATATGCTTTTATTGATCTGAACAGCGATGGAACAGATGAGCTTATTCTGGGAACATTATATGATGAGAAATCGTTTATGATTGCATATACAATTTCCAATAACAAACCTCACGCTGTATTAATTTGTTATTCCAGAATACAGTATTCAATAGGCAGAAACTTCGATCTATATGAATTTGTTTTTGGCGGTGCGCCTTCTCAAACAACTGCCCGAAATACGTTGACAATTGACGGATTAGGTTCTGATAATCCGGAATTAAATCTTGAATTGAAAGAGATTCTGTTCTCCGACTATGTTACAAATGAAGGTAAAATGGACTGCTTCTGGCAATACTATGATAATCCGGAAGACTATTATAACAGACCGGAGCAATATTGCTATAAGGACGAGAATGCTCTGATTTCCGTGGAACAGGCAAATGCAAAAATAGCTGAATGGACTGATAATTACATTTCAATTCCGTATACGCCGTTTTCAGATCTTAGAGATGAATTTCCGCAGAATCTCTCTCCGAGCCAGTCAAGGAATACAGATATAAAACAATATCAGCCAATTCTGGATATCCTTTACAATTCAATAAAAAATAAGGATAGACCGCAGATAGATGGTGTGAATCTGTTCCCGTGTTATGATGAACATACACTTACTGACATTGGATACACTTTTCTTGATTTGAATCATGACGGAATTGACGAACTGATAACCGGATCAGAAAACCCTGTTTCAGATTTTGGAATTGCTCAGTTTTATGATGTGTTTACAATTGCAAACAATGAACCGGTTCATGTAATAAGAGGGCAATGCGGAAAAAGTCTTGCATGGATTGGAAAAAACGGAGAAATTTATTATGGATATTCTAATTTAATGTCGGATACATTGCCGTACTACGAGCGAAGCATAGTAAATCCCCGGGTTTCTGATTACAGAGATATTCTGGAACACG
Source organism: Oscillospiraceae bacterium (assembly GCA_029007315.1). Classification (GTDB taxonomy): domain Bacteria; phylum Bacillota; class Clostridia; order Oscillospirales; family Ruminococcaceae; genus Ruminococcus_C. The sequence goes on from JAQXHO010000110.1 coordinate 4,213, forward strand.
TTTGCGGTTATGGAAGTTTTGGGTACTATCACTTTGAATTTGAACCGGTGATTCTCTTTGGAGATTCCACATTAGATACATACGAGGAAAAGTACAGAGATTATAAAATTCCGGAAAGCAAACGCAATAGTATTATGGCGGGCTGGATAATTGACAAAGCAGATTTCACATTTACTCATTTTTCAAAATATCTTATGGAAAAAGAATCAGCAAACAGCCGGATTACTGGTGATGTAAATGCAGACGGCAAATTCAATGCTGCTGATGTTGTTCTTTTTCAGAAATGGCTTCTTGCAGTTCCCGGCATAAAGCTTGAGTGCAGAGAAAATGCAGATCTGTGTGAAGACGGAAAACTCAATGTTTCTGACCTTTGCATGATGAAAAGTATGCTGATGAAATAATTATTTGTCAGAAAGAAAGTATATTCCAGTGAACCGCGCAGCTTTATCAGCAGCATGAAATAATTATTTTGAAAGGTGGCAGCATTATGCCGTTTCAGATAATCCGGAACGATATTACAAAAGTGAAAGCCGATATCATCGTAAACACAGCGAATCCTCAGCCTGTAATCGGAAGCGGTACTGACAGCGCAGTATACAATGCAGCCGGTGCAGATGCGCTTTTGGCAGAACGGAAAAAGATCGGCAGTATAAATCCGGGAGAAGCGGCGGTGACTCCTGCCTTTAATCTACCGGCAAAATACATCATTCACACAGTCGGTCCTGTGTGGAATGACGGCAGGCACGGCGAATGTGAAGTGCTGCGCTCCTGTTATGAAAAATCACTTTCACTGGCTGCAAAGCTGTCAGCAAAGAGCATAGCATTTCCGCTTATTGCAACAGGCGTGTATGGCTTTCCCAAAGACAAGGCGTTAAGCGTTGCTCTCAGTGCAGTCAGCGATTTTCTTCTGTCCCATGATATGAAGGTTATTCTTGTTGTATTTGACCGGAAATCCTTTATACTTTCCGGCAGGATTGCAGGAAATATAGATGAATATATTGATGAGAACGGCGTTTCTCTGATCCATGATGCTGAGTATTCCGATTTTGGTAAAACACCCGGATACATCAGCCGCAGCAAATTGCGGCGTTCGAAACCTGAGGAACAGGACAGAATCTGTGCTTTTGAGGAAAATAAAGAGGATATAACAGAAGAAAAAAGCCTTGACAGAATACTTGAAAATGCAGGAGAAACTTTCCAGCAGCGTCTTTTGAAACTGATAGACGCAAGCGGAATGGACGATGTTACTGTCTATAAGAAAGCAAATATCGACAGAAAGGTTTTCTCACGCATACGCTGCAAGGCTGATTACAAACCAAAGAAAAAGACAGCAGTTGCTTTAGCAATTGCACTGGAACTTGATTTGCCGGCTATGATGGATCTATTGTCAAGAGCAGAGATTGCATTTTCTCCCAGCAGTAAATTCGACCTTATTATTACATATTGCGTAAAAAACGGTATATATGATATTTTCGAGATAAACGCTGTTCTGTTTAAATACGGACAGCCTATTCTTGGCGAATAACGTGGGAAGTCGTTCATTTGTCGCCTGACAAACGACCACTTTATTTTTTTTGTGTGGTATAATGGAATCATCAAAGAAAAGGAGGTTTTTCGATATGATCGGAGCATTAACAGGTGATATGATTGGAGCGCCTTATGAGTTTGACAGAGGCAATAAAACAAAGGACTTTCCGCTTTTCAGCAGAAATTCCGGGTTTACCGATGATTCCGTTATGACAATTGCAGTTGCTGAGGCACTGCTTGATACTCTCGGACAGTCAGATGAGAATATCACAGCAGCACTGGCTGCATCTATGCAGAAGTGGGGCAGGAAATATCCTGATGCGGGATATGGCGGTATGTTTATCCGCTGGCTGTATCAGAAAAATCCGAAACCCTATGGCAGCTTTGGCAATGGTTCTGCCATGAGAGTATCTTCGGCAGGGTGGCTTTTTGAGGATATTGAAACTACACGTCACATAGCGGTGCTTACTGCGTCGGTAACACACAGTCATAAGGAAGGCATAAAAGGAGCTGAGGCAGCTGCCAGTGCAATATACCTTGCCAGAACCGGAAGCAGCAAGGAGCAAATCAGAAACTACATCACAGATGAATTTGGTTATGACCTTTCCCGAACCTGTGATGAAATCAGACCGGAATATCATCATGTTGAAACCTGTCAGGAAACGGTTCCGGAAGCGATTACAGCATTTTTGGAAGGGCAGGACTTTGAAGACGTTGTACGCACCGCAGTATCTCTCGGCGGTGACTGTGACACTCTCAGTTGCATAGCAGGCAGTATAGCTGAGGCATTCTATGGCATTCCGGATGAAATAGCGGCTGAATGCAGAAAACGATTGCCGGAAGATATAACAGCAGTGCTTGACCGTTTCAATGAGCAGAAAAATCATCCGTAACGCAGTTCCCGATGAACATTCTTCCGCATGGTTCCGGATATTCTGCGAAATGGTGATGACTTCTTATTTCCCGTGGTTGCCTCAGATGATCAAATGGGAAAATACGGAAAGCGTTTTTCAAAGATACAGCTGAATATAAAAATTCCGGATGTTGTCTTAAAGGTATATTATAGCTGACAAATGCCCTCTGCTGTATTGTTCCGGCAGAGGGCATATTTATATTTGCTGTACAGGGTCATATTTTGTATTCTTCCGCAAAGTACCGGAAAAATTTTTCGATACGCTCCATTGCTTCCTGTTCACGGTCAGGTTCTCTGTCGCACATCTGTATAAAAAGAGATACAGGTGCTGCAAAAGTCACGGAAGCCAGTTCCGGGTCGCATTTTCTCATGACTCCGTTTTCTATCATAGCGCTGAATATCTGTTTATATATTTCCTGTACGCAGTCAATATTGTATTTCGTGGCAAGCAGGGCAATGTCTTTGTTTCGGAACTGCTCCATAGCAAGCAGCTTTCTTACCTTTTTTATCAATGGGTCATGAAGTGTGAACTGTACCCTTTGCAGTGACATGACGATCAGTTCTTCCATAGATGAGGGTGTTTTGCCGGGATTTTTCACTGAACCGAAATTGGCATTATAGTATCTCTCTGCCTTTTCGATAAGTTCTCCGAGTATATCCTCTTTTCCTTTGAAATGTTTGTAAAGAGAAGGCCCTTTTATACCTGCATTTTCTGCAATAAGATCAACTCCGACGCCGTCATAACCCTTTTCGGAAAACAAAGTAAGCGCCGAATCCAGAATTCTGTCTTTTGTTGGTGCTTTATCCATAATATTTCCCTCCTTGTACAACTAACGTTCGTTTTCTTATATTATAATCAATAGACCATTCGTTGTCAAGTGCAGAAATTAAGACGACAATTTCTGTTCTGCGAAGAACCGGACCGCAATGTCAGATTACATGGAAAATGTGATCAATTCGCATAATTTCGTTAATACTCTTGACAAGACATAGTTTTAAATGTTATACTACCAGATAGATTGTACGGATTACAGATATCCGGATTCCAAGCGAATAATATAAAAATATAAAAGGTGTATAATAATGATTGCAACGAGCCTGAAAAAAAATAAAATACTGCCGAGATATGCTTATGTTCCGCTGACGATAATGGTCCTGTTTAATGCTGTTACATATTTTGGCACAAGGCTTTTTACCGAGGATCTTCAGCACTATGAAATGCAGACAACAGCAGACGAGCTTATACCTTTTTCTCCCTTTTTTATATCAATATATATACTTGCCTACGTTCAGTGGGTGGTAGGTTATGTAATGATAGCACGGGATAACAAGCCTGTATTTACATGGATATTTATTGGAGAACTTATTGCTAAAGGATTGGCTTTTTTATGTTTTGTCTTTTTCCCGACCACCGTTGCTCGCCCTGAGATAATAGGCGATGATATATGGAGCCGTATTACTGCTTATATCTATGCTGCTGACGCACCGGATAATCTTTTTCCGTCTGTACACTGCCTTGAAAGCTGGGTATGCTTCAGAGGTGCCATGTATCTGAGAAAACCGGCTAAATGGTATAAATACGCTATGCTTGTATTTACACTTCTTGTGTTTGCGTCAACTGTATTCGTAAAGCAGCACGTTCTGCTTGATATTGCAGGAGCCATTGCCGCAGTTGAGATAGGGCTGCTGGTTTCAAGGCTTATTCTGAAAGCAAAAAAGAAAGCAAAAGCATAAAGGCAATACCGCACAAAGTACGCCTGACTGTGCATCTTGCACACAGTCTTTGTGCGGTATTGCCTAAACATTTTAAACCACATCATAACGTTGATATAAAAGCTATAAATTTGTTATACAATAGAGAAAAATGATGTTATAATGTAACTGCATTAATAATTACAGAAAGGAATAATGTTTATGCGCAAATTTGACGGATATATGCACGGAATAAATCTGGGCGGCTGGTTATCTCAGGCAAATGATACATCTCCGGAATATTATAACAGTTTTATTACAGAGAAAGATATCGCCTATATAGCAGAGCTTGGTCTTGACCATGTAAGACTGCCTGTTGACTATATGGTTATTGAAGAGGAAGACGGTTCTGTTAAAGAAGAAGGATACGCCTATATTGACAAATGCATTGAATGGTGCGAAAAATACAATCTGAATATCATTATTGATATTCATAAAACTTTCGGCTATTCCTTTGACCCTCTGGATAAGACGGACAAGACGGTTTTCTTCTATGACGATAAGCTTAAAGGACGTTTTTACGCTCTCTGGAGAAATATCGCTGCAAGATACGGTGATAAATATGAAAGAGTTGCTTTTGAACTTCTTAATGAGATAGTTGAGCCGGAGGTTGCAGAGGCATGGAATAAAACAGCTCTTGAAGCCATTGCTGAGATACGCAGAATTGCACCTCAGTCATGGATAATTTTCGGTGGCACTATGTATAACAGTGTGCTTAGTGTACCGGAACTTGCAGATCCGAAGGATGACAGGGTGGTCTTTACATTTCACAGCTATGAACCGCTGATTTTTACTCATCAGGGTGCATACTGGGTGGAGAATATGCCTTCTGATTTCAGGGTGAAATATCCTGAAAGCCTGGAGGTTTACAGGGAACACAGCCGTATGCTGTCGCCGCAGCTGGTAAGCGGTATTTACAAAGAAGATCTGCCGGAAGTATCAGTAGAATATTTTGAATTTCTCTTTAAAAATGCCATTGCAGCTGCCGAAGAAAAAAATGTTCCGCTGTACTGCGGTGAATACGGAGTAATTGATCTTGCAGACGATATTTCCAAACTCAACTGGACTGCTGATATATGTGCTGTTTTTGATAAATATAATATCGGCAGGGCATACTGGAACTATAAGGAAAAGGATTTCGGCATAATCAATATTGAAGATGAAGAAGTAAGAAAGAAGATTGCAAAGCAGCTTTAATAGTATAAATTATGCTTTGAAAGAGATACATAGCCGTTTCTGATGCAATGGGTCAGAAACGGCTTTTCCTTTTATCATGGGAAACACCAAAAATATTTCCTTAATAAAAAGATTATATCTTTGCTATTGCAAATTAAAAAATATGTGATATAATTTACTGATACGGGCAATGCAGATAAATGGAGGCAGCTATGAAAAAAATAACCATAGTAACCGGGCATTACGGCACCGGAAAAACAAATTTCGCTGTAAATATGGCAATAAATCTTGCCGACAGCGGTGAAAAAGTGACAATAGTTGATTTTGACATAGTAAATCCTTATTTCCGTACAGCAGATTTTGAAAAGATGTTCCGGGAGAAAGGCGTTACACTTGCAGCTTCAATGTACGCAAACACAAGCCTTGATATTCCTGCCATATCCTTTGATATTGAAAGAATGGCATATGAGCCGGGATATCTTATCATAGATGTGGGCGGCGACGACGCAGGTGCAATAGGCCTTGGAAGATATGCTGACGCTCTCATGCAGTACAGGGAAAACCTTGATATGCTGTATGTTGTCAACTGCTACAGATATCTGACAAAGGATCCGCAGGAAGCTCTGCAGCTCATGTATGAGATAGAAGACGTTTCTAAAATGAAACATACAGGTATAATAAACAATTCAAATCTGGGAAAGGAAACAACACCGGAAATAATTCTGAGAAGTATTCCTTATGCAGAAAAAATTGCGGAAAAGGCGCATCTTCCTCTTGCAGGAAATGTTTACAGAAAGGATCTTGATGTGCGTGTGCCGGATGGTATTCCATGCGAGGTCTATGTAAAACCTGTCTGGGAAGAGTAAAGATAAAGGAGGTAGAGATACATGGAAAAGATGCAGGTTCGATTTGAACGCTGTAAGGGCTGCGGTCTGTGTGTAACAGCCTGTCCTAAGAAGCTGGTTGCTATCCAGAAGGAAAAGCGTAACGAAAAGGGTTATTTTACAGCAGTCTGTACTGACCAGGACGCTTGTATATCATGTATGATGTGTGCAATGATGTGTCCCGATTGCGCTATTAAAATTGAGAAATAAAAGGAAGTGAATTTATCGTGGAAAGAAGTCTTATGAAGGGTAACGAAGCACTGGCAGAAGCTGCTATCCGTTGCGGCTGCAAATGTTTCTTTGGTTACCCGATTACACCTCAGACAGAGCTTTCAGCCTATATGGCTAAGCGTATGGAAAAGGCAGGCGGCGTATTTTTACAGGCTGAGTCTGAAATTGCCGCTATAAATATGGTTCTGGGCGCAGCTTCAACAGGCGTTCGTGCCATGACATCATCTTCATCACCGGGCGTTTCCCTTAAAGCAGAGGGTATCTCCTATATGGCAGGTTCAGACCTGCCGGCAGTTATCATAAATGTACAGAGAGGCGGTCCCGGTCTGGGTTCGATCCAGCCTGCACAGTCTGACTATTTCCAGGCTACAAAGGCTATGGGTCACGGCGATTTTCATATTATAGTATATGCTCCCTGTTCCGTTCAGGAAATGGTTGATACTGTAACGCTTGCATTTGACAAGGCTGATGAATACCGCACACCTGTTATGATCCTTGCAGACGGTCTGCTGGGTCAGATGATGGAGCCTGTAACATTCCCGGAACCTAAGACAGAACTGCCTGATAAGTCTGACTGGGCAGCCTGCGGTCACAAGAATGAGCGTGAGCATCACATCATC
>JAQXHO010000111.1 GCA_029007315.1 Oscillospiraceae bacterium
CCTAAGCAGTACAGCATGATGAACCAGGCTGACGTAAAACTGATTTTCAAATTAGGCGACAGGGCAGATGCTAAGAATGCAGCAGAATCAAACGGACTTAAACCTCCGGGAAAGTTCGTCGATAAAATTGGAAGTCTGAAAAAACGTCATTGTCTTGTGATAGGAAACCTTGAAGATGATATGGGTGAACTTGTGAATAACAGATTTATTGAGGTTACTGTTCCCGATATTAGAAAGTGAAAAAGAGATGCCTTCAAATGGCATCTCTTCTCTATGTTAACATAAAAAAATATAAAAGCAGTTCCAGAAAACGTAAATGATAGAGTGTTTATATAGTAAAAATACTGTAAATACAGGCAAAAACATAAAACCATTTTCAAAAACCGGAACTAATTTTTGTTTTTGTAAAAAAATCCGCCTGTGCCACTGCAGCACAGGGTGTCATAGAGGAGAACGGGAGTCTGGCACAAGGAGCGAGAACAGAGGATAATTGCAGTGTCCCTCTGTCCTTAGGCTGAACCCGATGCTCCCTGTGGAAACATTCCTCCCTCGGATTCAGCAAAGACTCATCATATATTTTCTTTAACTTTTTCTGTTTTGGTTTCATTTTGTTAGATGACAGGTTATTACATCTCAAACCTGTAAAGAGCTTTACGTATATGTTGTCAAATGATAAAAAACAAACAATCAACAACAAGATATTAAAAATATTTTGTAAGGAGTTGTTTGTATATGAAAGAATACGATGTATCATTCAACAAGACACGCTTTAAATCAAAACCATCAGGAAATGAAATAGGAAAAATAAGTAATCAATTATACACAAGGCGCATGGATTATAAGGAGCTTGCGCAGGAGGTTGGGGAGTGCGGATGTACTTTTAGTCCAGCAGTTTATAATGGAAAACGTAAGAAAGAAAACTACATCGGCCAGCAGCTTATAGCACTTGATTTCGATAGCGGTATCTCTTTTTCTGAAATAAAAAACAAGGCCGATAAGTACAGGCTTCCAATTCTGTTTGCATATAAAACGTTTTCATACTCGGATACTCATGAGAAGTTCAGAGTAGTGTTTGCACTTACTGATATGATTACAGACTCGTTTACATGTGAAGCATCTACAGCTATCTTCATGAAAATCTTTGAAGCGTGTGATGAAGTCTGCAAGGACAGTTCCCGTATGTTCTTTGGCGGGAAGGGATTGCTGGAACTTGCTGATAAGCCTGTTGAAATATCAGGTCAGGATATGCTGATTGCCTTTGTGACATATATGAATGACAGATATGGCGATACTCATTATATAAGAGAGATTGAGAAGTTCTATCAAAAATATAACATAAAGCATAAAAAGCGTCTGCCCGTTATCAAGGACGGGGGATTATGTTATGAAAGAACAATTAATGAATTACCCGTCAGTACAGTAAAGAATAAAGGAAGAAGAGTTGTTACAAGAAATTTTGCCTGGAGTGTATTGTATGAAAAATGCAGATTATACAGGGACTTTGCTGACGGTAATGAATACTATTATTATCCTCAGCTTTTTCATATTGCTTCAAATCTCATTAATATAGAAAAAGGAAAAAATGAATTTCTTCGGATATTGCAGTCTGATAAAAATGCCGAGTGTGAGGCTTACTTCAATCGCAATTGGAAGAATATTCTTAATATTCTGATTGAAATGGATTATCATCCGCAAGGCTGTATAAATTGCCCGTATGAAAAAGAATGCCTGCATGGAAAGAATATGATTTTAACTGCAAAGCCTGGGAGGACAACGATTTTACAGACAGAGAGAAAGCAGTATGTATCAATAGAAGAAGCGGAGGAAAGTTTAAGGGAAAATTTTAAGAAAGCAGTATATTCCGATAAGGAAGGTGTTCATGTAATCAGAGCACAGACGGGAATTGGAAAGACTAATCTGTATCTTGATAATCTGAATAATCTGCCGTATGAAACCGAGCAGGGAAAGGTTGAAAGGATATTTCTTATTGCAGTGCCGACCCACAAACTAAAAATGGAAATTTATTATAAAGCACTCTCAAAAGGCATCAAAAATATTGCTTATACGCCTGAGATGCCGCAATTTACGCCTGAAATTCAGAATAAAATAAATCATATTTATTCTGTTGGGGCGGGTAAATATGCCATAAAAAAGATGGTTGATATTTGTGAAACACTTCCTGGCAATCACCCTGATTATAAGGCTTTGAGTAATTTTCTTGATGAACTACAAAGTATCAAATATTATACGGGACATATAATTACTACACATGACAGGTTATTGCTCAGCACACCTAAAAGCAGAATACTAAAGGGAAGAGAAGTTATTATAGATGAGGATATTATGCGTACTATGCTATCAACAAATACGGTGAATAATAAAGATATCTTATCTGTTCTGGAAAGCGGTATATTATCAAAAACAATAGAGAACAAACTCAGGTCAGTAATCGCTTCTGTAAACAAATATCAATATTATAGTTTTAGAGAGAACGAGACAATTAAAATTACGGATGAACTTATTGAGGCTTTGGATAATGTAGAAAGCAATATACTGGATTTAGCAAATTCATGCTATGTTTACAACAACGGAATTGAAACTACATTCATTAAAAGAAAATGGCTCCCGTGCAAAAAGGCTATAATAATGTCTGCAACTGCAAATGCTGATATATACAGGATGCTTACTTATTATAATGTTTATTATTACTCATGTAAGATGGCAAGATATATGGGACATCTGAGGCTGTTTCCTAAGTATACGTTTAGTCGCCATGTTCTTAATACACAGGAAAATATCATGGATTATATCAAGGAATTGATAGGTGAAGATACAGTTATTACATTCAAAGCCCATGAAAAATTTTTTAATACTGCTTATCATTATGGTGCAGTAGAGGGACTGAATTGCCTTGAAGGTAAAAATATATCTGTTATCGGGTTGCCAAATATAAGCGATCAGGTATACAAGCTATATGGAATGGCAGCAGGAGTTAATGTGGATAATTACAGTATGCATTTAATGCGAACGGAGTATAACGGATATAGTTTTGATATATGTACTTTTGATAATGAGAAACTAAGAGAAATTCAATTATGGATGCTTGAATCACTTATTGAACAGGCCGTTGGAAGAGCAAGATTACTGAGATTCGATTGTACTGTAAAAGTTTTTGCCCGTTTTCCTGTTGACCAGGCTGTTATTGAGTGAGAAACGCAATTCTGGAAATGGTAAATTTTGCACAAAGCTATATATAATATATAGTCATTGTGCATTTTTTACCATTTTTACATTAAACAACTTCCGGGTTTGCGTCACGGAAATATGTGTTTAAATACCGGACGGCTGAGAGTATATTTTCTTTGGAAAAATAATCTATGAGTGCATTATTTACATTAACAGGTGTACTTTTACATAATCTGATACAGATTTGATTACAGTATTTTTTGTTATCTTCAGACCCGGTATTGTGACACATAAGAGTACGATTATTATGACTAAAACCTTTTAAGCGAAAAAAATATATATCATAATCAATCTGTCAGGTGAAGAAAAATTAAAAAATAACACACTATAAACAATATAATAAATCCATAATGAAATGGATAATTTTAAAAGGAGGAACAAGTTATGTTCATAGAATCAAATAATTTCAGAAGACCACAGGTGGAGGTGATGATTGACTATTTAGACAGAATGCAGATAGGATATTCAGCACTGATAGCCTTTGGATTGCAAAAAGATATGGATGAAGAACTTATCATTGAGGACATTGAATCCATGGTAAGAAAATGCTGCGATGATGATAATATCAACGTGATAAACAATAATTCTGATGATACTGAAGAGTATATAAAGAATACATCAGAACTGATATTCATGCAGCTTAAAAAACGTTATAACTACTAAAAGAAAAGGAGAATAAACCATGCTTGAAAGATTTAATGAAGAACAGATTATTCTTATAAGAAAATGTTGTGATGCAGTTCGTTCAATTGAAAATGGAACTGCAAATCAGAAAAACGTTAATTATTTATTCGATACATCATATTTTTTTACAACATTTGAAGATGATCCGCAGGAAAATATGAGAGATGTCAGCTATGCCCGCAATAAGATAAATGAAAGAAGTAATTATTCTAAGCTTATTGATATTGTATCTGAGAATTTTCCAGATGTAAACAAAGCATACATACCATTTATGGTTGGCGATGTGTTAAGAGAAGCATATGTAAAATATAACAGTGAGGTGAAGTGAAATGTTTGATTATTGTTACTTTGATTATTATGGTAATTCCAGAAAGGAAAAGAATGAGCCTAAAGTTGTGAGTGAAGTTGAGCTGTGGTTAGATGGCCATGAATTGCCTAAGAATAAAATCGGTACTGTATACAGCGAGGAACGTACATGGAATAATTTTATGGTTTCAGAATACAGCAGTTCAGATGGTACTACTGTAAAAAATATAGAATTATCTGACGGGAAGCGTGTTTCTGAATTCTGTGATTGCGTTGCGGGTATTTATGAATGCAATGTATTTGATAATCAGGGCACTCTCCTGGTAAAGGAAAAGTATGACAGAAACGGTAATTACGAACGTTCAGAAAGAATGCCTGACGGTACTATGTCAACCAGTTCGGGCAAGACCGTATTTATAAGATGCATGGACGGCAGGATGCTATGAGATAAATAAAA
>JAQXHO010000112.1 GCA_029007315.1 Oscillospiraceae bacterium
TTCTGCGCTTCTTGCCTGCGGTCTGACTCTTAAAGACATTCCCTGCGGCAAGTACGGCACACTTGACAAGTATGTTCCAGGCGGTGACTATGTTGTTATTAAGTTTGCCCGCTGGGCATTTGAAAAGTTCAAGGGCGCAGAAGATAAGCTTGGTACTCAGATGAGAGCTGTAGGCGAAGTAATGAGCATCGGCAAGACATACAAGGAAGCATTCCAGAAGGCTATCCGCAGCCTTGAAACAGGCAGATACGGTCTTGGCTTTGCCAAGAACTTTAATTCACTTTCAAAGGAAGAGCTACTTTCAATGCTGCGTTTCCCGTCAAGTGAACGTCAGTTCATTATTTATGAGGCACTTCGCAAGGGTGCGACTATTGAAGAGATATATGAGCTTACAAAGATAAAGCACTGGTTCCTTGAGCAGATGAAGGAAATCCTTGAAGAAGAAGAAGCTCTTATTGCAATGAAGGGCAGCGTTCCTGCAAAGGATACACTCCGCCAGGCAAAGCTTGACGGTTTCAGTGACCGTTATCTCAGCCAGCTTCTGGAAGTTCCGGAAGAGGATATCCGCAATGCAAGATATGAATACGGTATCCGTGAGGCATGGGAAGGTGTACACGTAAGCGGTACACAGAATGCTGCTTACTACTATTCCACATATCACCTTGATGAGGACAAGAGTCCCTCTTCCGATAAAAAGAAGATTATGATCCTGGGCGGCGGTCCTAACAGAATTGGTCAGGGTATTGAGTTTGACTACTGCTGTGTTCATGCGGCACTTGCTCTGAAGAAAATGGGCTTTGAGTCAATTATCGTAAACTGCAACCCGGAAACTGTATCTACAGACTATGATACTTCCGATAAGCTGTATTTTGAGCCTCTTACTCTTGAAGATGTTCTTAGCATTCATGAAAAGGAAAAGCCGTTGGGCGTTATTGCACAGTTCGGCGGTCAGACTCCGCTGAATCTTGCGGCTGATCTTAAAAAGAACGGCGTTAATATCCTTGGTACAACTCCGGAAACTATTGACCTTGCAGAGGACAGAGATCATTTCCGTGCTATGATGGACAGACTGGGCATTCCTATGCCAGAAGCAGGAATGGCAGTCAATGTTGACGAAGCTCTGGAAATTGCAAATAAGATCGGCTATCCTGTAATGGTTCGTCCTTCCTATGTATTAGGCGGCAGAGGCATGGAAATCGTTCACGATGACGAGATGATGCGTGTTTATATGTCTGCAGCTGTTGGCGTAACACCTGACAGACCTATTCTGATCGACCGTTTCCTTAATCACGCAACAGAATGTGAAGCAGACGCTATTTCCGACGGCACACATTGCTTTGTACCTGCTGTTATGGAGCATATTGAGCTTGCAGGCGTACACTCCGGCGACTCAGCTTGTATCCTGCCTGCAAAGAATCTCTCTGATGAGATGATCGAAACAATCAAGGATTACACAAGAAAGATTGCCGTTGAAATGAATGTTCGTGGTCTTATGAATATGCAGTACGCTATTGAAGGCGATACAGTTTATGTACTGGAAGCAAATCCGAGAGCTTCAAGAACAGTTCCGCTGGTATCCAAGGTCTGCGATATCAATATGGTTAAGCTGGCTACTGAGATAATGACCTCTGAATTCACAGGAAATCCGTCACCGGTTGAAAATCTGAAGGACCGTGAGATAAAGCATTACGGCGTAAAGGAAGCAGTATTCCCGTTCAATATGTTCCAGGAGGTTGACCCTGTTCTGGGACCTGAAATGCGTTCCACAGGTGAAGTTCTTGGTATGTCTGAATCCTTTGGCGAAGCATACTACAAGGCACAGGAGGCAACACAGGTCAAGCTTCCTATTGAGGGAACAGTTCTTCTCAGCGTATGTGATCGTGATAAGCCGGAGCTTCTTGAAATTGCTGCTGCATTCCATGCTCTTGGATTCAAAATTCTTTCAACCGGCGGTTCTCACAAGATGATAACAGAAGCAGGTATTCCTGCAGAGAGAATTTTCAAGGTTTATGAGGGACGTCCGAATATTCCGGATCAGATCGCAAACCATGAGATTCAGCTTATTATTAATACTCCTGCCGGCAAGACAAGTATTCATGATGACAGCTATATCCGTAAGGCTGCAATCAAGCACAGAATTCCATATATCACAACAATGGCTGCTGCAAAGGCAACAGCAGAGGGTATTCGTGCAATTATCGAGAAAAAGCAGTTCGGCGTAAAGTCACTGCAGGCGTATCACTCTGAGATAAAGTAAATTTCTGAATAGTAAAAGGCTGCCGCAATGAAAAATGCGGCAGTTTTTTTGTTTTTTCTCAGCTCTCTGACAAAAAAATTAGTGTAAAATAAAAGTAGGCAAAGAAAAAAGAGCAACTGAAAAAAACAGTTGCTCTTACGGTCACAAAGTGCTAAAATGTAATTGGCAAAAAACAAAGAAAGCGAGTGACCATAAAATGAGTATAACATATAAAATTGAAATAGGCAATGAAAAAATCAAAAAATTTTCTGTATTTATAGAAGAAATTTTTAAAACAGTACCCTTAATCCGCAGACTTGAAATCCTGCTACTTTTCAAAACCACAGAAATATGGTAAAATAGAAGAAAAAGAACAGCTGTGAAAACAGCACCCGGAGGGTGAAAAGAGCTATGCGGAAAATAGAAGTGGTATTAAGTGATGAACGGCTTATCACACCAAGCGGATTATTCATGGTGGGGCAGGCAATGGCAAAGTCCGACCTGATCAAAAAAGCGGCAAGAATGAGAACTGATAAACGTTCCCAGCCACAAATCAAAAATGGCGATATTCTGCTGACGGAAATCGGAATGCTGACACTTGGCAAAACCGATTTTGATTATGTCAATGAATTTCACAAAGACGAAGAATATTACAAAATGTCTCTTGGAATCGCATGCAGTACTGCATTGGGATGACAGTCAGGTAAAATTCCTGGTCAAACATAATTTTCGACGTGAAAACCGTGATGAAATGGCAGCAGAACTGCGGAAAACATGCAAAAATATCAGCTGTCCTCGCGAGGGCAAAACCGTA
>JAQXHO010000113.1 GCA_029007315.1 Oscillospiraceae bacterium
TCTTTTAAGATAAAAATGAAAAGAATTAAAAACAAAAAGATTGCAGACAGAGATTCATTTATTAATGACTTAAACAATATGATACATTAAAAAGAAATCTGGTGAATTTTATGTTTTGTGAACAATGTGGGCATGAATTGAAAGATAATGCAGCTTGTATTGATTTTTATTAAAAAATACAAATTGTATATATGATGAAGGTATGCACTCTATTATCAGAAAGCGGGTATATAACAAAATAAAGTCATAATATTGTATTTATAGATATTGTGCTGATGTGGATTTTGTGGTATAATAATTATATGCAATAGATTACCACTAAAGAGCGAGGAGCAAAATATGACCACAAAAGAGATAGATGAAAAGAGTCTTGAAAATGCTAAAAGGTTATTTTCAAGCGGTGAAATTGATACAATCGAAGTCGGTACAGTAAAAGGCTTGCAGGCAATACACAAGGCTCTTTTTAACGGATTATATGACCATGCAGGAAAAATCAGAACTGTCAATATTGCAAAGGGTAATTTCAGATTTGCAAATAGTCTGTATCTGGAAGCTGTTCTTTCAGCAGTAGAAAATATGCCGGAAAACACCTTTGAAGAAATTATTGCAAAGTATGTTGAAATGAATGTTGCTCATCCTTTTATGGAAGGCAATGGAAGAAGTACAAGAATATGGTTTGACATGATTCTGAAAAAGCGTCTTGGCAAGGTTACTGACTGGGCGAAAATTGACAAAGTACAGTATTTACAGGCGATGGAAAGAAGTACGGTAAATGACCTCGAGCTTCGTTTTCTGATACAGCCAAACCTTACGGATAAGGTTGATGACAGAGAAGTTATATTCAAGGGAATCGAGCAGTCTTACTATTACGAAGGGTATGAAAAGTAAACAGCAACAATAATATGACCTGATTAAATCGGATTATTATTTTTTGATTTTCCGAATAATCAGGTCATTTTTTCTTTTACATGAATATCAGAATAATCAAAGCAAATCCGATAAAATCTGAAAGCAGAGGTAACATCATATTAAATAGCTGATATATCTTTTTCAGCAGTACAAAATATCACCAGATACTCCGAAAAAATACGAACATATAAGTAAAAATCGGAGGAGGTGAGAAATATGCAAAGCATACAATATACCGAAACCAAGTATATGCTTACAGTAAGTGAAGCTTCAAAGATGCTGGGTGTCAGCATACATACGGTTTACAAATTGATAGAATCAGGTGCTTTAAAATGCAAGAAAATAAGTGTAAGAAAAACTCTTATCCCTGCTCATGAAATAGAACGATATATCAGCGAACATTAACAGGAGGTCATACAATGAGAGATGTAATTGCGGCAAAAGAAATACTTGCAAGAGAGGAAGTTATGGAAGTGCTGAAAATCGGGAGAAGTACTTTCTATAAGCTCATCCAGACGGGACAGCTAAAGGGATTCAAAGAGGGTAACAGATATAAGGTTCCTGTGGAATCTATTGAGGAGTATGTGGATAAGAAAATGATGGTATAAGCAGTAAAATTCCGTAGGCTCTTAACTGAGCTTACGGAAATTTTAATCTTTTTTATGTAGGTTATAAAAACTGTTCAGATAGAATCCGCGAAATAGCGCCGCAGCTCATAGCCGAAAAAAGATACTGTTTGTCTGCTGTTTGGGAAATGATGAATTTCAGTGAAGCAACAATATTTAACGCATTAAGAGAAGAAGGTACAAACTTACAAAACATAATAACATATGTGAATAAGGAAATTATTATAGATTAAATTAAAAAAAGTATGCCCATTTCTCAGATATGCAAAAGAATGGGAAATATTGAACCAAATACTATATATTCTTTCATAAGAAGATGTTTTAACACTACCTTCACAAATCTTTGCAAAAAATAAAGATAAATACTGAAATATGCAGGCTTTCAACAGATTGCATATTTTTTATTGATTTTGCTATTGCTATTGAAAAACAATAGTGATATAATGTATTATATAAACAGAAATTTGTATATAATCAATGATTGTTATATACATTTATTGAATATAATGTGCAATATACGCATGTTGTCTAACTGTACTTGTAAATGAAAACCATTATAAAATTCTTTTTAGGAGTGATCTTATGAAAAAAATTATTGCCGGGTTAATGTCAGCGCTGTTTGCAGTGGTAAATGTAGCTTCAGATATTGTTCCATGGGTAAAAACAGCTGAAATGGTTGTTTATGCTGATTCTGTTGAAATAATCGAACCGTATTAAGAGATGCCTGATGCAGGTCAACAATGTGATGTTGAAGAATCGGCATACCTTTCACAAGCAATGGAAGTTCGTGAGCACTTGAAGAATCATGACGAACAATTTTCAGTTGAAATTGCATTTGAGAATGAACCTGAAAATCCAGGAGAGTTAGTTTATGCTGTATATAATAAATCAGTGGAACATACAGGAAATCCGGATGAAGGAGATTATTTGAAACTTGGAATATACCAGTTGGGAATGTCATTTGAAATAGTTTCTGGTGTACAAGGTATAAAACAAATTATTTCATATGAGGTGGAATACAATTCAAGTAAATCTCAGGATGATGAAGCAAAGGAAAAGGCTGACAAAATTATTGAGTATCTTGATTTGGATGGAAAAAGTGATTATGAAAAAATTCTTAATATTTACAGCTATGTAGCATATAATGTGGTATATGATTATGATCGAAAAGACGATGAAACTACACAGATAGAGCATTCGATGTATGCTGCACTTTGTGAGAATAAAGCAGTTTGCCAAGGATATGCTTTATCTATATATCGG
>JAQXHO010000114.1 GCA_029007315.1 Oscillospiraceae bacterium
GTGCTAATATGCAGATAAGACCGTCTGCTTCCGCATCCGGTCTCATCATATTTTTTCTATTGCACTATTTCTCGTTTACACAGAATTTGGGATTGACTCAGCGGAGCGCAGCGACAAATCTTGCGGATGGGTAATGTTTTGTAAATACAGAATGTCTTGCCTACGGATAACAACTCAAAACTACAATTATCCTGAATTTAGCGAACTTCAGCAGACCGCAAAAAATTGTCGCTTTGCTCCGCTTTTTGCTAAGTTATAAAAATTCCGCATTGATGGCTTTTACTGAATGTATAACAAGTGTGTCTGATTTATACTTGAATGTACGGTCAGGTTCATTTACAATGCGGAATTTTTGTTTTTTCTCTTTTTTTAAACGCTCGTTCCTTTTACTCTGCGAATGCTCCGCATTCGCCCGGGACTTCTCGTCCCGTACCCTACGACCGCTTTTTTGAGAAAAAGCGGCGCAAAAAACTTTTATTTCTGTATTAAAAAAGCTGCCCTTTTCAGAGCAGCTTTCATTTTACTTCATCAGCTTTACCATAACAGCCTTCTGAGCGTGAAGGCGGTTTTCTGCCTCTTCGAAGATCTCGTTTGCGTGTTCCTCAAATACCTTGGTGGTAATTTCCTCCTCACGGTGTGCAGGCAGACAGTGAAGAACCATTGCGTCCTTGTTTGCAAGAGCCATAATTTCATCATTTATCTGATAGCCCCTGAATGCTATTCTCCTCTTCTCTGCTTCGCCTTCCTGTCCCATGGACGCCCATACGTCGGTGATAACCACGTCTGCA
This sequence comes from Oscillospiraceae bacterium, assembly GCA_029007315.1. Classification (GTDB taxonomy): domain Bacteria; phylum Bacillota; class Clostridia; order Oscillospirales; family Ruminococcaceae; genus Ruminococcus_C. Next base: position 789 of record JAQXHO010000114.1, read on the forward strand.
CCCTTTGCGGCTTCCTTCGGATCGGTTGTCATGTGGAAGCAATCGTAATCCTTTGCAAAATCAAGCACCTGCTGATCCGGCTGATAATCCTCGGGACAAGCTATGCTGAACGCCATGCCAACCTTCAGACAGCCTACAATAAGAGAATTTGCCATGTTGTTGCCGTCGCCGATGTAGCATACCTTCAGACCGTCAAATGTGCTTTTGAATTCACGGATAGTCATAAGGTCAGCCAGTATCTGACACGGGTGGCAGAAATCAGTAAGACCATTTATTATCGGGATACTGCCGAATGTGGACAGATCCTCAACTTCCTTCTGTTCAAAGGTACGGATCATGATACCGTCAAGATAACGTGACAGAACTCTTGCTGTATCCTGTACAGGTTCACCTCTGCCTATCTGAAGGTCGTTTGCGGAAAGGAACAATGGCTGTCCGCCAAGCTGATACATACCTGTTTCAAATGATACTCTTGTACGTGTGGAAGCCTTCTGGAATATCATGCCCAGAGTCTTTCCCTGGAGGTGTGGGTGAGGAATTCCATGCTTCAGCTCATATTTCAGCTGATCAGCCAGATCCAGTATTTCAATGATCTCTTCTGTGCTGAGATCCAGCATTTTAAGTAAATGTTTCATTCTTTTTTCTCCTTACTGTTTGATTATATCTGCAAGTATTGCAAGACCCTTGTCTATTTCATCATATGTAATTGTCAGCGGCGGCAGAAGACGAACTTTTGTCTTTGCTGTCAGAATAAGCAGACCCTTTTCCAGAGCCTCATTTGCTGCTTCGAGAGCAGTTTTGTTTTCGATTTCTATGCCTATCATAAGGCCCAGACCGCTTACGGATTTCACACCTTCCATAGCTTCCAGCTTTTCACGGAAGTATGCACCCTTTTTCTGTACCTCTTCCAAGAAGCCTTCACCGGTTACAGTTTCCAGGACTGCTTCAGCTGCTGCACAGCATACCGGATTTCCGCCGAATGTGGAACCGTGGGAACCCTTGTCAAGAACCTCTGCGCATTTTTCGTTTGCAAGGCAGGCACCCATTGGAAGTCCGCCTGCAATACCCTTTGCAAGAGTGGTTACATCTGCCTTGTGACCAAACTGCTCACCTGCAAGAAATGTACCTGTTCTGCCAACGCCTGTCTGTACTTCATCAGCAATTACCAGAATATCCTTTTCTGCGCAAATTTCGTATACAGCGTCAACGAATGCCTTATCAAGGGCATTTACGCCGCCTTCACCCTGTACATACTCCATCATTACAGCGCATACTGTATCGTCAATTTTTGATTTCAGGTCATCAATATTGTTTGCCTCTGCGTAGCGGAAGCCTTCCACAAAGGGAAAGAAATAGTTATGGAAAACCTCCTGTCCTGTTGCGGAAAGAGTACACATTGTTCTGCCGTGGAATGAATTCACAAGGGTAACGATATTGTGTCTGCCCTTGCCGTATTTGTCAAAGCTGTACTTTCTTGCAAGCTTTATAGCGCATTCATTTGATTCTGCGCCGCTGTTGCAGAAGAAAACCTTGCTGTAGCCTGTCGCTTTGCAGAGATTTTCAGCATAATCCGCCTGAACCTTTGTGTAATAGAGATTTGATGTATGCTGGAGCTTTCTTGCCTGTGTGCATACAGCATCTGCCCAGGCGTCGTTGCAGTAGCCGAGGGATGATGTGCCTATGCCGCTGCCGAAATCTATGTAGCTTTTGCCCTGTTCATCGGTACAGGTATCACCTGCGCCCTTTTCCAGAACCACCGGAAAACGTCCGTATGTTCCCATAACAGAGCTGTTTTGTTTTTCCTGTGTTGTCATTTTTGCACCTCCTGTTTTACTGTGCAGTTTATCAGCGGAACTGTGTTCCTATGCCCTCATTTGACAGAGTTTCAATGAGAATTGAGTGAGGAACTCTTCCGTCAATGATAGCAGTTTTCTTAACGCCTCTGCGGACTGCTTCAACACAGCAGTCGATCTTCGGGATCATTCCGCCTGAAATTACGCCCTTTCTCTTGAAGAAAGGCACTTCGCTGACATGAACGAAGGGTATCAGTGTGGAAGGATCGTCCTTATCTCTGAGAAGTCCTGCTATATCCGTCATGAGAATGAGATTTTCCGCACGAAGCTGTGCCGCTATTCTTGCAGCGGCAGTGTCTGCGTTTATGTTGTATGTCTGACCGAATTCATCTGTGGCAACCGTTGCAATTACGGGAATATATCCACAGTCCAGGGCGTCCAGAATAGGCTTTTCGTTTACCTTTACAATATCCCCTACAAATCCCAGATCCTCACCGTTGGGACCCTCCTTGCGTTCAGCAGTAAGCATTCCGCCGTCTGTTCCGCAGAGTCCCAGTGCCTTGCCGTGGCTTCTGCCCAGGAGATTTACAAGATCCTTGTTTACCTTTCCGGCAAGCACCATTTTTACAACCTCAACGGTTTCAGCGTCGGTATATCGGAGGCCTCCTATGAATTTGCTTTCGATATTCAGTCTTTTCAGCATATCGTTTATTTCGGGACCGCCGCCGTGTACCAGAACCACCTTTACTCCTACAAGTGACAGCAGAACGATATCATTCATAACAGCCTGCTTGAGGGATTCATTTGTCATGGCGTTGCCGCCGTATTTTACAACTACGATCTTATTGTTGTATTTCTGAATGTAGGGCAGGGCGTCAACGAGCACCTGCGCACGAACGTTATTGGTTATCTCTCCCATTTTACACAGCCTCTTTTCAGGTGCGGTAATCCGCATTTATCTTTATGTACTCATATGTAAGATCACAGCCCCATGCGGTTGCCTTTGCGTCACCGTCTGAGAGCGTTACATTTATCTTTATCTCATCATCGCTGAGCATTTCAGCCGCCTCGTCCTCGGAGAAGGGCATTATTGCGCCCTTTTCAAAGAACTTTATACTTCCCTTTGAGGATTCCAGCACTACGCTGAAGCCTGCCGGGTCGAAGTCTGCGTCAGCATAACCGATAGCGCAGGCAATACGTCCTACATTTGCGTCTGATGCAAACATTGCACATTTAAGCAGATCTGAGGAAATTACGCTCTTTGCAACCGCAAGGGCGTCTTTTTCTGTTTTTGCACCTGTTACGTTGCATTCAAGGAGCTTTGTTGCACCCTCGCCGTCCTTTGCAAGCATCTTTGTGATGTTGGACATTACTATGTAAAGCGCCTGCTTAAATGCTGCGTAATCTTCATTTTCACTGTCAATAACAGAATTTTCAGCAAGTCCGTTTGCCATAACAGCGCAGGTATCGTTTGTGGACTGGTCGCCGTCAACATAAAGGCAGTTGTATGTCACCTTTACAACATCGCTGAGTGCTTTTTGGAGCATTTCTGACGTAATGGCGCAGTCTGTTGTGATGACATTGAGAGTTGTAGCCATATTGGGACAGATCATGCCGCTGCCCTTGCCCATGCCGCCGAGATGACACACCTTGCCGCCCAGTGTAAATTCCACTGCAACTTCCTTTTTAACTGTATCAGTGGTCATAATGGCAATGGCAGCCTTTTCGTTTCCATTCTCAGAAAGACCGTACACCAGAGAGTCGATGTTGTTTTCAATGGGTTCAATGGGCATTGTCTGACCGATAACGCCTGTCTGTGCAATAAGAACCTGTTCTGACGGAATGCAGAGCCTTTCTGCCGCTAAGCTGCACATTTTCTCAGATTTTTCTATACCGTCTGGATTGCAGGCATTTGCATTTTTTGAATTGAGGATGAATGCTTTTGCCTTGCCGCCGGTTGCTTTAAGGTGACTTTTAGAAACGGTTACAGGTGCCGCCTGAACCTTATTCTGTGTGAACACACCTGCCGCATTGCAGAGAACATCTGATACAACAAGGCAGAGGTCGTATTTTTCAGAAGGGTTTGCCTTTATTCCGCTGTAAAGTCCGTTTGCACGGAAACCCTTTGCAGCACATACGCCGCCGTCAATATATTTATAGCCGTCATAGGATATTTTCTTAACGTCCTTCATAATAATCATACCTCCTTTAAAGAAGTCCCTTAGTTTCATCTGTACCCATCATAATGTTAAGGCACTGTACAGCCGCACCTGATGCACCCTTGCCCAGATTGTCAAGTCTTGCGCAGAGAAGTGCCTGGTCCTCGCTGCCGCAGACAAATATTTCCATCATGTTTGTATCTCTCAGATCATTGGAGCTGATTCT
>JAQXHO010000115.1 GCA_029007315.1 Oscillospiraceae bacterium
ATTGGCTCCCGGCATGGTCTGTCTTTGCCTTGTATCTCCCTTGTTCAGTATAATGCAGGGCATAGGCAAAGCCGATATGCCTGTGAAATTTATGATGCTTGGAGTTGCTGTAAAGCTTTTGGGAAATCTGATTCTTATTCCCTTGCCTTCATTGTCCGTAACTGGTGCAGGAATATCCACAAGTATCTGCTATTGCGTCATGCTTCTTCTCGCTCTTCTGAAACTAAGGAAAGAACTTGGAGGACTGAAACTCATAAAAACAATGCTGCCCGTTATCTATGCTTCTCTTATGAGCGGCGGCGGAGCGTACATAATAAATTCTGTACTGAGAGATTATGGAACATTTGTTCAGCTTGCAGGTGCAATATCCGCTGCTGTCCTTATTTACGGCATTGTACTGTTCCTGCTGGGGCATTCGGGAAGAGATATACGCGATATGCTCAGCATGAGAATATAGGCAAGTTCATTTTTTGATTATAAGAAGTTATAGAAATTTCAAAATTTAGTATTTAGAAACTGTTTATTCATAAAAACTTAAACAATTAAAGAACGTTTCGATTTATAATAAATGATATAAAACACTGTGAAAGCAAATTGTGCAGATTGCAGTATTCAGAGCGAAATAATAATTTGAAAGGATGAATAATCATGAAGAGTGAAGTTAAAAAACAATGGACACAAATAGTTGCAGTAGCAGCAGCCACAGTCTGCGCCCTTGGTGCAGTTTTTTCAGGTGTGAACGGTTCTTTAGGTGCGCCTATTAATGCTTATGCTCTTGAGGCAGGCGATGAGATCGCTTCTGAAGTGGTGACAAATACAGACGGTTCATATTTTGGAATTGACTTATCCGGAGCAACAGCTGAAGACGCAGGCAAAACAGTTTATGTTACACTTAAAACATCAGACTCCAGTTATTTTAATCAGGGCTGGGTCGGAACAGTCGGCTACTGGGATAATAGTACAGCGTCAATGGTTCAGGATGACTGGTCAGCAACAGCTGATTCAACAGGTGCCTGCCAGTTTACATTTAATATTACAGAAGGAATGATAGGCAGAAGTGATATTCAGCTTCAGTGCTGGTATCCGACTGTAGCGGACATAGATTCCTGCACACTTGTAGTTGAACAGGATACACCTGCTGAAACAACTACAACAACAGAGGAAACCACTACCACTACCACCACAGAAGAAACCGGTATTACAACAACTACAACAACTGAAACAGGCGATTCAGAGGATACCACAACAACTACTACAACAACTACAACCCAGCAAACCACCACAACAACTGTAACAACAACTACCACAGCAACAGGTTCAAGCGAAGAAGTAAAGTACACCACAGGTACACAGAAGGGTACAGACGGTGATATCCAGGCATTTGCTGAATTCAAGCCGGGCGATGCAAAGTATGCGGTTATCGTTTATAAGGTTCTGTCTGATGATCTGAAATCAAGCGGTGCAGTAGGTACATGGCATCCGGATACTGACTGGGTTCAGGAAGAATTCGATCTGCCAGTTGATGAAAACGGTCTTGTAACAGTAACATATCAGATACCTGAAAAGGTAGGCAGCACGGTAAAGGCAATGGTATTCTATCCTTCAAATAAGGAAGTATCATTCCAGAGCATCACACTGTATTATGATGACGCTCCCTCTTCTTCAACAACAACTACCGGCGGAAACGGTGAGCTTACATTTACATCAGTAAAAATTAACGACCACAATTATGTAGAGGTTATCAACAAGTGCTATCTGTCAGTTACACTGAAGGCACCTGCCGGCACAACAATGAGCGGTGCGGTTTACTATGACAATGTTACCCTCGACTGGAGCGGAACAGCTGATGCAGACGGACTTATCAAGGTTGGATTCCCTATCAGAAGCGGTCTTGATAAGTGTGACTTCCAGATCCAGAATTCCGGAAACCAGAATTCAGTACAGGGCAACTTCACAAGCTACTATCCTGGTGACGCATCTCTTAACGGCATTGTAAATGGCAGTGATGTACGTGCTATCATAAACTATCTCAAGGGCACAGCAAAGGAAGAAATTAAAGATTCTGTATGCGATTATGACCGCAGCGGAAAAGTAGAACTTCTGGACGCTGTATCTCTGATAAAGGGTCTTATCGGTCTGGGAACAATACCTGGCAGCAATTAATTAATTTAAAATAACACAGAAGGGCTGTGTGTGACTTTAGTCATGCGCAGCCTTTTTTATTCATTCCCTTGACAGAATGAGGAAAAAACGCTATAATATTAAATGCAATGATGAATAAACCGGAAATAGCCGGAATTATAAAAATAAGGATGGTACTGTTATGAAGCTTGGTATGGTAGGTCTTCCTAATGTGGGAAAAAGCACACTTTTTAACGCTCTGACAAATGCAGGCGCAGAGTCTGCCAATTACCCGTTCTGCACGATAGAGAAAAATATTGGTATAGTATCGGTACCGGATCCACGTCTGGACAAGCTGGCAGAAATGTACAATCCGGACAAGTTTACCCCTGCAACACTGGAATTTGTGGATATTGCAGGTCTTGTAAAGGGTGCGTCAAAGGGTGAAGGCCTTGGAAATAAGTTTCTTGCAGATATCCGTGAGGTAGACGCTATTGTTCATGTTGTGCGCTGCTTTGAGGATATGAATATCATTCATGTTGACGGCAATATCAACCCTGCAAGAGATATTGAAACTATAAATCTGGAGCTTATATTCTCAGATATTGATGTTGTGGCAAGAAGGATCGACCGTACAAAGAAAGCGCTGAAGGGCGACAAGAAGCTTCAGGGACAGCTTGATTTTCTGGAACGCCTGAAGGAACATCTTGAAGAGGGAAAATCAGCAAGAGGATTTGACTTTACCGACGAAGAACGTGCATGGATAAAGGAAACGCCCCTGCTTTCAGCAAAGCCTGTTATTTATGCGGCTAATATGAGCGAAGCAGACTTTACAGGCGGCATAGACGCTAATCCGCACTACAAGACAGTATGCGATATTGCAGCTGAGGAAAAGTCCGCAGTTCTTCCCATATGTGCTAAAATTGAAGCGGAAATATCTGATATGGATCCCGAAGACAAGGCAATGTTCCTTGAGGAGCTTAATCTGGAGGAATCCGGTCTTAACAGAATAATCCGTGAGGGCTACAGCCTTTTGGGACTGATTTCCTACCTTACAGCAGGGGTACAGGAAGTTAGAGCATGGACCATAACAAGAGGAACAAAGGCTCCTCAGGCTGCCGGAAAGATCCACACTGATTTTGAAAAGGGGTTTATCCGTGCAGAAGTTGTTTCCTTCAGTGATCTTATGGAATGCGGCACTATGGCAGCTGCAAAGGAAAAGGGTCTTGTTCGTCTGGAGGGAAAGGAATACGTTATGCAGGACGGAGATATTGTTCTTTTCAGATTCAATGTCTGATGCACCTATTAAACGCAAACGGCGCAGGAAATATGCTTTCCTGCGCTTTTTTATGAAGTTATATCCTCTATCAGCCGTCGAAGCTCTTCTTCGGATTCGGCGGTAATGCCCTTTTCCAGAAGCTCTCTGTCATGGTCTGCAAGGAGATACAGAGGCATATCAAGCTCGCTGTAGGGCGTATCACTGCTGCCTCGGAAAAGTCCAATATGTCCGTTCCATGCCCGAAGAACAAAACTGACCTCCGTCTGAGTTACAGATGTTTCAGCCTTTTCGTGTGCCGCCGGAGATGGATGAGTGATATTGGCAGCCATAGTGCCTGCAACTATTACCACTGAGACTGCAAATGCGGTCAGAATCATAAGCCAGATGCGTTTTCTTGTCATTAAAATATCCTCCTTTTTCAATAAGTAACATAATCAGTATGAACCGCACCGCAAAGTTTATACATAATGTATATTTTTAAAGGAATTTTTTCGTAATCTCTTAACATAGAGAATTTTTTGTGGTATAATAAATGTGTATATATTGACAGAAAAATGTGGGAGCTTTGATATCTGAAATGCTCCCGCTTCAGGAAGGATAGAGTATATGGAAAACAAAAATTCCAGAGGAAGAAATTCAAAAGATCCAAAAAGACATACAGGAAAGGTACCCTCAGGGCAGGCACCAGACCGTGCCGGCGGAAAAATGGTTCCGGGAAGGAAGCGTCCTATGCCTGGACGCAGGAATGAAACTGCGGAAGGCACGGAAAGACAGAAAAACAACAGAGTTCCTGTGGGAAAAAACAGACCGGCTGATAAACCCCAGCCGAAGCCGCCGGTAAAAAGACCGGATCCGTCTACAGCAGGAAACACTCCTCTTCACAGCGGCTACAGAAAGGAAACGGACGAGGAGATACGCAGCAAACCGCCTACCGGTACGCCGGAATATCCCTACTACAAGGGCAGTTTTGCGTCGGCAAGAGTACGCCGTCATCCCGGACTGCGCAATGCCTTTTCAATTCTTATCACAACCATAATGTCCCTGTTCCTTATCTGCATAATCACCGGAACTATCGTGGCAACAGCCCTTACGATATATGTCATGGACTTCCGTGACGAGGTTTCATCGGTTACTCTTGAGGAAATGGCGCTTCAGTATAACACCTATGTCTATGCCACGGATTCAAAGGGAAATGAGGTGTGCCTTTATGAGGTGAATAATTCCTCCGAGCGTATGCCTGTTGAAATTGCCGACGTTCCTCAGCACGTCCGTGACGCCTTTGTATATGCGGAGGACGGACGTTTCTATATCCATGACGGCGTTGACTACAAGAGAACATTCTATTCATTCGTAAATATGTTTCTGCATATATACGATACAAATATCGGCGGTTCCACCATTACACAGCAGCTTGTAAAGAATATTACAGGTGATGATGTCCAGTCGCCTTCACGTAAAATACGTGAAATATTCCGTGCAATGGAGCTTGAACAGAATTACTCAAAGGACGAAATACTTGAAAGCTATCTGAATTATATCGGATTCGGCGGAGCTACCAACGGCATTCAGGGTGCGTCACTGAAATATTTCGGAAAGAATGTTTCTGAACTGAGCGTGGCAGAGGCAGCTTGTCTTGCAGCAATTCCGAAGAGTCCGGAGGTTGTAAATCCCTTTGCAGGCTATAAGGACGAGGAAACAGGAGAGTGGGTCAATACTGGCAAAGCTGCAAACAGACGCCGCCAGCGTTATGTTCTTGAGCAGATGTATGAAAACGGAGCCATTACCTATGATGAATATCAGGCGGCTCTTGCTGAAAAGATGATATTTACAGATTCAGATGAATACAAGGAACTTCATCCGGACGAAGAGGAAAATCCATATCTTTCCGCATCTGTTACCAGCTGGATAGTTGATACTGCGATCTATGAGGTAGCGGATTATCTTGAAGATATGTACAATATCTCCTCCAAGGAAGCTATCAGGCGTATAAATGCCGGCGGATACAGAATTTATACCACCGTGGACATGGATATGCAGAGCTATGTTGAGGAAAGATACAAGGATCTCAACAACCTTATGGAATCATCAACCGTTGCTCATTACGGTGATCCCAACGGCGACGGACAGTATACCGTTGATGAGATAGAATATCCGGAATCTTCCTTTGTTGCCATGAACTATGACGGAAGCATTCGTGCGATTGTCGGCAGCGTGGGCGAGAAAAAGTCATCACTTTGCTGGAACTATGCAACCATGGAGCCAAGACAGCCGGGTTCAACTATCAAGCCGCTGGCAGCATACGGTCTGGGTCTTGAGAATGATCTTATCCACTGGGGTACAATGATAGAGGATTCACCCCTTACACAGGTGGGCGGTCAGGACTGGCCAGTCAACTATGGTCTTGACAGTACAAGCGGCAACTATTCCTTTGAAAAGGTGTTTGCTGCTGACGCCCTTGCAAAGTCCCTCAATACAGTATCTGCTAAGATCTGCAATGATCTTACGCCGCAGGCTGTATTCAGCTTTTCTTCAGAGAAAATGGGTCTGAAGCTTTCTGCCACATCTCCCGACGGTCTTACTGATAATGCTATCTCACCGCTGTCAGTAGGTGCGCTTACCTACGGCATCACTCTGAAAAACCTTGTAAACGGCTATATTCCCTACGGCAACGGCGGAACATACTACAATGCCCATATCGTAAGCAAGGTAGTACAGGGTACAGATACAGTGATCTATGAGGACGACGGCAGTCCGAGAAAGGCTGTAGGCGAGGAAACAGCATACGTTATGAACCAGATGCTCCAGAACGTTGTAAATAACGGCACAGGTTCAGCGGCTAAACTGGAAAACAAGCACGTTGCAGGCAAGACAGGAACATCTGAAGACTGGACAGACCTTACCTTTGTAGGACTTACTGAGGATTTTGTAAGCGGCGTATGGATAGGCTATCCGGGACGATATTCACTTCCAAGCTCTCTGAAATCTGCACAGGTGTGGTATAATATAATTGGCGAATACGCAAATACTATTGAATCGAATGCTTCATATCCAGCTTGTGACAGCGTAGTCACAGGAAACGTCTGCAAGAGAACAGGAAAAATTGCAGGTGCAAACTGTCCCACAGCAGGAGTGGGATACTGGAAATCCTCAAACGCACCTAAGTGCGAGGGCTGCTGGAAATATACTACTACAACAACAGCTTCAGAAGATCCCAATGCTGAATCCACCACTACCTACACTGAAACTGTAACCACAACAGCAGCCGAAAGTACGAATGAATAAAAAATAACAGATGAGGTGTTTTATTTGACACAGACTTTTCTTATGTGCGCTCCATGTCATTTCGGACTGGAAAGCACCCTTCGATTTGAGCTTACAAAGATCGGTGCGGAGGATATAACCGTACAGGACGGCAGAATACTGTTCCGAGGAGATTATTCGGTGCTTGCAAAGGCTAATCTGTGCCTTTCAACAGCTGAAAGAGTGCTTGTACAGCTTGGAGAATTCCCTGCCTATTCCTTTGAGGAACTGTTTCAGGGAGTGAAGAAGCTTCCTCTTGAAAATTGGATAGGCAAGGACGACGCTTTCCCGGTAAAGGGTCATGCTCTTGATTCCAAGCTTCACAGCGTACCGGACTGCCAGTCAATTGTAAAGAAAGCGGCAGTGGAAAGGCTGAAAATGCACTACCGCACCAGCTGGTTTGCGGAAACAGGCAGTGTTCATCAGATACAGTTTTCCATACGCAAAAACAGATGTGCCATATATCTTGACACATCAGGCGCAGGACTTCACAAGAGAGGATACCGCAGAAATTCCAACGCCGCACCTATTAAGGAAACTCTTGCGGCAGGTATAATCGACCTTGCAAGAGTCCGCAGTGACAGTGTTCTTGTGGACCCATTCTGCGGCAGCGGAACATTTCTCATAGAGGCGGCATTCAAGGCGCTGCACATGGCGCCGGGACTTAACCGTCATTTTGCCGCTGAAAAGTGGGGCTGTATTCCTGCAGAGGTCTGGAGAAATGCAAGAGCCGAGGCAATTGCCGCAATAAACCGTGACGCAGAGTTTGAGGCTTTCGGCTTCGACTGCGACCCTGAGGCAATAAGGCTCACTGAGGAAAATGCAAGGAAGGCAGGAGTAAAGCCCAGAATACACCTTGAGCAGAGGGATATAGCAGATTTTGAACCCATTGAAAACAGTATAACGGTATGCAATCCGCCCTACGGTGAGAGAATGCTTGATATCCAGACAGCAGAATCACTTTACAGGATAATGGGCAGTGTATTTCCTGCGGATAAGGCTCACCCTTGCTATGTGATCTCACCGGACAGCGAGTTTGAAACATTCTTCGATAAGAAAGCCGCAAGACGCCGCAAACTCTACAACGGCATGATGCAGTGCCAGCTTTATATGTATTTTTAAAGAAAAAGGGCAGCTTTGAAACAGCTGCCCGGTTTTATATAATCAGGAGGAATAGTCATGACAAAATATAAGGTGTTGTTGTTCGACCTGGACGGAACGCTTACGGATTCCGAAGAGGGAATACTGAACTGTGTGCGGTACGGACTGGAATCCTGCGGATTTCCTGTTCCGGAATATGAAGTTTTAAGGGCATTCATAGGACCGCCGCTTATGTATTCCTGCACACATTTCTGCGGACTGAGCAAAGCCGATTCAGAGAGGGTGATTCTCAAATACCGGGAACGCTACAGCGAAAAGGGTATATATGAAAACAAGCTTTATGATGGCATAAAGGAACTTCTCTCCGACCTTAAAAAAGCAGGCTATAAAATCGCCCTTGCAACCTCCAAGCCGGAAGTGTTCGCACTGAGGATACTTGAATATTTTGGCATAGCTGAGTATTTCGACGCAGCGGCAGGCAGTACCATAGGCAGAGAAGATGAAACAAAGGCCGATATGATACGCCTTGCCATGAAAAGACTGGGACTTCATGAGGAGGATAAACCCTATGTTCTGATGACAGGCGACAGGAAGCATGATATCATAGGGGCACACGAATGCGGAATAGACGCGGCAGGTGTGTACTACGGTTTTGCCCCGGCAGGAGAACTTGAAAAATATGGAGCAGATCATATACTGAATGATGTGGATTCCATCAGAAGAATGCTGCTTTGACGCAGTGCTGCATAATATTATGCGGCACTGCGTTTTTTGTTGTTTTATGCGATAGAAAAGCGCCGCTGCTGCATATTTGCGACAACATTCGCAGGAATACAGAGGTACAATATGAATATACCGTAAAAAAATCAGAGGAGGCGACTTGGTTATGACGGTAGCTCTGCAAAATGACAAAACCTGCCTTATTGCGGCACTCAGCGGAGAGCTTGATCATCACAGTGTACGCAATATCCGTGAGGAGATAGATACTGCAATATCAGAGCAGCAGCCTGAAAAGCTTGCTCTTGATTTTGGCGGTGTGACATTCATGGACAGCTCAGGGATAGGACTTATTCTGGGACGATGCAAGATTATGGGAGGAATAGGCGGAACCACTGCCATATGGAATCCGCCGCCTCATATAAGACGTGTTATGAAGCTTTCGGGAATAGAACGTATAGCCAGGATCGAACATTCACCGGACAGAAAGGAGAATTTAAGTTGAAAACAGAAAATTTTGTAAAGCTAAGCTTTCCTGGAATATCATTAAATGAGCAGACTTCACGGGCAATTGTATCTGCATTTCTTGTACAGGCAGATCCTACAATAGAAGAGCTTGCGGATATACGAACCGCCGTTTCCGAAGCTGTTACCAATTCCATAGTACATGGTTACAGAAATGAAGAGGGTGACGTTGAGCTGTGCATAAAGCTGCTTGCAGACCGGGAGGTATACATAAGAGTAAAGGACAAGGGCTGTGGCATAGTTGATGTTGAAAAAGCCATGGAGCCGTTGTTTACCACTGCGGCAAATGAAGAAAGGGCAGGACTTGGCTTTGCAGTAATGCAGAGCTTTATGGATAATGTCCATGTCAGGAGCAAACCAGGTGCAGGCACTACAGTAATAATGCGGAAAAAACTCAGAGGCACCTCATGAAGGACAGGCTGAAGGCAGATATGCTTCGGGCAGAGGATCATCTGGGACTTGTGCATCACTGTGCAAACAGATTCCGGGGCCGTGGTATAGAATATGAGGAGCTGTATTCAACCGGCTGTTTAGGTTTAATGAAAGCAGTAAAGGGCTTCGATCCGGAAAGAGGCGTACAGTTTTCGACCTATGCAGTACCGGTTATACTGGGAGAGCTTAAAAGGCTGTTTCGTGACGGAGGAACAATAAAGGTTAGCCGACGCATGAGAGAGTGCGCCATGCGTCTGAGAAGGCTGCAGGAAGCCTACATAAAAAAATATGGGCAGGAGCCGACGCTTTCGCAGCTCAGCGAGCTTGCAGGGATCAGTGAAGAAGATGCCGCACAGGCGCTATGTGTGACACAAGCACCTATATCACTGACAGTAGGTGATGAGGGCGATGATGAACAGCTTGACATTCCTGTACCGGCGCCGGACAAGGCGATTGGCGATCAGATAGCTCTTCGACAGACCATGGCATTGCTTTCCGAAGAAGATCAGAAACTGCTGAAGCTGAGATATTTTCAGAATCTCACCCAGACGAAAACAGCGCAGATTCTTGGAATGACTCAGGTACAGGTATCACGCCGGGAGAAGAAGCTGCTGGCGCAGATGAGAGAAAGACTTATGGAGTAAAAAAGTTTTTTTTGGTGCAGCTATTTTTTCAAAAAATGCTGCCGGAGCTCGAGGCAGCGCCTCGAATGATTGCGAAGCAATCATACACGCAAAAAATATAAGCGTGAATAAAAAAAAGAGAGAAAAGAAAAAGCAAATTTCGCATAATAAAAGGCTTTCCGTCATGTACAGGTTACAAACAGAAAGCCTTGTTTATTTTACAATCAAAGTAAAAAGCGAAATTTGCGTACTCAGCAAGAGCGAAGCGAAGCGACAAATCTTGCGGATGGATAAAGTTTTCTTAAAACAGGACTTATCTTAAACGGATAGCGGCAAAAATTCGTTTAAATTAAGCAAGACTTCAGCGGACCGCAAAAATTGGTCGCTATGCTCCCTCTTTTGCTGAGTATAAAAATTCCGCATTGATAGCTTTTACTGTACGGCTTACAAGGCTTTCTAATTTTGCCTTGATTGTATGGTTAAGCTTATTTACAATGCGGAATTTTCTTTATGCTCTTAATTTGTCACGCTGTAATCTTAGGCGTGTATGATTGCTTCGCAATCATTCGAGGCGCTGCCTCGAGCTCCGGCAGCATTTTTTGAAAAAATAGCTGCACCAAAAAAACTTTTATTTTTTATTTCTTATTACTTGAAGTAATCTACGCCGCTCTGGAATATTCTCTGATCCTTTTCACCGGGAACGTTTCTGTAGAGATTCTTTCCGATACGCTCACTGTGTCCCATTTTACCGAATACTCTGCCGTCAGGTGATGTGATACCCTCAATTGCAGCCATGGAAGTATTTGGATTGTAGTGAATATCCATTGTGGGATTGCCGCTGAGGTCAACATACTGTGTTGCGATCTGACCGTTTGCTGCCAGCTTGTCAATAAGTGACTGGGGAGCCACAAAACGTCCTTCACCGTGGGAAATAGCTACTGTGTGAACATCTCCCACCTCACAGCCGTAGAGCCATGGTGACTTGTTGGAGGCAATTCTTGTATTTACAAGCATTGACTGGTGACGTGCAATTGTGTTGAATGTCAGCGTAGGAGAATCATTCTCCATGTCAACTATTTCACCGTAAGGTACAAGACCCAGCTTTATAAGTGCCTGGAAACCGTTGCAGATACCAAGCATAAGACCGTCACGCTTCTGGAGAAGATTGTGTACAGCGTCCTTTATCTTGGGATTGCGGAAGAATGCTGTAATGAACTTGCCGCTGCCGTCAGGCTCATCGCCGCCGCTGAAACCGCCGGGAATCATGATGATCTGAGAATTCTTGATAAGCATTGCAAATGTGTCTACAGATTCTTCAATAGCTGCTGCGGAAAGGTTCTTTATAACAAATACCTCTGCCCTTGCACCTGCACGTTCAAATATTCTTGCTGTATCATATTCGCAGTTTGTGCCGGGAAATACAGGGATAAGCACACGTGGACGTGCTTCCTTGATGCCTGCTGTGAGAGTTTCTGTACGCTTATAGGAATAAGCCGCAGGAGTTTCAGTTGTTGTTTTAATACGGCATGGGAATACAGGTTCAAGCTTCTGTTCCCATACGTTTATGAGAGCTTCAAGGTCAAGGGTATAATCAGGAGCAGCAATTGTCTTTGCCTCTGTAGTTGTACCGATAACATCTTCGCCCTCCTGTGCTGCGCCGTTAAGTTCAATGATGAATGCACCTGCGCAGGGCTGGAAAAGTTCCTCTGCTGAAAGCTTCTTTGAGAATGCAAAGCCTATCTTGTTACCGAATGCCATTTTTGCAATACCCTCAGCAACACCGCCGAAGTCAACTGCCCATATAGCAGCAGCTCTGCCATCTGCGATTATCTTTTCAGCCTTGTCAAAGCATTCTCTTATGCTGTCGAATACTGGCAGACCGTTTTCGTCATACTTCGGACGAATCTGTATAACTGTGCTGCCTGCCTTCTTGAATTCAGTGGAAACAACCTTATCAGCCTTTGCTGTGGAAACTGCAAAGGAAACAAGTGTAGGCGGTACGTCGATATTCTCAAATGTACCGGACATGGAGTCCTTGCCGCCGATAGAACCGCAGGAAAGTTCAAGCTGTGCCTTGAATGCACCAAGGAGAGCCGCCATAGGCTTGCCCCAGCGTGAAGGTGTATTCTGTGTTCTCTCGAAATATTCCTGGAATGTGAGCCAGCAGTGATGCCAGCTGCCGCCTGCTGCAACTACCTTTGCAACAGAGGAAACAACAGCGCACATTGCACCGTGATATGGACTGTTTTCACTGATAAGCGGGTTAAAGCCCCAGCCCATAAGTGAACAGGTATTTGTTTCGCCTCTGAGTACCGGAATTTTAGCAGCCATAGCCTGTGAGGG
>JAQXHO010000116.1 GCA_029007315.1 Oscillospiraceae bacterium
GATCCTTCGCCATATCTGATCCTCCTTACAGGGTGTAAAGGCATTCAGCTTTACAATGATAACATATATTTTCACATTTGTCAAGGGGTAATTTTATTTTTAATAAAAGTTTTTTTGGTGCAGCTATTTTTTCAAAAAATGCTGCCGTAGGGTCTGGGACGAGGAGTCCCAGGCGAATGCGCAGCATTCGCATACTAAAAATTACGTGCTTTTAAATCCAAGAACAAAAACAAAAATTCCGCATATTAAAATCCTTACCCTCACAATCAGGCATAATATAGAATGTCTTGCAAAAGTGAGCAGTAAGAATAATATGCGGAATTTTTTAAGTCAGCAAAAAGCGGAGCGAAGCGACAATTTTTTGCGGTCCGCTGAAGCCTTGTTAAATTGAAGAGAGTTTTTTGCTGTTATCTGTTTAGGGAACGTTCTGTTTTAAGAATACTTTATCTGTCCGCAAAAATTGGTCGCTATGCTCCCTCTTTTGCTAAGTACGCAAATTCCGCATATTATTCTTTCTGCTCACTGTTACAAGGCTTTCTGTCTGCTGCCTGTACATGACGGAAAGTTTTTTATTATGCGGAATTTGCTTTTTGTTATTCATTTAATTTTTTTCACGCTGTAATTTGAAGCGTGTATGATTGCTCCGCAATCATTCGAGGCGCTGCCTCGAGCTCCGCCAGCATTTTTGAAAAATTGCTTGACCAAAAAACTTTTATTTTTGCTGCGAAAAAATTTGTCAGACCCCTTGACAAATGTGAAAATATATGTTATCATTGTAAAGCTGAATGCCTTTACACCCTGTAAGGAGGATCAGATATGGCGAAGGATCTCGGATTTGTTATGCTCCTGGACTGCTACGGCGAATTCCTCACCGAACGCCAAAAACAGGTTACTGAACTCTATTACGCCGAAGACCTGTCACTGGGCGAAATCTCAGAACTCTCCGGTATCACAAGACAGGCTGTAAGGGACAGTATCAAACGCAGCGAGGATATCCTCCTCAATATGGAGGAAAAACTGAAGTTTGCAGAAAGATTGTCTGCTTTGCGTGAAAAATTTGCAGAAATCGACGGTGCGGCAGAGTGTATGGCTGAAAACGCTGAAAATCCTGCTTTGCTGCTGGAAAAATGCAGCGCAATAAGAGAAAATGTGCAGGAAGGTCTGCACTTGCTTTGATTATAAAAATGTGTGCCAGAAGGAGGATGCGGCATGGCTTTTGAAGGCCTTTCAGATAAGCTGAACCGGGTGTTCAGAAAACTTAAATCTCACGGTAAACTCACAGAAGCTGATGTTAAGGAAGCTATGCGTGAAGTCCGTATGGCACTTCTAGAAGCGGACGTAAGCTATAAGGTGGTTAAGGACTTTGTGGCAAAGGTTTCCGCAAGAGCTGTTGGCGAAGAGGTTCTCACAAGCCTTACTCCCGGACAGCAGGTCATTAAAATTGTTAATGAAGAACTCTGCGCTCTTATGGGCAACGAAAACGCAAGAATAAATTTTCCCTCAAAACCACCCTGCGTTATTATGATGTGCGGCCTTCAGGGTTCCGGTAAAACTACCCACTCCGCAAAGCTTGCCAAGCTCCTGAAAAAGGAAGGCCATTATCCGCTTCTGGTTGCCTGCGATATTTACAGACCTGCCGCTATTAATCAGCTCCAGGTCGTGGGTGAACGTGCAGGCGTAAAAGTCTTTGAAATGGGTCAGATCTCTCCCATGATCATAGCAAAGGAAGCTATGAAATACGGAAGGGATCACGGAAATGATGTTATTATCCTTGATACGGCAGGACGCCTTCATATAGATGAAGCTCTCATGGATGAGCTTAAAGAACTGAAAAAACTTACAAATCCCAATGAAATCATGCTGGTAGTCGATGCTATGACAGGTCAGGACGCAGTAAACGTTGCAAAGGCATTTGATGACGCTCTGGGTATAGACAGCGTTCTTATGTCAAAGCTTGACTCGGATACAAGAGGCGGTGCTGCACTGTCGGTTCTGGCTGTTACAGGCAAGCCTATAAAGTTCGTGGGCATGGGCGAAAAGCTTGATGATTTCGAGCAGTTCCACCCGGAGAGAATGGCTTCACGTATTCTGGGAATGGGTGACGTTCTCACGCTTATCGAAAAGGCTGAAAGTACTGTTGACATGAACGAGGCTGAACGCCTTGCAAAACGCATGGAACAGAATCAGTTCGATATGAACGACCTCCTTGACCAGCTTCAGCAAATAAAGAAAATGGGCTCTCTCCAGTCTATCCTCGGAATGCTTCCCGGCGTTGGCAGCAAGCTGAAGGATATCGACATGGATGACAAGCAGTTTACAAGAATTGAAGCTATCATAACTTCAATGACAGCTGCGGAAAGAAAGAAGCCCTCTATCATAAATCCCTCACGAAAGAGAAGAATAGCTGCCGGAAGCGGCAACAAGGTTGAGGACGTAAACAGGCTCCTGAAACAGTTCGACCAGATGCAGAAAATGATGAAGAAAATGGGCGGCAATATCAAAGGTAAAAACGGCAAGGTGTCACGCCGTGCAATGAAGCGTCTTGCAGGAATGAATTTAGACGATCTTCAGGGAATGCAGGGCGGCAATATTCCGGGACTTCCGCCGGGAATAATGCCGAAGAAGTAAGCTTGTCATGCAGGAAACTGCTGATATATAAGAAAGGACTCATGGAGGTGAAACAGAAATGGCAGTAAAAATCAGACTGAGAAGAATGGGTGCAAAGAAGGCTCCCTTCTACCGTGTTGTAGTTGCTGATGAAAGATATCCCCGTGACGGCAGATTCATCGAAGAAATCGGCTACTATGATCCTACAAAGGAACCGTCTGTAGTTAAGGTTGATGCTGAAAAGGCTAAGAAGTGGCTGGCAAACGGCGCACAGCCTACAGATACCGTTAAGGTTATTCTGAAGAAGGAAGGCATTCTTTAATCAGAAAAATGCAGGTAGGGAGCAGAATAGCGCAGTGCGCTGCTGCTCATACTTCTTGCAGGCATTTATCCGAAAGGAGCAGACAGTATGCAGGATTTGCTTTATACGATTGTGGCAGGTCTGGTAGAAGACCCGTCTGCAATTAAAATTACAGAGGACGCTCCCAATGAGGAAGGCGTTATCGTATTCCACCTTAATGTTGCTCCGGATGATATTGGCAGAGTTATCGGCAAGCAGGGCAGAATTGCCAAGGCTATCCGTGTGATCATGCGTTCCGGCGCTGCTAAGATCAATCAGAAGATTGCAGTGGAAATAGACTAATAGAGTTTATGCAGGCGGTCCGATGGGATTCGCCTGTTTCTATATGCAGGGAAAATGTTATATAGGATTATGGAGGGACTTTACATGAATATACTGAAAAAAATTGTCTGCGGCGTTTGTGCTGTAGTGATGTGCTTTGGCGGACTTGAAATCAAGGCTGATGCTGATGCTTTTTCACTTGATACATATTCTATTGGAGCTTATTATGTTGTAAATACAGACGGAGTACATTCCTGTCAGAATTCGGCATATGTTGGGGGTTACACAGATGAATGGAATACGGACGAAGGACACGGAAATATGTCGGGACTCTGGTTTAACACCGGTGATGTGGTTTATGTAGAAACAGGATATTATTCTTCGCTGGGCGCTGCAGCCGGTATAACATGGGGAAACTGCAGCAGTGATGAAAGTGATTTTGGTTCATGGTATGGCTGGGTGGATATGAGATACCTCACCCCCTATGATGAATACTACGCTCAAACAGAACCTCCCACAGAGGCAACCACCACAACAACAACAACAACTAAAGTCACCACAACAAAGAAAACAACTACTGCCACAACAACTTTGACAACAACAACAACAGAGATTCAGACCACAACAACAGAAACAGTTCCTGCAGTAGTTCATAAAAGCAGCGGCGGCTTTTTTAAGAATAATTTTGCTTTGCTTATTGTAGGCGCAATAGTTGCATTGCTGGCATGTTCAGCTGCCCTTGCAGTCTTTCTTATATTCAAAAGCAAAAAGAAACAGGGACAGCAGTATGTTCAGCCGATGAATATTAATTTGTATGAGCAGAACAGCGGTGTGAGATTCTGTCCGAAATGCGGTGAACAGCACGGAGAAAATGCAGTATTCTGCCGTAAATGCGGGACAAAACTGTAAAAAAGGAATGAGAACAATGAAAAAAGAATATCTGGAAATCGGTAAAATTGTCAATATCCACGGACTAAGAGGTGACGTCAAGGTCATGCCATGGTGCGATGAACCTGAACTTCTCTGTGAGTTTGACAGGCTTTTTATCGGCAGGGATAAAAATGAAATAAGAATCCTGGACGCAAGGGTTTTCAAAAATACAGTGATAATGCGTTTTGAGGGCTGCACATCTCCCGAGGACGCCGAAAAACTCCGCAATAAAGTGCTTTATATCCATCGTGACGATCTGGAACTTGAGGAGGGTGTATACTTCATTCAGGATCTCATAGGTCTGAATGTTGTTGACGCAGACAGCGGCAGGGTCTACGGCACATTAAAGGACGTTTCACAGACAGGTGCCAATGATGTTTACGAGGTCTTTGACGAGGAGAATAAAAAATCATACTGGATACCTGCAATACCCGATGTTGTAATTGAAACCGACATAGAGGGCGGCGTGATGAAAATACGTCCGTTGGAGGGACTTCTTGATGCGAATTGATATAGCAACTCTTTTCCCCGATATGTGCGAGGCAGTGCTTTCTGAAAGCATTGTTGGACGTGCAAGAAAAGCAGGATATATTACAGTAGAATGCCACAATATCCGTGACTATACTCTGAATAAGCACCGTCGTGTTGATGATGTTCCCTACGGCGGCGGCAGAGGAATGGTAATGCAGGCTGATCCCATTTACAGATGCTGGGAGGCTGTCTGCGAAAAACTGGAAACTAAACCCCATGCCATATATCTCTCCCCAAAGGGAAAAACTCTCACCCAGCAGAAAGCTGTGGAACTTTCAGAAATGAACAACCTTTTTTTGCTGTGCGGTCATTATGAGGGTATTGATCAGCGGGTTCTGGATACAATAATAGATGAGGAGATATCTGTGGGGGATTATGTTCTCACAGGAGGTGAGCTTCCTGCACTGGTGCTGACAGACGCTATTGCAAGAATGTGTCCCGGTGTTCTTCCGGAATCTGTGTGTTTTGAGGAGGAGAGCCACTTCCGAGGACTTCTTGAGTATCCTCACTATACAAGACCGGAGGTCTGGCACGATATGGCAGTGCCTCCTGTGCTGCTTTCGGGTCATCATAAGAACATTGCAGACTGGCGTTTTGCACAAAGCCTTGAAGTAACCAAAGAGAAACGCCCTGATTTGTATGAGAGCTATATTGACAAAATATAACAGAATTTTGGTAATCTATGGCAAAAAATAACTGTTGAAATTATGCACTCTAACCATACAAAAAATCTGTGGTGATAATAAACAAACTTTATGGCTTAAAAAATCCTATGTTTTGTCAACTCGTAGAAATTTATGCCAAAACCTTCAAATATGGCAAAATACACGTTGACGAGATGAGAAAAAGTCTGTATAATAGTTAACATAGAGAGAAAATAAAGGCTTAATGCAGGAGAACATATTGTTCCCTGATGGCAGCACTGGAAAGGAATCCTTTTCAGTGGGGGCTGACGAATTATTATGATGGGAGAGTAATTGTTATGTATGTAAAAGACGTTGAAGTGAAAAATCAGGTTGGTCTTCACGCAAGACCTGCAACATTCTTTATCCAGAAGGCTAACGAGTTCCGTGCGTCAATCTGGATCGAAAAGGAAGAGCGCCGAGTAAACGCTAAGAGCCTGCTGGGTATTCTTTCACTGGGTATCATCGGCGGCACAAAGATCCGCATTATTGCTGACGGTCAGGACGAACAGGCAGCTGTAGACGCTCTGGTTGATCTCGTTGAGAGCGGTTTCAGTGACGAAAACAGATAAGTAATTTAAAATCATTTGCGTCTTGCCGTTAATACCGGCAGGACGTTTTTGTTTTATTGTGAAGATAAGACAATATCTGATATTTGCTGTAATAACAGGAGGTTTTATAAAATGAAGAAACAAATATTGCTTGCAGTAATGCTGATTTTTATGGTTTTTGGGGCAGGCTGCTCAAAGACGGAAGAACCTCAGACAGAAAAGAATACTCTTGCTGTAAACA
>JAQXHO010000117.1 GCA_029007315.1 Oscillospiraceae bacterium
TCAGCCTCAAAATAGAACTGAGGGCAGGTGTCCCATGTATTGTCGCAGGCAAATACGCCGTTACCGGAAGTAACAACTATTCTGTTATTATCTCTCGGGTCAAGAACGATTGCGCCTGTCCAGTGGATAGCCTTGTCACGAATCCAGGGCCTGCCGCCGTCATCAAGATATTCAGCCTCAAGAGGACCGCCCCAGCTTGTTTCGTTGCCGGGAGTCATACTTGTCCATGTAGCGCCGCCGTCAGTGGACTTGAAGAATCTGTCGCCCCATGCAGGACCGTGTTCATCGCTCCATTTCTGCCACATCTGAGAATACCACAGACCGCAGGTAGTTGCCACCAGCTTGTTTGCGTCGTCAGGGTCGCTGAATATTGCGCCGTAGCCGTTTTCAGTGGGAGAAATGTTTGTTACCTTGCCTGTCTTGGGGTCGTACTTGTATGCGCCGCCTGATGAACCCTGAAATGCCAGACCGCCTATATATGTGATAAGCAGGTTGCCGTCAGCGTCAAGATTTATTCTTGTAGGGAAGTACTCTGTGGGAAGATCTGCGCTCAGAGGTTCAAAATTGTCCTTGCCCACATCTGCAACGTGAACGTTTGTCTTGCCTGTTACGGAGGAAGCAACGTAAACCTTGCCGTTTGAGATCTGGATAGAGGATACGCCGTTGTGATGATTGTATTCACCCTCTGTCATGCAGCGGGCAATATGGTCTGTCCATGTGGGCCACTTTACTTCCATATTGTACATACCCAGAGCGTCATAACCCATTACAGGCTCCCATGTATCGCCGCCGTCCTTACTCATAATAAGTGCGGAATCACCGGGAGTAACGTCGCCGCCTGCGTAGATTATGTCGGGATTGTCAGGGTCAACGCAGATAGATTCACCGCACTGTCTGCCATCGCCGTTGCCCATTACCTGAATAAGATCGGTAACGTCAACTTCTTTGAATGTCTTTGCGCCGTCATTTGAAATGAACACAGCAGTTCTTGCGTCACTGAAATATGCGCAGCCTGCCAGCATATAAACATTGTCCTCGTTTGTGGGGTCAATGCACATTGCGTCAATACTGAGGTAACCTCTGTCGTTTTCGTCAATGAACGCCATAAGCTGATCCCAGTTGCCGGTATCGTAGTTGTACTTGTATGCGCCGCCAACGTCTGTACGTGCATACATTGTGGTTTTGCCGGTAACAATACCCGACACAAAGCCGCCTCCGGCAATGCCCATTGTGCCGATTTCCATTTGTGCTTCAATGCTTTCTGAAGCAGCTCCGGCTTTAATCCCCGCAGCGGTATTCGGCACAGTTATAGCACCAAATGCCAGTACTGCCGCAGTTAGAAAAGCCATTTTTTTTTGTGAATTTCTCATGTCTTCTTCCCTTTCTCTTCATTTTAACAGGTTTTACCTATTAATAAAGTATAATAAATGCTGTACATCTATTATAACATATCTCTTGCAATATTGCAATAACTTTACTTACATTCTCATAAAAAAATGTTGCTTTGTAACAAAATACGGCGCAGTTTTTGAGCTTTATCACAATAGGACATTATATGTTAATCAAATGTTTCATCTTTGTTTTTGAAAATCAATGGACAGGAAGCCGAATATATGATAATATAATAAAATACCGAACTATACATAAATGAAAGAATGAAAGCTCTTTAGAGGAAATGAGAATAAACGGAGGTTTTCTATTATGGAAAGCAGAAATATGACGGAAAAGGAATTTGAAGAGTTTCAGAAGCTTCTTGAGAGGGAACTTGGTGAGGTAGATTCTGAAAAGGAAAAGGAAGAGCAGGAAATAACCGAAATGCTCCGTCATGAAGGTCGGGCGCATGAAGCTGCAAGAAATACAGGGAAATCTGTGGGCGAACTGAATGCAGGCAGAACTGCGGCTGTAAACAGTGCAGACAGAGCACAGAAAAATGCAGAGGTCCAGGCAATGCTCAGAGCTGAAAGGGAAAGTGCAAAGGCACCGTCACAGCCTGCTATGCCCCATGGGAAATACGAAAAGGTGACAGAGGAACCTTCTGCGAATGAAGCGCCGAAAGCAGAGGAGCTTATCAGAAAGCCGGGAAAATACGAAAAGAGAACCGGTGAGGAAGAGGGATATTTTAATCCTGAGCTTCCGAAGGAATCCGCTGCTGAAAGACGCCGCAGAGCCAGAAGAAACGCAAGAATAACACGTTTGGTAATAGGATTTGCGGCAGTATTCGTTCTCAGCCTTTCGGTTGGACTTATTGTCAATTCAGTAAAATCCAAGAATAATGAACCGGTCAGCGATCAGCCTGTGATGCAGACCGACGCTGACGGCAATGTGATCCAGGAACCGGAAGACGCCGAACCAGTATGCAATATCATAAACATAACACCGATGGATACATCTGTTACAGTTCTTTCGGGTGACGCTGTGCCGCTGCAGATAAGCATGACAACCAGCGGAATTGCAGATCAGAACGATATTACATGGACAAGCAGTGATCCTTCTGTTGCAGAGGTTACTGATGACGGTACTGTAATGGGTATTTCCGCAGGGAAATGCAGTATCACCATAGCTGCAAAGGCTGATCCTGAGATCAGCGCACAGGTCAGCTGTACTGTACGCAAAATTGAAGAGAAGGACGGAGCAACATATATTGACGGCATACTGATAATCAACAAGACCTTCGGCGTTGATGCGGATTATGCTCCCGGTGATCTCACTGAGGAAACGAGAGCAGCCTTTGATGAGCTTTGTTCAGCGGCGGCGGCAGACGGTCTGAATATTTATCTTGCCTCCGGCTACCGCAGCTATGACCTTCAGAATACCATTTTTAATAATTATACGAATTTATACGGTCAGGATCTTGCTGAAACATTCTCCGCAAGACCGGGTCATTCAGAGCATCAGTCGGGACTTGCGATAGATGTGAACACTGTAACAGACGCTTTTGCCGATACTCCTGAGGCAAAGTGGCTTGAAGAACATTGTGCAGAGTATGGTTTTATTATCAGATATGGGGCTGACAAGGTGGATATAACAGGCTATAAATACGAACCATGGCATATCCGCTATGTAGGCGTGGACATTGCAAAGGAAATTACTGAGCTTGGGGTATCGCTTGAGGAATATCTGGGTGTAGATTCGGTATATGCAGATGATGAAACACAGGAAGGCACCACAGAACCAACAGAATAAACACAAAGCTGCTGCGGAAATGAAATCTGCGGCAGTTTTTTATTTAAATATGCAGGAAAAACCTTGCATTTTTATTCAGTCTGTGGTATAATATACAGGTATGTTTTAAATTGTAAGTGAAAGGAAAATATATGATAACAGTTTCAAATGTCAGCCTGCAATTCGGCAGCGATACTCTGTTTAAAAACGTTGACCTTCAGTTCAATCCAGGAAACTGCTATGGAATCATAGGAGCAAATGGTGCGGGAAAATCCACCTTTCTGAAGATTCTCTGCGGCGAACTGAAACCCACAACGGGAGAGGTGTCTATCCCGAAGAATCTCAGAATGAGCGTTCTGAAGCAGGATCACTTTGCCTACGACGCATACACCGTTCTGGATACGGTGATAATGGGCAATCAGCGGCTGTATGACGTTATGCAGGAAAAGGACGCACTCTATGCCAAGGAGGATTTTTCCGAGGAGGACGGCGTTAAGGCTTCCGAACTGGAAGCAGAATTTGCGGAAATGGACGGCTGGGAAGCAGAATCAAATGTTTCAAAGCTGATACAGGGTCTGGGTCTTTCCGAGGATCTGCTGTACTGTCAGATGGCGGATCTTTCCGGTAATGATAAGGTGAAAATTCTCCTTGCACAGGCGCTTTTTGGAAATCCGGACATTATCCTCATGGACGAGCCTACAAACCACCTGGATATTGACGCTATTGCATGGCTGGAGGATTTCCTGTCTGAATATTTCGGTACGGTAATTGTAGTATCTCATGACAGACACTTCCTCAATAACGTCTGCACTCATACAGTAGATATCGACTACACTAAAATCAAAATGTATGTGGGCAACTATGAATTCTGGTATGAATCAAGCCAGATGATGCAGCGTCTTATCAAGCAGCAGAACAAGAGAGTTGAGGAGAAGATAAAGGAGCTGAAATCCTTTATTGAAAGGTTCTCTGCCAACAAGTCCAAATCCAGACAGGCTACTTCCAGAAGAAAGCTTCTTGACAATCTTGCTGTTGAGGAAATGCCTGCCTCAAGCAGACGTTATCCCTTTATCGGCTTTGATATGGACAGGGAACTGGGCAAGGACGTTCTCCAGGTAACAGACCTTTGCAAGACAGTGGATGGCGTAAAGCTTCTTGACAATGTAAGCTTTACCCTCAGCAGAACCGACAAGGTGGCATTCATAGGTGAAAGCGAACAGGCGATCACCATGCTTTTCAAAATCCTCATGGAGGAGGAAGAGCCGGATTCCGGCAGCGTTAAATGGGGCGTATCCACATCAAGGTCATATTTCCCTGTGGATAATTCCGCCTTCTTCAATGACTGCGATCTGTCTATACTCGACTGGATACGCCAGTATTCGGAAAACGACATTACAGACACATTTCTCCGTGGATTCCTGGGCAGAATGCTTTTCTCTGGCGACGACGTATACAAGCCGGTAAAGGTTCTCTCCGGCGGTGAAAAGGTTCGCTGTATGTTCTCACGAATGATGCTTTTCCATTCAAATGTTCTGCTTCTGGACAGACCTACAAATCACCTTGACCTTGAAAGCATTACAGCTGTAAATAACGGACTTATGAGCTTTAAGGGCGTAGTTCTGCTGTCTTCCCATGACCATGAGATACTACAGACAGTTGCGGACAGAATAATTGAGATAACACCTGATGGCTGCCTTGACAGACAGGGAACATATGAAGAATTTCTTCAGTGGAAAAAGAAACAGGGCAAATAAAATAATAAGGAGTATTTAAAAAATGAGCGGAAATGACATTACAATGCTCATAACCATTGCGGTATATCTTGTCGGAATGGTTGTGATAGGCATTCTCTTCTCAAAGAAAAACAACAGCGTAGGAGATTTTTATCTCGGCGGCAGAAAACTGGGACCTCTGGTTACAGCAATGAGTGCAGAGGCTTCTGACATGAGCAGCTGGCTGCTTATGGGTCTGCCCGGCGTTGCCCTTCTCTGCGGTACAGCAGAAGCAAGCTGGACAGCTATCGGTCTGGCTGTAGGTACATACGTAAACTGGCTTATCGTGGCAAAGCGTCTTAGAACATACACTCAGAAATGCGACGCTATCACACTTCCGGACTTCTTCCGGAACCGTTACCGTGACAGGAGCAATGCTCTTTTAGGAATAGCTGCGGTAATTATACTTGTATTCTTCGTGCCTTATACAGCTTCAGGATTTGCAGCCTGCGGAAAGCTTTTCAATTCACTTTTTGACATTGACTACCACACAGCAATGATAATCAGTGCCGCTGTAATCATTCTCTATACAAGTATCGGCGGATTTCTTGCGGCAAGTACAACAGACCTTATTCAGAGCATTGTAATGACTCTTGCACTTATTGTAATTGTGCTGTTCGGCATTAATACAGCCGGCGGATTTGATGCAGTTATTGAAAACGCAAAGGAACTTCCGGGTTATCTTTCACTCACCCTTTCACATGATATCGAATCCGGCACATCAAATCCCTATTCATTCCTTACGATCATATCCACACTGGCATGGGGTCTTGGCTACTTCGGAATGCCTCATGTTCTGCTGAGATTCATGGCTATTAAGGACAGCAAAAAGATAAAGACCTCACGCCGCATTGCCACCGTATGGGTAGTAATTTCCATGGCAATAGCTGTCTTTATCGGTATTGCAGGCAATGCTGCTGCGGCAAACGGTTCTGTTGATGCAATAACATCCAGCGACCAGGCAGAGAGAATTATCATAAAGCTTGCACAGCTTCTCAATCAACACGGACTTCTGGCAGCAATTGTTGCAGGTCTGGTTCTGGCAGGCATTCTGGCAAGCACAATGTCCACTGCGGACTCACAGCTTCTCACAGCCTCCTCCGGTATGTCTGAGAACATTCTCAAGGGTGTATTCAAAATGAAGCTTTCCGACCGTGGGTCAATGCTGGTTGCAAGAGGAGTACTTGTGGTAATTGCAGTTCTGGGCGTTATTCTGGCATGGGATCAGGAAAGCTCAGTATTCTCCATAGTATCCTTTGCATGGGCAGGCTTCGGCGCTACCTTCGGTCCTGTTGTTCTGACAGCTCTTTTCTGGAAACGTTCCAACAAGTGGGGCGCACTGGCAGGCATGGTATCCGGCGGTGTAATGGTATTTGTATGGAAGTATCTCATTGCGCCGAATTGTGCAGACTGGGGTCTTGGCTTCCTGAATGTTTATGAGCTGCTGCCTGCATTCATAGCCGGACTTATAGCGATTATTGCAGTATCACTTCTGACAAAGAAGCCGGAGGCTGAAATTACTGAGGAGTTTGAAGAAGTAAACAAACTCTGCAAAGCGTAAATCTATTATAAAAATAACGGTGCATCTGCCATTACGGAGATGCACCGTTTTTTTGTTTTTCATAACAGTATCTTATTTGCTGTATATCAGTGTTTCAGTGATATGCTCTTCTCCGTTTTCATCATAAAAGCTTCTGAACTCTGTTATCTTCTCTATTTCACTTTGCTGTACAGGACGGCTGAAACAGTCTATCTCACCTTCACAGCCTGTGCCGTCGGCAAAAGACGCACCCCACCGGAATGCAAAATCTTTTGCACTGTCTGATATATCTGTCTTGCTTCTGAGTGCAGGTTCATTTATAAAAACAGTACCGTCACTCAGATAAACAGCACTTCCCAGATATGTTTCCCTGGAAGGATCTGCTTCATCTGAATATTTGTCTTCGTCAGAATTGTACGAAACCAGCATTGACAGTTCGTCAAGAATGTATGTGTTTCCCTCTGTTTCTATGACAAAAGGCTCGCTCTTTGCAGAGGGCAGCTGAATATCACCCTGCCAGTTTCCTGAAAGCACCGGTGTTTCCTCTTCAAATGCTTCTCTGCGTGTTTTTTCTCTTAATTCGTCAAACCCCTTTTCATTCTGGAATTTTTTCCACTGACCTATACTCATATCTTCTGTGAAATACTGCTTACGAAGCTCATCATCAAGTGCCACAAGCTTTTTCTGTACGTTCTGTTCCTGGTCCATAGTATATGCTCCTGCAAACTCCGTATGCAGAACGGCGCCGGAAATCTCCGGGTCTGTAAGGTAATACGTCATGTAATATACATTCTCCGCAGTGCCGCTTTTTATAAGAGGTTCTGACAGATAACCGCTTTGGCTGAGCTGTTTTTCAGTACCGTCCGGCAGAGTAAGTGAGAAATAAGGAAGCATATATATGTCACTTACAGGAGATATTCCCTCAGTTACTGTAAGTCTGAAGCTTATCATCATGGTGTTGCTGTCGCTGTAAAGACCCAGAAGTTCAACAGTTCCCGAATCTGAAGAGGTAAATGAAACATCGGGACAGGAATAGAATCTCTCCATTTCGGAAACAGCTTCGGGAAGATCAGCATTCACAGCAGGCAGACTTTCCTCCGGTGAAGCGTCACTGATCTCTGCCTTTGATACAGAGCTGAAGAATTCCTCCATTTTTCCCGAAACTGCTGCGGCTGTAATGGTTCCTCCTGCTATCATAGCAATGACGGCTGCAATGGCTATAAGGCGGTATGGTCTGGTTTTTCTCTGAACAGGGCGAATATCAGCCTTTTCAAAAACCCTGTCAGTTAGTGACTTTGCATCAGACTTTTTTCTTTTAAGTTCCGGCAGATCTTCAAAATCTTCTCCGAGATGATCAAAAATATCATAAAAATTACGGTTCATAAGTATACCCTCTTTCCACAAGCAATTGTTTAAGCTTCTTTCTTGCACGGTGCAGCCGTACTTTAACAGCATCGGCAGTAAGGTTCATCTCATCAGCTATTTCCGCAGTGCGCTGATAATAGTAATAAAAGCGTATCAGCACTTCGCTGTCCTGTTTCGGGAGTGATTCTATTGTATCCCTTAGTGCCTCGGCAAGAAGCGTGTGTTCCACGTCAGCTTCAAGATCAGATGTATCAATTATCATATCATCCTCAACAGGTACAGATTCATGAAGACTTCGCAGGCGGCTTTTCGTTTTATTTCTTGCAACGGCAGCAAGGTACGACCTCAGCTTTCCTGTCTGTATTTTATCAGCTGTCTGCCATACTGCAAGAAAAACATCAGCGGCAATTTCTTCGGCGTCGTTTCCGGTAAGAACATTTCTTCCTATATTGTGTATAATGGTGCAGACATAGCTCTGGTATTCTGATATTAGTCTGCGAAGTGCGTCGGGCTTTTTTGTCTTCAGCTGATGGATGAGTTGTTCTTCATTCATAGCGATTACCTCCTTTCACTTAACATATCGCCTGCATGAGAAGAAAGGTTACACATTTTTTCCTTTTAACAAAAAATCCTCTCCCGAAGGAGAGGAAAAGTAATAGATTTATTAAATAGAATTTATTCAGCTGTTACCTCTGCCTTTACCACAGGCTTTCTCAGGTTCACAATGCAGCCTCTGGGGCATTCCTTTGCACAGAGTCCGCAGGAAACGCATTTTTCATAATCAATAACTGCATGGAAATCCTTAACCTCAATAGCAGAGAGTCTGCATACCTTAACGCATTTTCCGCAGCCTATGCAGGAGTTTTTACACGCCTTTACAGCCGCCGCACCCATGTCCTTTGATGAACAGAGAACGTCAACCTTTTTCTTCACGCTGCGAAGTTCAATAAGACCATTGGGGCAGGCTTTGGCGCATTTTCCGCAGGAGATGCATTCTTCCGTGCATATTGCAGCAATGCCGTTCTTTATGCTTATACAGCCATTGGGACAGACAGCCGCACAGTCGCCAAGACCAAGACAGCCGTGCATACATGAGCCTGTACCGCCGTAGAATCGCTTTGCAGACGCACAGGTCTGTACGCCCTCAAAGCTGAATGAACGTGCATTAGCCTCGCAGGTGCCGTTACAGTGAAGCACGGGAACCTTTTTGTCAGACGCCGCAACATCTGCACCCATAATTTTACCAATGGCAGCCGCTGCACCTGCACCTCCCGGAGCGCAGCGATTCATGGGAGCGCCCTTTGTTACAATAGCGTCTGCATAGTCAGCACAGCCTGCAAAGCCGCAGCCGCCGCAGTTTGCACCGGGAAGTGCTTCTGTGATCTGTTCTGTTCTGGGGTCAACCTTTACGGCAAACACCTTTGACAGCACTGTCAGCAGTACACCGAAAACAAGACCCATTACGATAAATATGAGTATGGGGTAAATATAGCTTTCCATATTTTCTGCCTCCTTACTGTCCAAGTCCGCCGAAGCCTAAAAAGCTCATGGAAACAATAGCCGCCGCAACGAGAGTTGCAGGGATTCCTCTGAACATTTCAGGTGTTTCGCTTTCGGAATCGTCAACCCTTGAACGAACTCCTGAGAATATCACCATTGCCAGCGCAAAGCCTATTCCGGAGAATGCCGCATTTACCATGGATTCAAGGAATGTGTAGCTTTCGTCAATATTCATTATGGTAACGCCCAGAACTGCACAGTTAGTTGTTATAAGGGGCAGATACACGCCGAGGGTTTTGTAAAGAGGCGGCATGACCTTTTTTATCACGATTTCAAGGAGCTGTACAAATACGGCAATTACCAGAATAAATGCAACTGTACGGAGATATGTAAGCTCCAGAGGTTCAAGCAGAAAATAGTATATGGGATATGTAACAAGAGATGCACATATCATTACGAATATAACGGCGCCGCCCATGCCTATACTGGAATCTATCTTTTTTGATACTCCCAGAAACGGACAGCAGCCATAGAATTTTGACAGCACAAAGTTGTTTGTCAGAACTGCCGCAATAATAATTCCTATCAGTGTATTCATGCCTCTGCCTCCTCACATTTTGCACTGCAGGCCCCGGCATTGGGACAGCCTGCACAGCCCAGCTTCTTAGGCGGCTTGCGGTTTGAAAGTTTAGCCACAACTGCAATGAGTATTCCCAGTACAAAGAATCCTCCCGCAGGCATTACGAACAGGGACATTGTGTGACCTGTCATACCCGGCACTTCAAGGCCGAACCATGTGCCTGAACCGAATATTTCACGGACGCTTCCCATAAGGAAAAGCGCCAGCGTAAAGCCAAGACCCATTCCCACGCCGTCAAGGACAGAGGCAAAGGGTTTATTCTTGCTTGCAAACATTTCTGCTCTGCCGAGAATGATACAGTTTACCGTGATAAGTTCAAGGAATGCTCCAAGGCTTGTATAAAGGGCAGGCACAAAGCCGTG
>JAQXHO010000118.1 GCA_029007315.1 Oscillospiraceae bacterium
CTCAGTTCGCAGGTTCTTCCTCCGTTCCGGCTCACGTTGAAATGATGGGTCTGATCGGTATGGGCAACAACCCCATGGTTGGCGCAACTGTTGCTGTTGCCGTTTCTGTTGAAGAAGCTGCTAAGGCTGGCAAGTTCTAAGGGAAATTGCGTGATATTTAAAAATACAGCATAAAATTGAAAGAGCATTGCAGACTTGTGTTTGCAATGCTCTTTTTGCGTTGTGTTCGCTTGTATATGGGTTGTCGGGAAACAGATTTTTATGCTTAGTTATTGTGTTTACAGTAAGTTTATAGAATAGTCGTTTTTTTTTTTTTGCAGTAAAATTTAATAAAGAACTTTTTTAAATTTAATAAAGAACTTTTTTTGAAAAGGAGAAGCGAAATGACACTGACAGAAGCCAGGAAAAAGTGGAAAATAAGTTATGACACATTATGTTATTGGCTTGATCTGGGCTATTTGCCAAATGTGAGCGTAGAAAACGGAATAGTGGATATTGGAAATGTAATGCCTTATATCCCAAATGCCAATTCCAATATTACGTCTGAAACTGTTCGGAAATATATATTAAAAGCCTGCAGTGAATTTAAATTTATAAGCTGGAAAATACTTAATATCAGTGAGGAACAGTTTAAAGCCATACTTATTCAGTTGGAAGATAGGAAGTATATTCAGCGTAACCTTCCGGATACAGCCTTTACAAGTAATGAGAATTTTACTATTACTGAAGAAGGAGAAGAATTTCTGAAAAAAGGAAAATTCAAGCTGAATGAACTGGAATTTGATCTCAAACGCAAATATTGCAGTTTGAAAATGAAGTTTAGCAAATGAAAAGGAGAATTAAAATGAAATTTAAAAGGGTATTATCGGGTGTAATATTATCTGCAATATGTGTATCAATGACAGGGTGTAAAGGCGGTGTGGATACAGATGACCCGACTTATCGGTTGGTCGGAAAACTTTTTGATAAAGACCTGCCATGTTATTTAGATGAAAGTGTTTTTAAGATAAATAAAGATTTTGATGATTTACTTGAAGAAGATAGTGAAATGTATGATAAGTATATTGAAAGAGAACGGTCTTCTGTTGTAGAAGCTTTTACACATTATTACTTAAAAACAGATGCTATCGATCTTTTTGGCGGTATAGTTTCATTTCCTGAATCATGCGTTCTTGATAGTGCAGAATTGGGGACAATTAGTAATGATAATGATATATTATATCAAATTGATTTCGAAATAAATTACGAAAAATATATTGAAGAAAAAAACATGGATATTTCTGAAGAACAAGAATTTTTTCATGATATATGTAATCAGTTCGTTGATACAATTGTATGTGACTATAAAGAAGAAACAAATTATAGGGACGCCGAAAAAGTTGGTACCGACAGGTGGGGTGAATATTTAGAATTAGAAACAGAGTTTTGCAAGGTGAAATTATCGATGGACTATCATTATAATGTAATAAATATAAAAATAAATCGAATTTTAGAAAACACATGAGGATTTCTATAACAAATAATTACACTGGCCTAATAGAGTTTCAGCAGCCTGCTGCCGTTTCCCTCTTGACAAAACAAAATTCCCGATGTATAATAAAATTACCATAAAGAGTGCGTGAGAGACAAGCTCGCTGACCGCACACCAACCTGCACACAGTAAGGTGGTAATGCTTGAACGATGGGTCATAGTGAATTTTTAAACCCATCGCTGCCGATGGGTTTTCTTATTATCTCTTATGGAAAAATATTTTTGCTATGGAGGTACCATTATGAAAAATCTGAAAGAATTTGTGAAAAACAGCGCCAAAACCGTATATGTCCGCCTGTCATCACATGAAATTGCTGAGAAATTCCTGCGTGACGCAGAGATGCAGGGTTTTACATTCCCGGACGGCACAAAACCTACGAAACACCGTCCGGACGGTTTCTTCGCACTTCACCATGACATAACCATGAATTACATTGGCGCTATAGGCAGAACCGCCTGGCTGTGCAGTTCCGGAAACATAGTAAAACTTGACTATGAGAAATTTTCCGCTGAATGATTACTGTCCGGAAATATGCTCTTCCGTTTCGTAGACATTTCTGTATATACTGTCCCTTATTTCTGTGAATTCTTCCCGGGACACTGCTCTTCCTGAGGTCATGATAAACAGCTTTAAAGCCTTTTTGCCTTTTGAAATAGGCGGCTGAAAGTATTCGTAATCATTGAAATAAAATCCGTTTCGCCTGTAAAATTCTATTCTGCGTTTTGCTATGTCTGTTTCCGGCGGCTCCACTTCAAGGCATATCTGCTTATCTGTCATTTCAGCAAATTCCCTTAGTATCCGTGAACCAAGACCGCCGTTTCTGAAGTTCTGACTAACTGCAAGATGTTCCACAAACAATATATTCTGAAGATCCCATACTGCGATAAATCCTGCTGTCTGACCCTTGTCTTTGTATACCCAGATCCTGTACTTTTCAATATCCAGCATGGACAGCTGTTCAGCAAATGGTCTGCGTTCATCTTCCGGAAAGCTCTTTTCAAGTATATTATAAACCTGTTCAAATTCCATTTTGTCAAGTATCTCAAGCATGACATCACTCTCTTTCATAAGGTCATCTCTAAAAACCCACTCATCCGTTATCTGTGGCACATCAAATCTGCACCGCATCTGACGGATTCGGAGTATTTAGAGATGCCCATAATATCATGAAGCTGCTGCAAATCTGATTCTGCAGCAGCCTTGTTTTTTATCAGTTTTTGCTGTAAAGCATCTTCATGCTGACTTCTTCCGGAACCGGAGCCGTGTTATCAAAAGCTGATGTGACAATTTCTATATATCCGTCAGAATACACCCTGCATTCGGTTATGCAGCCGAATATGCCTGTGGCGTCCGGTACAGCAGGTGTTACCGTGTAATCCTGGTAGTCGGCAATGTTTCCGCTGCCTGCTGAATTTGCACGGCCCTTTCTTTCCGGTATTGCTTCCAGATTGTATTTTACATTGCCGGCAGCCGGTATCTGTACAGGTGATTCCGGCGTTAAGGTAAGACCTTCCCATTTGATGTTTAATTTGTCAGAGCTTACAGTTGTATATATAGTACTGTCTGCACAGTAACTTTCAATAACGGAATCATTTATATTTGCCGGAGCTTCTCCTGCAGCAGTTGTAAGGCTTATGGCTTTGCTGAATTCATACTTTAGAGGTGTTGATTTAACCGCTGCCATATATCCAAGTACAACAGCAGTTGCCGCCGCCGGTATGGCAATAATTACAGCCGCTTTCTTAATTTTCTTTATTTTCATACTGTTCCTTCCTTATACAAAACTATATCTTACATTTTATCAAAAAACAAAGGTGAAAATAAGAATATTTTAAAGACATTCTGTAAATTAAACCTTTTATGCCCTTGCCGTCATGGAAATAATATATAATGCAGGGACTTGACAAGGAGAGAGGATATGTGTATAATAATATGAGAATCATTTTCAGTTTCTGCGGAGGTATATATGATTAAGGCAAAAATAATTCCTGTGCTTATCTGTATGACTGTTCTTGCAGGCTGTGCGTCAGCCCAGGACAGTGAAGGCAAGGATAAAATAAATGTAATTTGTACGGTTTTTCCGGAATATGACTGGACAAGAGAAATAATCGGCGAATCAGAAGGCGTCGGCGTTACGCTTCTTGCGGATAACGGTACGGATTTTCACAGTTATCAGCCCAGTACTGAGGATATTGTAGCAATTTCCGGCTGCGATATACTTGTTTATATAGGTGGAGAGTCCGATAAATGGGTGGATGACGCTCTTAAAAATGCGGTAAATCCCGATATGAAGGTGATAAAGCTTACGGAAATTGCCGAAAGCGAGCTTCTTGTCGAACCAGAAACACTTGAGGAAGAGCATGAAGAGCATGAAGAAGAGGAGCATGGTTTTGATGAGCATATCTGGCTGTCACTGAAAAATGCGTCCCTTTTCTGTGGTGCAATTGCAGAGGCACTGTCTTCTGCTGATGCGGAGAATGCAGATACATACAGAAAAAATGCAGAAGAGTATATTTCAAAGCTTGATAAACTGGACAGTGACTTTGAAGAGAAGGTACAGACTGCAAAAAGAAAAACAGTTCTCTTCGGCGACAGATTTCCCTTTGTTTATATGATGGAGGATTACGGCATTTCGTATTATGCGGCATTTCCGGGCTGTTCCTCTGAAACGGACGCAGGATTTGATACTGTAGTAAACCTTGCAAAGGAAATGGACAGGGATTCACTGCCGGCTGTCCTTACAATAGAAGGCTCGGACTGCAATATTGCAGAGGCGATCATTTCAAATACAAAGGGAAAAAACCAGAAGATACTTGCCCTTGATTCCATGCAGACTGTCAGCAAAAAGGATATTGAAGGCGGCAAGACATATTTATCTGTAATGGAAAAAAATATTGAAGTGCTTACGGAGGCTCTGAACTGATATGGATATGCAGCTGACCTGTGAAAATGTAAGCCTTGGCTATGAAGGCAGAGTAATAACAAAAAATCTGAATTTTTCAGTCAGCAAGGGCGACTATCTCTGTATTGTGGGAGAAAACGGAAGCGGCAAAAGTACGCTTATAAAAACTCTTTTGCAGCTGAAAGCGCCTTTTTCCGGAAAAATAAAATTTGGCGATGATTTTTCCCAGAGGGAAATAGGCTATCTTCCTCAGCAGACCGTTGTTCAGAGGGATTTTCCTGCTTCTGCCATGGAAATAGTGCTGTCAGGCTGCCTTAGCCGAAGCGGACTCAGACCCTTCTATAACCGGAAGGAAAAGGTTCTTGCCCATAAAAATATGAAAAAACTGGGCATATGCAGCCTGAAAAGAAAATGCTACCGCTCGCTTTCCGGAGGACAGCAGCAGAGAGTGCTTCTGGCACGTGCGTTGTGTGCAACCCAGAAAATGCTGCTGCTTGATGAGCCTGTAACAGGCCTTGACCCGAAGGCTTCTGCGGAGATGTATGAACTTGTTGCAAGGATAAACCGTGAGGACGGCATAACAATAATCATGGTATCCCATGATATAGGTGCAGCGGTGAAGTATGCAAGCCATATACTTCATCTGGGACAGGAACCGCTGTTCTTCGGCAAAAAAGAGGATTATCTGAAAAGTGACCTGTACAGGGCATTTGTATCACCCTCGGGAGGTTATGAAGATGAGTGAGCTTTTTGAAACATTGTCAATGTATTTTTCCTATCCCTTTGTAAGGTACGCTCTTCTGACAGGGGTACTTATCGCACTTTGCTCATCTCTGCTGGGCGTGACTCTGGTGCTGAAACGTTTTTCGTTTATAGGCGACGGACTTTCTCACGTTGCCTTCGGCGCTATAGCAATAGCAGGCGTACTGGGAATATCCAATGAAATGATAATTGTTCTTCCGGTAACTGCTGCCAGTGCAGTTCTTCTGCTGATGACGGGACAGAATACAAAAATCAAAGGTGACGCTGCCATTGCACTTATTTCGGTAGGTTCTCTTGCTGTGGGTTATCTGCTTCTCAGTTTATTTTCATCTTCTTCAAATGTTTCCGGAGATGTATGCAGCACCCTTTTCGGAGGAACCTCAATACTGACCCTTTCCGCTGCTGATGTATGGCTCTGTGTTATTATGTCAGTGCTTGTTATAGGAATATTTCTGCTGTTTTACAATAAGATATTTTCCGTTACATTTGATGAAACCTTTGCCTGTGCCACGGGTGTAAGGGCGTCTGTTTACAATCTGATAATAGCAGTAATTACAGCTGTTATCATAGTGCTTGCCATGAATCTTGTAGGCTCTCTGCTTATATCAGCACTCATAATATGCCCTGCACTTTCAGCAATGCGTATTTTTGGAAGCTTTCGTGCTGTAATTATTTCATCTGCGGTGATATCCGTATTTTGCGCAGTAGCCGGCATACTTACAGCAATACTCATAAGCGCACCTGTAGGACCTGCAATTGTAGCTGTAAATATTGCAGTGTTTGTTATTTCCTGCATTGCAGGTGCTGTCACAGGACGTTCTGAAAAATAAAAATAAAACCTCTGAGCTTTGCAGTAAAGCTTCAGAGGTTTTTCTGTTATGGATTTTCTATTTCGGAAACAGCCTTTTCAAGAACATCAAAGTATTCTCTGAAGGTTTTTTTGCAGCATTCCGGATTGATTATTCTTATGCCCTTTGTCCTCAGACCTGTAAGAGCAAATGACATTGCAACTCTGTGGTCCTCGAAGGTTTCAATATCGCCGGCACAGGGCGTTCCCGGATAAATGGTAATGCTGTCTTCATGCTCATCCGTTTCAATTCCCAGTGTACGGAGATTCTGAGATATGGCATTTATTCTGTCGCATTCCTGAAGTCTGATATGACCTATCCCTGTTATGGTGACAGGTGCGTCCGCAAAAGGAGCAATTGCTGCAAGGGTCAGTGCCTGGTCTGAAAAGGCTGACATATCTGCTGTGAAGCCGCCCTTCAGTTTTCCGTCTTCGGGACCTTTTACGGTTATATATCCGCCGTCCGGTGAAACTGATGAGGTGCAGCCCATTTTTACAAGAAGCTCCAGAAATTCAGTGTCGCCCTGGAGCATATTCTCAGTTACGCCTTCTACGCAGACGCTTATGCCCAGAACCGCCGCCATAGCATAAAAATATGCCGCCGCAGACATATCAGGCTCTACCAAATAATCTGTAGCTTTATAGCGGTCTGTTCCTGTAAATTCATAGCGTATTTCACTGCTATATGTTTTCTTTTCAGCCTTAACGCCGAAGGTTTTCATCATTTCAGCCGTAAGGTCAACGTATGCAAGACCATGTGTTCCATGAACTGTGATCTCGGATTTTTCTTCAAGAGTTCCTGCCGCAATGAGAAGAGCGCTCAGAAACTGAGAGCTTTTGTCAATGTTCACTGAGAAGTGACATGGCGTCTGACCCAGTGCCTTTGCACCTGTGATATGAAGCGGAAAATATCCCTCTTTTTCAAGGCATTTAACATCAGCACCGGCGCTTCTGAGAGAATCAATAAGAGGTCCCATGGGACGTTTTTTCATCTGTTCAGAGGAGTTTACAGTATATTCTCCGTCTGAAAGGGCAAGCATGGCAACTAAGAATCTTGCGGCAGTACCTGCACTGCCCACATATATCTCAGCTTTTTTATTGGGAATATCTCCGCCGGTTCCGGTTATGGTTATGTTACTTCCAAGCCTTCCGTCCGAAGATTCCTCTGTGTGAAAACCCAGATCTTTTAAGCATCTGATAAAATATTCTGCGTCCTCACTTGTAAGACAACCCCGGAGAGTGCTTCTTCCATTTGCCATGGCTGCAATAAGCAATGCTCTGTTTGTAATGGATTTTGAACCGGGAACATTTACTGTGATTGTTTTGCTTCTGCATAAATTATGGGGCGTATGAACACTGTATAACCTATCCCTCATCTGTAACCTCCGTAAAACTTATGGCAATACCCACAATGACTGTGGGGTATTGCCATATAAGTAAATATTTCTTATACCTGATCAGCGATCTGATAAATCAGCTTTTCGCTCTTTTCCCAGCCAAGGCACGGGTCAGTAATTGACTTGCCGTATACGCCTTCGCCGATCTTCTGTGCGCCGTCCTCAATGTAACTTTCAATCATGAAGCCTTTTACGAGTGAACGGATCTCATTGCTGTGACGGCAGCTGTGCATAACCTCGTTGCAGATACGGATCTGCTCCAGATATTTCTTTCCGGAGTTTGCGTGGTTAGCGTCAACGATAACTGCCTTGTTGGAAAGATTCTTCTTATGATAAATTTCATACAGAGATATGAGATCTTCGTAATGGTAATTAGGCAGTGAGCGTCCGTTTGTATCCACATATCCACGGAGGATAGCATGGGCAAGAGGATTTCCCTCTGTGCGGACTTCCCAGCCTCTGTAGAGAAATGTATGTGACGCCTGAGCTGCAACAATTGAATTCATCATTACAGAAAGGTCGCCGCCTGTAGGATTCTTCATGCCAACCGGAATGTCAAGTCCGCTTGATGTGAGTCTGTGCTGCTGATTCTCAACAGAACGTGCGCCGATTGCAGTATATGCCAGAATATCAGACAGGTATCTGTAGTTTTCGGGATACAGCAT
Organism: Oscillospiraceae bacterium; assembly: GCA_029007315.1. Lineage (GTDB taxonomy): Bacteria > Bacillota > Clostridia > Oscillospirales > Ruminococcaceae > Ruminococcus_C. The sequence continues at coordinate 8,106 of JAQXHO010000118.1, forward strand.
TTCATCAGCACAGGTAAGACCGGTCATTTCAACAGCCTTTGTATGGAGATGTCTCATAGCAATAAGACCCTCCAGCATATCCTCCTTCTTTTCCGGATCCGGCTGATGTACCATGCCCTTGTAGCCTTCGCCTGTGGTTCGGGGCTTGTTTGTATAAATTCTCGGAATAATTATGAGTTTGTCCTTCACCTGTTCCTGAACCTTAGCCAGACGGCAAATGTAATCAAGAACAGCGTCCTCTCTGTCAGCAGAGCAGGGACCAATGATAAGAAGCAGCTTATCGGATTCGCCTGTAAATACCTTCTTTATTTCAGCGTCACGCACTGCCTTGCTTTCAACAACTGATTCCGGCAGAGCAAATTCATTTTTCAGATCCCGTGGAATAGGAAGTTTTCTTATAAAATTCATGTTCATTGCTTTTATCTCCTTTGCACTTTAACACTATAAAACTGCAAAGCATTAAAGTGCCTTGCATATTTATATTATACCTTTTCCATTGCAAATGCAAGTCTTTTCAACATTTTTAAATAAAAGTTAAGAGATTGGAAATGTAATATACACATACCTCCAAGGCCTCATTAATGATTATTTTAGCATAAAAAGGGATAAAAGTCAATGAACATCAGGAAGATGATTTATAAATATCACAGAATAAAGCAGATAAGGCCTCCGCAGCCTTCATTTATAACACGTTCAAGTGTTTCCTGAAGCTTCATTCTTGCACCTACAGGCATTTTGCCAAGTTTTGCCCTCAGACCTTCTCCCACAAGGTCCTGAAGGGATTTGCCGAAAATATTTGACGTCCAGATCTTTGTGCTGTCCTCTTCGAATCCGTCCAGGAGGTACATTATCAGCTCTTCGCTCTGGCGTTCTGTGCCTACAATAGGACTTACAGCGGTGTTGATAGTTGCCTTCATAAGGTGTATGGAGGGTGCGGAAGCCTTTAGTCTTACGCCGTATTTTCCGCCCTGCTTTATGATCTCAGGTTCCTCCAGGGACAATTCGGAAAGCTCCGGCATAACTATTCCGTAGCCGGTTGACATTGCCTCCTCAAGAGCCGGGGCAAAGCGGAGATATTTTTTCTTTATCCGGCAAAGCTCTGTGAGAACACTCATCAGTTCGCCGTCAGAATTAAGCTCCAGTCCCGTCTGCTCACTGAGGATTTTATAGAAGAGAGATGGAGCAACAGTAACCGAAACTCTGGCAGAGCCTGTTCCCAGATCTGTATCTATAAATGATACGCTTGTAATATGTTCGCAAAGCTCCGGCAGCTGTCTGAATGATTTTATATCACGTACAGCCTTCATTTCCTTTGCAGTCTGACGTATTGCAGAGAAAACAGATTCACGGAGCCAGTGGGAACAATCAAGGCTGCTGAGCCAGCTGGCAGTGCTTATCTGAACTTCCCTAAGCGGAAAGGCATACAGAAGCTCTGTAAGAATTTCTCTGATATCCTCATCTGAAAGGTCAGGGCAGCATACAGGAATAACGGCGGCACTGTATTTTATGCGCAGTCTTTCCGCAAGCTCCTGAGCCTTTGTGCTTTTAGGTTCGGTGCAGTTAAGCAGTACAACAAAGGGTTTATCTGTTTCACGCAGTTCCCTTATGACACGCTCCTCGCAGTCCTCATACTGATTCCGTGGAATATCAGTGATACTGCCGTCTGTTGTCACAACAATTCCTACAGTTGAATGCTCAGTGATGACCTTCTGAGTTCCCACCTCAGCAGCCATGCCAAAGGGAACTGCTTCGTCGAACCATGGAGTTTTCACCATTCGGGGAGCATTTTCCTCCATATAACCAAGAGCGTCCGGTACTATGTATCCGACGCAGTCAACTGCTCTTATACGGAGATGAACCTTATCCTTTAAAGTGATCTCCACAGCTTCCTCTGGAACGAATTTCGGTTCAGATGTCTGAATAGTTTTTCCGCCGGCGGACTGAGGAAGTTCCAGGGCGGCACGTTCTTTTCTGCTTTCATCATGAATATTCGGGATAACCAGCTTTTCCATAAGCCGCCTTATAAAAGTTGACTTTCCGGTGCGTACAGGGCCTACAACGCCGATGTAAATGTCGCCTCCTGTACGTTTTGCAATATCCTCATAGAAATCCTTCTGCATAAATAAGTACACCTCCTCATATAACGATGGGAATAAGCAACATTTCAGATTTTGTCAGAACGTCGCCTGTAATGCCGTTTTCCTCCATAATGGCAGAAACCTTGGTGCTGCATCTCTTTGCAATATCCCATACGGCTTCTCCGGCGGTACCGTAATAAAGTCTTAGGGCGCAGTCCCTGTCACAGGCAGGAGCCTTTTCCTGGTCAAGGCTTATTGAAGTCAGTCCGGCAGAACGGGTTATGGGATAAGCTGTTCCGCAAAGCTTTACACTGCATTTTATAGAAAGACTTCCATCTGCGCCAAGGTGATATGAGCAGTCAGAAGGCTCTGCGCTTGCAAAAACCAGGAGTTCATCTGCACGAATGCTCACGGGAATAAGCTCCTCAAATGCCTCCTCACGTTCCAGAACAGAGGCATAACCCTCTGCATTTCCTGTAAGAACGCTGGAGCAGAGCATACCGCAGACCCTTATTTTTCCCTGTTCTGCAATTGAAGATATGCTCACGTTTTTCATATGGCAGTGCAGGTCATAGATCTGTTCCGGCGGATTTTCGCCGCTTCCTATAGCAGCACTGCAGGTAAAGCTTTCTGAGAGAGCCACAGGTGCGGCAGAAATTTTAAGCTCTTCAGATTCACAGGTGCAGACGGCTCTCGTGGAATATGCGTCGGTAACAATGGGAATGCTGCGTGTTTTGCAGGCGGCGCATATCAGTCTTACTTCTGCGGTACAGGAAAGGGTGCGCATATCGTTTCCGGAGGGTTTTGCGTCAAAGCTGATTATCTGTGCGTCTGCCGTACCCGAATACGTTTCATCTATTCCCTCCAGATCAATTATCTGACTGTAGGGGCATATTGACAGGTGCATTGACTGAAGGGAAGGTTCTTCACCGCCGGAACGGTAGAGAATATCTGCGATTATTTCTCCTCGCAGCACAAGCTTTCCTGCTATAACGCTGCATTCACCCTGAACGGCTCTTGCACTGCATCTGAGAATTGCTTCGATGGGCGGCTTTGAGGAACCCAGGTCAACGTCCTCTGAAAGTGTGATGTTTCTCGTTGTTCTCTTCATTTCAGAAACAGCTGTGACAGGCCTTTGCTTTATTTGCAGACCTGTATTTTCTGAATCCTCATCATTGCCGATACCGCATATTATCTCCTGCATACGTTCTGCGCTGACACGTATTCTGACTGAAACTGCACCTCTTACGTCAAGTCTTCGTTTTCCTGTGGCACGGCAGTTCTGGTAATCTGTTTTAATGTGAAAATATACAGAGCTTTCCGAACCCTCCGGAACATCTGCCGTTTTGCTGTAAACATTGTTCTGGGATACGCAGTGCAGTGCCGGACTATCTTCGCTGCAATAGATCACCCGTATAAGTACCTTCAGCTCATAGCTGAGTTTGCCGCCTGAGATCTTGTAATCCGTAACAGAAGCGTCGGCGGTGCAGCATATCACACGAAAGATCTCGGGATCATAATCCGGAAGCACAAGACTCTGAGCGAAATCCTGTTCCTGTACCTCGTCAAGAATAATTTCAGTTACCGGCAGAAATTCAGTTTGTGTTTTGCATTCCATTTGATATCCTCCTTGTACATGGCTTTTTTGAGATGACACCGCACAGTCCTTGTGCGTTATTCTCTTAATCATATGCGGGTATTCCGGAAAGTATGAGTGCATTTACAGAGCAGGACTTTTTATAATAAAGATAAAGCTTTACAGAAATTATAAAAATTAAGCGAAAAAATTGCTCAGAATATTGAAAAAAATGCCAAAATATGCTATAATATCCTTATTATTATTCTATATCCACGAAGGGAGAAAGCAGTATGTACATTATTGTAAAGGAAAACGGCATGGCAAAGAGGGTTGTAAATACCACCACATCTTCAGCTATAACCATTGATGAGCTTGGAACAGGTTCAGCTGCAAAATATGTTGTGGCAGCATATTACGGAGAGGACGTAAAGGGTGCAAGAAAGCAGATCGCTATTGACAAATTCAATACATACAGTGAAGCACAGCATCTTCTTACACAGATCTCTGACTGCATTACAAACGGCGAGAGATCCTGCGTAGTAAACAGCAAAAAATAATGGCGAAAAACAAAGCTCAGTGCAGCACCCTGGAGTATTATCCAGGTGCTGCACTTTTTTATATATAGAATTGTCTGCTGTCTTTCTCGCTGTATCCACGGAGTACAGCCTTTATATTTCCTTTGATATATATAGTAATATTGCAGTATTCCTGTTTTTTTGCCATGGGAGTTTCTGTTTTTTTACAGAATGCAATGTTTTTGATATCTGTACTGATTGTCAAAAAGGAAAGCCGTTTGCATGAGCATATGGTAAGGGTATTGTCCTGGAAGGAGGTATACTGGGTTTTAAAGGCGATCACACGTATAAGAAGAAGCAAAGCGGCAGGAACCAGGGCGATTGCGGATAAGGGAAAGAGTATTTCTGCAGAGCCGGTCTTTATATATGATAACAGCAGCAGCAGAGCTAAAATAACGGAGATGATTGTCACAGGCTGCCAGATAAAGCACCATAATGTTCCGTATCCGGGAGAAACTTTGTTTTTCTGCCCTTTTGAGAGCTTTGACATAAACAGTGAATTATCTGATGTTACGGGTATAAGGATAGTGCCTTTGTCTTTTTCCTTGAAATTGCCGGGGTAAGTGATGAACAGGGAAGATACGCCTGCAATTTTGCCGGTGATACTGTGCCTTTTAATAAGACATTCGGCTCTTCTTGTGTATATATTTATATTATGCCTTGGAAAGACGCCGGACATTATTCTTATCCTTTCACGTCCAATAAAGGTGCAGAATCCGGCAGAACGCAGGAGGTTTACTGAAAAGGAGAGAAAACGGCACATCAGAAGTATTATCAGAATGATTATAATTATCTTTGGAACAGCATGAAATACCGAAGACGCCGCACTGCTCATTTCATTTATGGCGTCGGGAATGCGGAGTCTGTTTAATATTTCACCTGCCGCATTTTTTGCCTCTATGAAAAATGCGGCGATATACAGCGTTCCCGAAATGCTGCTGGAAAACATGAAGGAATACAGCAGCACCTTCCATAAACTGCTTTTGCAGGAAAACAGGAATCTGCTTTTCTCACTGCACACCGGAACTGCATTTAATATTTCACTGAGATTATTTGTCCTTATCCAGAGTGTTATGTTCCCGCCGGCTTTTCCTGCTGATGTATCTATTCTCAGAAAAGAAAGCCTTAATATAAAGGGCAGTCTTATTTCAGATATTTTTGCTGAAGTTATTTTTTCATAGGGAATGGACAGCTTTTTTTGCAGAAATATTCCTCTTGATATCACAAAACAGTTTTTTTCAGTGCGGAACAGACAGCTTCTCCATCTGAGAAGGGCAGTGCCGAATATAAACAGCACTATGAAAATATCCAGCCATGCACCGGCGATCCAGTCTGCAAGAGCTTCCGGCGAAAAGGGTATAAGCGTAAGAGAGCGTATCAGCGGAAACAGAAGCAGCCATAAATTCACTGTACAGTAGCGCAGAATTTTTACAGGATGCTCACGGTTCATAAGGCTCCTCCTCTCTTTTTGCAAGACTTTTCTGCAAAATATCTGCCGCTTCTTCTGCGTCGCAGATGTCTAAAAACGGCAGAACAAGCCGTTTGCCGTAGACGCAGAGTGATACAAAATTAAACCCTGTACAGCCTGAAAAAGGCGTCTTTATAATATAGACAAGCTCCAGCGAATGTATTCCCATATGCCTTTCAGCAGTTATGACGATACCGCTTCTGAATATCACTTCTCTGTCAGTTATACGTATGCTCATTTTCATAAACCACAGCGGAATATATACTGCTCCCATGAAAACACATAAAACAATCAGCAGAATTCCGGTATATATAAAATACGCCTTGTTTCTTACAGACGGCGTGGAGAGTGCATACAATACTGCCGCTGCAGGAATTGCTGTTACAAGCAATGAAAGGGTTATTGAAGCCTTGCGTGAAGGTTTATAATTTTTTTCCATGAAAATATGCTCCTTCGGTATAAGTGGGTTTTATTTTGTATAAGCATATTATATACTAATCATAAGGCGAAATATGTCGCAGTAAACAGAGAGGTTATTTTATGCTTGAAAGGATAAACAGCTATATATGGAATGCAGGTCTTCTTGTTCTGCTTCTGGGAACAGGAACATTTCTGTCGATTAAAACAGGCTTTTTTCAGATAAGAAGAGCAGGATTTATTTTCAGAAGCATAAAGGCGTCGCTGAAACAAAACGGCTCATCTCAGTGGAAAATATCTGCCTCCGCCCTTGCAGCTGCAATGGGTACAGGGAATATCGTAGGAGTTACAGCCGCTCTTGCAATAGGCGGTCCCGGAGCAATTTTCTGGATGGAGATATCTGCCTTTCTTGGAATGATGCTGACTTACGGTGAAAATGTTCTTGCAATGCGGTTTCGCCGAAGAGATAAAGATGGAAATGCCCTGGGAGGACCTATGGCGTATCTCAGATACGGTCTTGGAAGCAGAAGCCTTGCCGCTGTGTATGCTGTTCTCTGCATATTTGCTTCTCTTGGCATGGGTAATATGACTCAGAGCAGTGCGGCTGCAAATGCCCTGTCAGGTTCCTTCGGCATTTCGCCCTTGTTCATTGGCGTGTGTATCGGTGCGTTTCTGCTTCTTACGGTGATAGGAGGAGTGAAAAGCATAGGCAGTGCAGTGCAGTTCCTGCTTCCATTGGCAGCTGCCGGCTATATGCTTACAGCTTTTGCTGTAATACTTGTAAATTACAGAAATATTCCCGACGCAATAGGCAGGATATTTACAGGTGCCTTCGGAATAAGGCAGGCAGGAGCCGGAGCCATAGGCAGTGCAGTTTCCGCAGGTCTTCGCCACGGCGTTTTTTCAAATGAAGCCGGTCTTGGCAGCAGCGCTCTTATACACAGCAATTCTGATGACAACGACAGGTATTTGCAGGGAATGTGGAGCATAGCCGAGGTTTTTCTTGATACAGTGGTGTGCTGTACCCTTACGGCTCTCATGGTGCTTACCTCCGGCGTACCCATTGAAATGGGCGCAGGGCCTGTAGCGGAAGCTTTCAGCATAGTCCTTGGTGACTGGGGCAGTACAGGTGCCGCTGTTATGATAGCTCTTTTTGCAGTATGCACAATGCTTGGCTGGTGCTGCTGCGGTGAAATGGCTGTGAGAAGCCTTTGCAGCAGAAAAATTGCTGTTTCTGCCTACCGTGTGATATTCTGCATATGCGGCATTATAGGCAGCATGGGCGCACTTTCCGATATATGGACTCTTTCGGATATAGCCAATGGACTTATGGCGATCCCTAATCTGCTGGCTCTTATCCTGCTGTCCCGTTATATAACACTGCCGGAAAGGCAGGACAGGGTGCAAAAATGTGGAAAATAATTGTTGATTTGTATAAAATAAATCAGGCGGCATAAAATTCATAAAGAGTGCTTGACATCATTTTTGCTTTTTTAGTATAATTATAAGTACATATGATTGTACGTTTTTGATAAATAATGATTCAGTTCTTGGCCGTGCGCAGTGAAGCGGCGGCAGTTTATCAATTTTTAGAAGCAAGTATGATGAATGCCTGCATGGCAGGAAAAGGTAAAAGAAGGATAGGACAGCGTTTTTATGAGAAGCTGTCTTTATACGGGAAACCGTCTGATATTTTATTTGACAGTGAGCAGCAGCTATTCAGCAAAACAGTTTTCTGAAGCAGCGCCGGGAACGGAATGAAGGCGTTTGTCTGAAGGAATGTTTGAAATGCTGCTGGCAGCTGTCGTCTTCTGCCGTGCATGGCACGGAAAGAGAGGGTATTTTTTTGGCATTAACAGAAGGAAAAGACAATCGCAGTGCGAAGGCTGCACAGAACGCAAACAGAGCGCAGTACCGCAGAAATTATCGGAACAATCCGAAGACAAATGCTCTTGAGGCAAAAACAGCTGCAAGAGCATCAAAGGGCAGTCTGCCCAGAAAGGAAAACAGGAAGAATCCTGTAAGAGTGATTCCTCTTGGAGGACTCAATGAGATCGGCAAGAATATGACAGTGTTTGAATGCTGCAATGATATGTTTATTCTTGACTGCGGTCTTGCATTCCCGGATATGGATATGCCCGGCGTGGATATAGTAATTCCGGATTTCACTTATGTAGTTGAAAACAAGGACAGAGTGAGAGGAATCGTTCTCACTCACGGACATGAGGACCATATCGGAGGACTTGCGTATCTTTTAAAGAAGATAAATGTTCCCGTTTACGGTACAAGACTTACCCTTGCACTGGTAAAAGGCAAGCTTGAGGAACATGGCCTTGCAAGTACCGCAAAGCTCTGCGAGGTTCAGCCGAGAAAAACAGTCCATATGGGCTGTATGGCAGTTGAATTTATAAAGGTGAATCATTCCATTCCCGACGCAGTGGGTATGGCTATCCATACTCCGGCAGGAATAATCGTCCATACAGGCGACTTTAAGGTGGATTTTTCACCTGTGGACAGTGAGGTAATCGACCTTGCAAGATTCGGCGAGCTTGGAAGCAGAGGAGTCCTTGCTCTTATGGCAGACTCCACAAACGCTGAAAGAACAGGATTTACACGTTCAGAGAAAACGGTGGGAGGTTCATTTGAAAATCTCTTTGAAAGGGCAGGAGCAAAACGTATAATCATAGCAACATTCTCCTCAAATATCCACCGCATACAGCAGATAATCGACAATGCAGTCCGCACAAAAAGAAAGGTTGCGGTATTCGGCCGCAGTATGATACACGTTATGAGTACTGCACTGGAACTTGGCTATCTGAAGGTTCCGGAGGGAACTATTATAGATATTGATGATATGAGCCGTTACCCGGACGAAAACGTTGTTCTCATCACAACAGGCAGCCAGGGCGAACCTATGAGCGCACTTACACGCATGGCTATGAACGGCCATAAAAAAGTTACTATTACGCCCAATGACTTTATCATTATATCGGCAACGCCTATTCCCGGAAACGAGAAATATGTTACACGTGTTGTAAATGAGCTTATGCGTTCCGGTGCCGAGGTAATATATGAGGCAATGTACGAGGTCCATGTTTCAGGCCATGCCTGCCAGGATGAGCTGAAGCTTATAGAAGCTCTTACAAGACCCAAATATTTCATTCCGGTGCATGGTGAGTACAAGCATCTTGCAAAACACGCACAGATAGCCGTTTCCATGGGTATTCCGGAGGAGAGAATTATTGTAGGCGAAATCGGAAATGTCATTGAAATGGACGACAATTCCATACGTGTAGTATCCCAGGTGCCTGCCGGACGTGTAATGGTAGACGGCCTTGGCGTGGGAGATGTTGGTTCCATAGTGCTTCGTGACAGACGTCATCTTGCACAGGATGGTCTTATCATAGTTGTCATAGGCATTGAAAAAATAAGCAATACAGTTGTGTCCGGACCCGATATTATTTCAAGAGGCTTTGTGTATGTCCGTGAGTCAGAAGAACTTATGGAAGAGGCAAGGCAGGTGCTGCTGGAAACTCTCGATAACTGCAGCAATCAGGATCTTAGAGAATGGGGTACGCTAAAAACAAGACTGCGTGACGTTTTGTCTGAGTATATTTACGGCAAGACAAAGAGAAGTCCTATGATCCTGCCTATCATTATGGAGATATGAGAGCGGCGGCTTAAAGCAGAAGCTTTCAAAATCGGAGGAAAAGACAATGAAGAGAAACAAGGCTGCGATTTTCCTGCTGCTTTCGTTGCTTATGCTTCTGAGTACAGGAATACCTCTTGTAATTTTTGCAGCAATAAACGGCTGGAATGCCTATACCATATCCCTTCTGCCTGCCCTTGTCATGAGTGCGGCAATGCTTGTTATGGGTGTTATTGTACAGGATAAGCTTTCAGCCGGACAGTTCAAAGGAGAAGAGGTCCGTGAACTTATACACACCTCTCTCCGGAAGCTTTCCGTTCCGGTGGTGCTTACAGAGGAAAACGGAAATATATTCTGGTATAATGATAAATTCAGAGGACAGTTTTTGCAGGGCAGAAGAAAAAAGACAACATTTCAGGAGCTTCTCTGCATGAATGTCAACACTCTGATGGATGGCCATGATATGATGCTTGAACATCAGGGCAGAAAGTATCGTGTTCACAGCGAAACAATACGTATGCAGGAAACAAAGGTCTATGCAGTTCAGTTTGTGGAGATAACCGATCAGGTCAGACTTCAGAATGAGCTGAGAGAATCAAGACCCTGTGTTATGCTTATGGTCATAGACGGATATGACGACGTAATGCAGTATGCCAAGGAAAGCGAAAAGGCACAGGTTTCCGCAGAGGTGGAGCTTATTCTTGAAAATTTCATGGCAGGAACACGAGGTATTGTAAGAAAGATAGACAATGACCAGTTCTACGCAGTCATGGAAACAAGATATCTCTACGACGCAATGAACAAACGTTTTCCAATACTTGATGAGGCAAGAAAAATATGCGTTGCCGGAAGGATAAGGGTTACATTTTCCATAGGCGTGGGTATCGGCGCAGCGTCCCTTGAGGAAAGCGAAAAAATAGCAAGACAGTCCCTTGATATGGCACTGGGACGAGGCGGAGATCAGGCTGCTGTTAAAATGGAGAACGGCTTTAACTTCTACGGTGGCGCTTCAAAGGGCGTGGAGAAACGTTCCAAGGCTATGATACGTTCCATGGCGCTGGCTCTTCAGGAAATGATAGAAAGTGCTGATCATATCTACATTATGGGCCACCGATTCGGCGATCTTGACGCCATAGGTTCAGCCTGTGGCATGGCAGGCGCCATAGAGCTTATGGGAAAGCCTGCTTCAGTTGTGGTAAGACGGAGAAGCTGCCTTGCAGGAAATCTCATTGAACAGATGCTGTCCTGTGCCAATCCTCCGAAATTCATAGAACCGGAAACAGCTGTTTTAATGGCAAATGAAAAATCACTGCTTATTGTGGTTGATACCCATAATAAGGACATACTTGAAAGCTTTGAGCTTTACCGCAAGATACGTAACGTGGTTGTAATAGACCACCACCGCAAAAACGTAAATTACATTGAGGACGCAGCACTGTTTCATCATGAACCCTACGCTTCTTCTGCCTCTGAAATGGTGACAGAGCTTATACAGTATTTCCGTCTTGAGAAGGATCTGCCGGCTGCATATGCAGACGCACTCCTTGCAGGCATAACACTTGATACAAAGAATTTTGTAATGCGTACAGGCGTCCGTACATTTGAAGCTGCTGCTTATTTAAGACGTGCAGGAGCTGATACTATCAAGGTCAAATCCCTGTTCTCCGATACAATATCAATGTATCAGATGCGTTCCCAGATAGTGGCACACGCTGAAATATTCAGAAATAATGCTATTTCAGCAGTTAAGCTTCAGAACAGCTCCGGAAGGCTTCTGGCTGCTCAGGCGGCAGATGAGCTTCTCAGCATACAGGGAGTCGAGGCTTCCTTCGTACTCTATCCGGAGAACGGCGGCGTAAGCATATCCGCACGATCTCTCGGCAAGGTGAATGTTCAGCTTATTATGGAATCACTTGGCGGCGGCGGACACCAGACAATGGCGGCGGCACAGCTTCCGTCACTTACATTGCAGGAAACAAAGGAACGGCTTCTGCAGGCACTGGAAGCTTATGAGGCTGAGCAGAAGCACCATTAATTACATATACATGAAAGGAATGAACTGAAATGAAGGTTATTTATTTACAGGACGTAAAAGGCTCCGGCAAAAAAGGCGAGGTTAAAAATGTTGCAGACGGCTATGCCCGCAATATGCTTTTCCCTAAGGGACTGGCTATAGAAGCCAATGCAAAGAATCTGTCTGAGCTTGCAGGAAAAAATTCCTCTGCGGCACATAAGGTTGACGTGGAAAAGCAGAAGGCTCAGGAAATTGCTGATACTATCGGAGGAAAAACCGTTAAGGCTATTGCAAAGGCAGGCGCCGGCGGAAGACTTTTCGGTGCGGTTACTGCCCAGAATATTGCAGACTGCATTGAAAGCCAGTATGGCTGCAAGGTTGATAAAAAGAAGATCTCTCTGAAAACCGAAATCAAAAATTTCGGAACTTATGAAGCGGATGTAAAGCTTTACGCAGGAATTTCTGCCAAGGTAACTGTAGAGGTTTCCGAGAGCTGACAATGACGCTTGGGCGACCTGGTTCGCCCCTTTTTTCTTTTTTTAGGAGGTGTGATCCATGGCACAGAATCCATTTGACCATAGTGATACAAGCGGAGAACTGCCTTTCAGTCTTGAGGCAGAGCAAACTATTCTGGGTGCTGTTCTGACAGATCCGGAGGTTTTGTCTGTGGTTCTTGAAAAGGTAAAGCCGGACTGCTTTTTCAATGATCAGCATAAAGCCCTTTTCCAGATAATCGTTCAGATGTTTACTTCCGGCGAAAAGGCAGACGTTATTACAGTACTTAATGCGGCAATGCAGCAGCATCTCTTTGATACTCCGCAGGAAGGAAGAGCATATCTGGCGGCACTTATAAATATGGTGCCTTCTGTTTCAAATATAGACAGCTACTGCAATATTGTTGCGGAAAAATTTTACCTCAGAAGTCTTGCCTTTGCCGCAAGAAGCATATTGCAGGACGTACAAAGCGGCGAAATGGACGCCCAGGCTCTTCTTGACAGTGCGGAACAGAAGATATTTGACATACGCCAGGGAAAGTCCGTTCAGGGACTTGTGAAGATCGGCGATGCAATTTGCGAGGCATATGACCGCATTGGCAAAATATCCGGTCCCGACAAGGAAAAATATCTTGGTGCAAGAACAGGGTATAAGTACCTTGATACAGTGACATCAGGTCTAAATAAGTCTGACCTTATTCTCATTGCGGCACGTCCCGGTATGGGCAAAACCTCTTTTGCCATTAATATTGCAACAAATGTGGCAAGACGGGGCGATAAGGAGGTTGCAGTATTTTCCCTTGAAATGTCAAAGGAACAGCTTGCCACACGTATGCTCTCTACAGAAGCCCTTGTTGACTCCCATAAGCTCCGAAGCGGCTATCTTACAAATGAAGACTGGGTAAGACTTGCACAGGGCGCTGGAGTTTTAAGCGGACTGCCTATGTATTTTGATGATACAGCAGGCGTTACCGTTCAGCAGATAAAGGCTAAGCTCAGACGTATGAAAAATATCGGACTTGTTGTTATCGACTACCTTCAGCTCATGACCTCGACCCTTAAAACAGATAACCGTGTGCTTGTAATTTCTGAAATTACAAGACAGCTGAAAATTATGGCCAAGGAGCTTGATATACCGGTTATTCTTCTTTCACAGTTGTCCCGTGGTCCGGAAAGCAGAAATGATAAACGTCCAATGCTTTCAGACCTTCGTGAATCCGGTTCTATCGAACAGGACGCAGATATTGTAATGTTCCTCTACAGAGATGCCTATTACAACAAGGACAGCGCTTCTCCGAATATTTCGGAATGTATCATTGCCAAAAACCGTCACGGTGAAACCGGTACGGTAAATCTTGTATGGGACGGTCAGTTTACACGTTTCAGTGATGCGGAGATGCGTGATGAACATTAAGAATAAATTTATCACAGGAATGGAACGCTTTATTGATGATGAACAGCTTTTGACAGAGGGCGGAAAGGTCTGCTGCGGATTATCCGGCGGTGCGGACAGCGTTGCACTGCTTATAGGAATTCTCGGTTTAAGCAGACGGTTTGGCATAGAAGTTTCCGCCGTCCATGTGAATCATTGCCTGAGAGGTACTGAAAGCGACAGGGATGAAAGATTCTGCCGTGAGCTGTGCGAAAGACTGGGCGTTCCGCTCCATGTACACCGATACGATGTGAAAGCCTATCGTGAAAGCCACGGCGGTTCACTGGAAACTGCTGCAAGAGAATGCAGATATGCCGCCTTTGAAAAGGAAGAAGGACTTATCGCAACGGCGCATACAGCTTCCGATAATCTGGAAACAATAATCCAGCGCCTTGCAAGAGGAACCGGACTGCATGGCTTGTGCGGTATTCCTGTAAAAAGGGACAGATTCATTCGTCCTCTGCTCTTTGCCACAAGGCAGGATGTGGAGGAGTTTCTTTCTGAAAATGGACAGGACTTTGTGACGGACAGCAGCAATAATTCTGATGACTATACACGGAACAGAATACGCCATAATATTGTTCCGTTTTTGAAGGAGATGAATCCTTCTGTTGAAAGAACAGTTTTCTCCATGTGCCGTTCACTGAGAAATGATGATGCTTTTTTTGAGAAAGAATGCACAGCTGCATTCCGGGAGCATTTCAGAGAACCTTTCTGCATTAAGGATATATCGGATATTCCAAAGGCGGTACGTGTGAGATGTGAGTCAATGCTTCTGGAAAAGTGCGGGATCTCAGCTGATTCAAGGAAGCTTAATGATATTGAAAAAATACTTGAAAAAGGCGGTAGATGCCATATTTCCGGTGATGTTGACTGCTTTGTTTCAAAAAATGAACTTGTACTCCGGAAAAAAACAGAAAAACTCAATGAGCCTTTGTGTATTCCGATGAAAATAGGCAGCCAGTCTGTTTTTCCGGGCATATCCTTTAATACGCACTTGGTGACGAAAAAAAATGAAATAAATGAGTATATAATTAACGAAAACTTCACAAATTGTTTGCTGGACTATGATAAAATAAAAGGGTGTATCATACTCAGAAGCCGGAAACCGGGAGACAGAATAAAGCTTGCGGGCCGTGACTTTACGGTATTGATAAAAAAACGAATACAAGAGGTTGTTCCTCTTAGCGAAAGGTCTGAACTGCACTTCCTTGAAGATGAGGAAGGAACGATATTTGCTGAGAAAATAGGCATTGCAGAACGTGTCAGACCTATTGCCAATGAAACGGAACGGCTTCTGGTTGTAAGCGTCATCAGAGATGATACGGTGCAGCCGCAGGCTTAAAACCTCTTTATGAGAAAAGGAGTGAATGCTTTGACACCAAAAAAGAATCGTGGAATCGGGGCTTATCTGATCGTTGCAGTACTGCTTGTTCTGGCGCTGATTTTCATTATGCAGGGTCTTGGCGGAAGTTCTTCCAGCGCAAAGTACTCGGAGATGCTGTCTTACTTCGATGAGTATGAGGTAAAGGAGTATACTCTTGACCTGGGTGACGGAGAGATGAAGCTTGTACTGAAAGATGATACAAGGCTTTCTTACGATGTACCTAATGTGCAGCTGTTTGTAAATGACATCAAAGATTACCGTGATGAGTACAATAAGAGAAATCCGGACGAACCGCTGAAAATGGATTACTATGAGGCTACAGATTCCTCGTGGCTGCTTTCGCTTATTCCTACGATCCTTATGCTTGGCATGGGAATTGTGCTGATAGTTGTGATGATGCGGCAGGCAGGCGGCGGAAACAAGTTTTCATCATTTGGAAAGGCGAACATCAGAAACCAGGCGAATACCCGTACCGCAACATTCAAAGACGTTGCAGGTGCCGACGAAGAGAAGCATGAGCTGGAGGAAATTGTTGACTTCCTGAAAAATCCGAAGAAATACAGTGATATCGGCGCACGTATCCCAAAGGGCGTTCTGCTTATGGGACCTCCCGGTACAGGTAAGACCCTTCTGGCAAGAGCTGTTGCAGGTGAAGCAGGCTGTCCCTTCTTCTCCATATCCGGTTCTGATTTTGTTGAAATGTTTGTAGGCGTAGGTGCTTCCCGTGTCCGTGATCTTTTTGAACAGGCAAAGAAAAACAGTCCGGCTATCATATTTATTGATGAAATAGACGCTGTAGGACGTCACAGAGGCGCAGGCCTTGGCGGCGGTCATGATGAACGTGAGCAGACCCTTAACCAGCTTCTGGTGGAAATGGACGGATTTACAGGCAAGGATAATGTTATTGTTATTGCGGCAACAAACCGCCGTGATATCCTTGACCCGGCACTGCTTCGTCCGGGAAGATTTGACAGACAGATAGTTGTGGGATATCCGGATATTGAGGGACGTCACGCAATACTCAAAGTTCATACAAAGAACAAGCCGCTGGCACCGGATGTTGACCTTTCCACTATTGCAAAATCTACTGTAGGCTTCACAGGTGCAGACCTTGAGAATCTGGTAAATGAAGCTTCACTTCTTGCGGCAAGAAAGAATAAAAAGGCTATCACCATGGAGGAAATCTCTGAGGCTACAATCAAGGTTGTAGCAGGTCCGGAGAAGAGATCTCATCACAAAACCGAAAAGGAAAACCGTCTTACTGCATATCATGAAGCAGGTCATGCAGTCTGCACATATTACTGTGAGCATCAGGACAAAGTGCAGCAGGTATCCATTATACCGAGAGGCATGGCAGGCGGTTACACAATGTCACTGCCGGAAACTGATAAATCCTTTGTTACAAAGACGGAAATGGAAGAGGATATCATTACCCTTCTGGGCGGACGTGCGGCAGAGTATCTCATACTTGACGACATCTCCACCGGTGCTTCAAACGACATTGAACGTGCTACCTCAACTGCAAGAAAAATGGTTACACGGTACGGCTTCAGTGAAAAGCTTGGACCTATGGTGTACGGCAATGACCACAACGAAGTGTTCCTTGGAAAGGATATTGGTTCTTCAAGAGATTATTCCGAAGAGGTTGCAGCTGATATTGACAAGGAAGTAAAGGGTCTGATCGAAACAGGCTATGCTGCTGCAATTGATATTCTGCAAAAGCACATTGACCAGCTTCATCTTCTGGCTAAATATCTGCTTATACATGAAAAGATCGACAGAGATGATTTCGAAAAGCTTATGGCAGGTGAAATGCCTGAGTCAGCATTCGCTGAGAAAACATCTGAAAAGGAATCCGGAAACACAGCTGAAGCTGATACTCCGGCTGACGCAGAATAATAAACAAAAATAAAAGGTCTGCTGCAATTTATGCGGCAGACCTTTTTATATTCAGTCAGTATTTTCCTCGCTGGTGTTTACAGGAAAAGTTTTGTAAACAGGTTCTTCCGGTTCACGGAATCCTCTTTTTATATCTAATAACAGAATAATAAATCCTGCTGCAATTATTCCAATGCTTATCCATGTGGAGGTTGAAAGTCCTAAGAATATTCCTCTCTCTGCATCGTCATAACGGAAACGCTCGGTTATGATTCGTATTACAGGATAAGCGAAAAGGTAAATGTATATAACGCTGTGGTGACGTTTTGTGCGCATTAAATAAATCTGCATTATCAGTCCGAGAATAAGCAGCAGTCCGGCTTCTAAAAGCTGTACCGGGAAAAGCTTTATGCCATTTGGAGCACCCAGAGCATTTGTGAATGCAATTCCGAATTCTTCAGAGGGTATGCCATAGCAGCAGCCTGCCATAAAACAGCCAACTCGTCCGAAGGCGTGGGCAACAGGTATTCCCGGTGCAATTGTCATAAGATAAAGCCACAGGGATTTTTTCTGGGTCTTTGCGTAGATAAATGCTGCCAGCAGACCGCCTAAGAATCCTCCGTAGAAGACAAACCCGCCCTGAAGGACATCCCGAAGGGTGTTTAAGTTAAATCCGTAGTTTTTAAATATGTGTATTATGTAATCGTAATCTACAGCAACATACAAAAGTTTAGCGCCTATTACAGCACCTAAAATAATGAGCGCCGCTGCTTCAATTAAATCATAGCGGTTAAGCTTTGAATATTTGCAGTTAAAAAGCGCCATTAAAACAGCTAACCCACCGCCAAGCACACAGCATATGCCGTATGTGCCTATGGTGATATGAAAAAACTCAATAATCGGATACATAAAAAGTCTCCTTTATAAACAGTTAAGGCTGCTATTGTAATTAAGCAGCCTTAATATTGTATTCGCAATTTAAAAATGATTTCGGAGCATTAATCGAACAGATCTTCCATATCCTCAGCCCAATCTTCCAGATCATCATAATCATAATCATCATAATCGCCGGAAACAAGTGAATTATAAGCATCAGTAACTTTGTAGTAACCGCAGGCATTGCAGATAATGCAGCTCATACCTGTGATAACAGCAAATACTATACCGATAATACCAGTAACAAGACCTGCTGTACCGCTGCCGCCGCTTTTCTTGGAAGCAGCACCAAGAACGATTCCTGCTACGCCGAGAATAATAGCGATCAGTGCCATCCAGCCGCCGGCTCTGAACCAGAAACCAAGAATAAGACCTATGAAAGCAAGAAGCAGGCTGACAATACCGCAAACCATACCGATTATGCCTAAAGTTTTGTTATTGTTGTTCATGATAGTATTCTCCTTATTGTTTCATAAAAAGACGTTAAGATTAATAAAGGCTGCTGTAAATGCTGGTCGCATAGTCTACAGCGTCATAGTAGTGAGCGCACTTGCAGATAATGCAGCAAATGCCAACGATTACGCCTAAAGCCATTGCAATTATGCCCATAACAAGACCTGCAGTGCCGTTACCGCCGTTCTTCTTGGAAGAAGCAGCCAGAACTACAGATACAGCACCAATGAGGATTGCAAAAAGTCCGCAGATACCGCCGCCGATGTTGAAGAAGCCGAGAATCATACCCAGCACAGCAAGAAGCAGGCTCACTATACCGCCGATCATTGAAATCATACCCAAAGTATTGTTGTTATTCATTATAACATCCTCCTTTATATTTTTTGAGAGTCAGCTCTCAATTAACATTATATCATATTAACGTATAAAAGTCAATATTTGTAAAATAAAAAAGAAAAAATATTATACGAACTTTATTCACTTTGTTTGTTGAAATTGGACAATCACCGCCTGGCGGCATTTTGCTGGGCTTTAAGTATCCTGACATCATATCCCACAAAGTGCTGATTTACATATGTGGCAAAAATACGTGATGTTATTCGTTCGTCGTATTTATGGGATATGCCGCTCCAGTCCATGTTTGTACTTATAATAGTAGGCAGACTGCGGTTTATTCTTGTATTGATTATATTGTATATCATTGATTGATAGAAAGGAGTATCAAATTCAGTGCCGAGATCATCAAGTATAAGAAGGTCACACTCAAGAAGCAGGGCAAGGGTATCGTTACCGCTTGTATCACGTCCGAAATGCTCGCTTTCTATCTTTCTCAGAAAATTAATTACAGAGTCATACAGAACGCTGAAGCCCTTTTCAAGTACAACTGAGGCAATTGAAAGGGAAAGGTGGGTCTTTCCAAGACCTGTGCTTCCGAACATCATAATACTGGGAGAATTCTTGGAGAAATTAGCTGCATACTCCTTGCAGAATTCAAATATTATCTCCATTGCTCTGCAGCAGTCCGCACCGCTTTCTGTTTTGTAGCCTTTATAATAGGATATATCAAAGCTCTCAAAGCTGCACAGATTCACCTGGGCGTTTCTGTTAAGCTCAGCTGCGGCAATTTTAGCGGCAAGCTCAGTCAGACAGCTGCAGTATGTTCCTCCGCTGACGCCTGTATCGCTGCATTTTGGGCAGGTATACCGGATATCCAGATAATCTTCGGGATAACCATGGGATTTAAGAAGCTTTCTCACCATGATCTGAGCCTGCTGATTCTGGCATCGCAGGGCATTCACACGTTCCTCAGTGTTTTCTCCGCTGCGTATTATCTGCAAAAGATTCCGGCTTGTCTGAAAAAGCTGTCGGTTTATTTCTGCAATTTCCGGTATAAGTGTGTTGATTTCTTCGAATCTTCGGTCATTTTCTGCTACAGCACGGTTTCTTCTGGTACTGATCTCAGAACGTGCCTGTTCAAGATGTTCCGGCTTCATAAATATGCAGCTCCTTTTTACTCATCAATATTGTAAACCAGTGAACGGTATGCGTCTGCCATGGGACTTTCCGGTATTTCGGATTTTTTTCTGCTTCGGGTTTTTTGGTTTTTTATAGCGGCGCTGTTTTTTTCAAGCTTATCACCCATATCAACTTCTTCACGTGTCCTGTAGCCTGCCTTTGACCATTCAGTTATGATTTTGTTCATGTATGGCAGAGAAAGCTTATCTGTCTGCTCAATTGTCTTTTCGTAGGCATAGCGTATCAGGTCTGTGGGAACATTGAGTGTCTGCCAGCTGTCGAAAAATTCACGCTGCTTTGGCGTAGGTGGTCTTTTCATGTCAAGGATTCTGGCGATCATTCCGTGATATGAACGACTTTCGGTGTCCTTTACAATGGCGTCGTTTATCTGCTGCATTGTACAAAGTCCCTTGTTCCACCAGGAATAGAGCATTTTTTCCTCGTACTGAACAGAGCTTTTATCCATGCTCCGGCAGTAGGACAATACAGTCAGAATAATATCACAGGGAACCTGCAGATACTGATACTGCCATAGAAGAGAACGTTGCTGCATATGTGTAAGAGGTTCGCCGATAAGCTGTTCAGCCATGCGAAAAAGCTCCATCATGCCGGGATTGCGGTTCAGTTCTGATGCAATTTCGCTGGGAGTAAGAGTGACCTCGCCGCTGGAACGCTGTGCCGCCGCAGGAATGATTTTTTCAGCTTCAGCAGGTTTTGCATCAGATACAGCATTTTCACTCCGGGTATCATTAACAGAATGTTCTGCCGGTGCATTCTCAGAAACAGAAGAAAAAAGCTCTGTCTGTTCCCAGAACATTACAGCTTCTTCAATAAGCTCTTCGTTTATTGAAAGAGCTTTTGAAATATCCTCAGTATTTACGCTTGTACACTGATGGCGCAGAAGATAGAGAAGAACTTTAAGCTGTGACGGCGTGGCTAATTTAAGATACTTGTCAACTACCGCTGAAGGCACGCCGAACATCATGCCCCAGCCATTTGCATTAAGAAACAGCTCCATAAAAACCTCCATAAATAACAAGACGGATACTTGACAAAATTGCTATGATATGATATAATATTAAAAGTGACTTGCCGAAGTGGCGGAATGGCAGACGCAGCAGACTCAAAATCTGCCGGGAGCGATCCTGTACGGGTTCAAGTCCCGTCTTCGGCACCATATGACAGGCTTTCCTTGCGGAGAGTCTGTTTTTTTATTTCATTTTTTCTGTAGTAAATGAATTCAGGCAGATGTTTCTTTCGTGCATTTTTAGGAAGCCTCGGTCTGACCTGTTTATATATTATAGCGCAACCAAGCGGATTTTTCAAGACGTTTCCGGCAACTAAATAATAAAGTTCTATATTTATGATATTATAAGGGGTGTTTTGTTACTATTCTTGTACGCCTTGTAGAAGGCAATTTACCACCGTTACTATCAATCTTATATGCTTTAATGTTATGCTTGACAAACTTTATCTTTGTATGATATAATATGCACAGTTAGTGGCAACTAACTGAATGGAGGTGAAATAATGAGCGTAGTAGTAGTAGGCGGAAATGATCGTATGGCAACAAGATACAAGGACATCTGTAAGGCATATAACTGCAAAGCAAAGGTATTTACTCAAATGCCGTCCGACTTTGATAACAAGCTTGGTACTCCTGATTTAATGGTTGTATTTACGAATACGTGTTCTCATAAAATGGCTATGCGAGTCAATCAGAAATCCAGAAAGCACGATATTCCTGTTGCAAGAGTACATTGTGCAAGTGCAAATGCGCTTAAAAGTGTTCTTGAACAATACTGTGTTTGATTTTTAAAGTGCAGTTAGTCAAGAATAACGAAGGAGTTATTGCAAATGAAACACCTTCGGAGGACGATTTGAAAAATTGCAGGAAGCTTGGAAAGGTGCTTGCTGAGTAGTGGTATAATTTTTGTATATAGTTACCTGGTGCTAACTTCACTATTTGTGCAATTATACAAATTTCTAAATTTAGCTTGACAAATACTGAATAAAAGCGTATTATAGCTATGGGTTAGCAATCACTAACCCATAGCTATTGCATTAAAGTTAGTTATAACTAACGTTAAAAAGGAGTGAGTTTATGATGCCGCTTACACTTGCAAATACAGGTGAAGAAAACATCATCAAGAAAGTCGGAGGGAACCCGGACACAAGGAAATTTCTTGAAAACTTAGGCTTTGTTGCCGGAGGAACGGTGACGGTTATAAGCGAGATCGGCGGTAATGTTATCGTTAATGTCAAGGATTCAAGAGTTGCTGTTTCAAAGGAAATGGCTTGCAAAATTATGGTTTGAAGGGAGATAGTGATATGTCAACACTTAAAGAAGCAAAGATAGGAACTGTTGTTACAGTGAAAAAGCTAAGCGGTGAGGGTGCAGTCAAGCGCAGAATCATGGATATGGGCATCACAAAGGGCACGGAAATTTTCGTCCGCAAAGTTGCACCCTTAGGCGATCCTATTGAAGTTACCGTTCGTGGCTATGAGCTTTCACTTAGAAAAGCAGATGCTGAAATGATAGAAACGGTTTAATTATTTGTCAACAAGTTAGCCTGAACTAACTTTAGAAAGGATTATTGTTATGAAAATAAGAATTGCACTTGCAGGAAATCCCAATGCAGGCAAAACCACACTTTTCAATGCGCTTACAGGTTCAAACCAGTTTGTGGGAAACTGGCCCGGAGTTACCGTTGAGAAAAAAGAGGGCAGACTCAAAGGGCACAGGGA
>JAQXHO010000119.1 GCA_029007315.1 Oscillospiraceae bacterium
TGACTGCACGGGAATACATACCACCATGCCGTTATAGTAATCATCAACTATGGGAGTGAACATGGGTTTGTTTTCGAGTCCGGATATTGCCTGCATTTCCGGCAGATGTTTGTGGTTATTTGCCAGACCGTAAAATCTGGGACTGTGTATTTCCGGCGCACTGTCCGGGGATTCCACCTCGGCGATCATCTTTTTGCCGCCGCCGCTGTAGCCTGATACTGCAAAGCACTGAACAGGATAGGAGGCAGGCATAATACCGCTTTTTACCATGGGATATGCAAGGGCATTAAAGCCGCTGGCATAGCAGCCGGGAACTGCAACTCTTGAAGAATTCTCTATTTTTGCACGGTGATTTGCGGAAAGCTCCGGAAAACCGTATGCCCATGCAGGATTTGTTCTGTGGGCGGTAGATGCGTCAATGATTCTCACAGGTGCGTCGCCTGCAAGCTCGACAGCCTCTCTTGCAGCTGCGTCAGGCAGACAAAGGATAGTATAGTCACTTGCCCTTATGAGTTTCTTTCTCTCATCAGCGTCTTTACGAAGTTCGGGATCTATTTTCAGAAGGTTTATATCGTCACGTCCTGCGAATCTTTCAAGTATCCGCAGACCTGTTGTACCCTCCTGTCCGTCAATAAAAATGTTTACTGCCATTTTTTCTGTTCCTCCTTATACTTTCAATGATATAGATTTTATGAACTGCACTGAAAGTTAATAAGATATTTTCACTGAATAACCCTCCCACCGACTGGGGTGGCTCACCTTTTTTATTAAAAAGTATCAGCACAGCTGACTGAGAAGTTTTATACCCGAAATTCAGGTTAACTGAAAGATTATCGGGTGAAAACCCTCCCACCGCCTGCGGCGGTCCCCCCTCCCTTTCAGGGAGGGCTTATGCGGTTATTCCCTCGGACATTTCCATACGCTGAATGCGCAGGTTCCTGCAAGCATCAGCACTGCCCATATCCATGATACCACCGGACTTAAATCAAGTACCAGTGCAATAAGCACTTCCCCCAGTATCCACACAAGCACGGCTAAAAGGCAAAGGCACATTATGAATTTAAACTGTCTTTTCAGCATAATTTTACGCTTCCAGCTGCTTTTTTGCAAGCTCTGTCTGAATTTTTACTGCATCAGGTGAGGGACCTCCCTGTGAAAGTCTGCCCTTTACGCAGGTTTCAAGGCTGATCGCCTCGTATACGTCCTCGTCAAAAAGCTCTGTCATTTTTCTATATTCCTCAAGGGGCAGTGTTTCAAGAGTAAGCCCCTTTGAAATGCACTCTGCCACAAGTGTTCCGGAGATCTTGTATGCGTCACGGAAAGGCATTCCCTTTTTAACAAGGTAATCCGCACAGTCTGTTGCATTGATGAATCCCTTTGCAGCTGCGGCTCTCATGTTTTCAGCGTTTACAGTGAGAGTTTCCATCATGGGAATAAATGTCTTGACGCACAGCTTTACTGTATCAACTGCGTCAAATATTGCCTCCTTATCCTCCTGCATATCCTTGTTGTATGCAAGGGGCAGACCCTTCATCATGGTGAGGAGAGTGTTAAGATCACCGTAAACTCTTGCGGTCTTGCCACGGATAAGTTCTGTTATATCGGGATTTTTCTTCTGGGGCATGATAGATGAGCCTGTTGCGTATGCGTCGTCAAGTTCGATAAACTTAAATTCCCATGAGCACCAGAGGATAACTTCCTCGGAAAATCTTGACAGGTGCATCATTATAATAGAAAGGGTATTTGCAAGCTCTATGCAGTAATCTCTGTCGGAAACGCCGTCAAGGCTGTTTGCCATAGGTGCGTCAAAGCCAAGAAGCTTGGCTGTCATTTCCCTGTCAATGTGGTATGTAGTACCGGCAAGTGCGCCGCTTCCCAGAGGGCATACATTCATGCGTTTAGCTGTGTCCTCAAGTCTGCCAAGGTCACGGAGAAACATCTGCACATATGCCATAAGATGATGTGCAAAGTTTATGGGCTGCGCTCTCTGGAGATGCGTATAACCGGGCATTACGGTTTCGGTATTCTTCTCTGCAAGGTCAACCAGCACCTCGCACAGCTTGTGAACCATTTCTCTTATTTCAGCAATTTCATCACGGAGATAAAGTCTGAGGTCAAGTGCTACCTGGTCATTTCTCGATCTTGATGTGTGAAGTCTTTTGCCTACATCGCCATAGCGTTTTGTAAGCTCTGCCTCTATGAACATATGGATATCCTCTGCTGTGGGGTCAAATTCCAGCTTGCCCGACTCGATATCCTCAAGTATCTCACCCAGACCCTTTATAATGATTTCGCTGTCCTCTTCGGTGATAATGCCGCATTTGCCCAGCATTGTGGCATGGGCAATACTGCCCTGTATGTCATGCTTATACATTCTCGCATCAAATGCGATGGAGGAATTGAAAGCATTTACTGTTTCGTCGATTTCCTTGGAAAATCTTCCTGCCCAAAGTGCCATTATGTTTTCTCCTTTACCCTTAATCGAAAAAAGGCGGCACGGCGCCGCCTTCTTCCTTTTTTATAAACAGTACCGATTACTTGTCACGGTTCTGGTCGAGCTTTGCCTTAACCCAGATCGGCAGACCGAACAGGTTGATAAAGCCCTCAGCATCCTTCTGGTTGTAAACATCTTCAGCGTCAAATGTAGCAACTTCTTCATCATACAGAGTATAGGGAGAAGTTACGCCGGCATTGATGATATTGCCCTTGTACAGCTTCAGCTTAACATCACCTGTAACTGTTTCCTGAGTCTTGTCAACGAAAGCAGTCAGAGCTTCTCTCAGAGGTGTGTACCACTGACCGTTGTATACGATGTCAGCAAACTTGATGCCGATATACTGCTTCATTCTTGCAGTTTCCTTGTCAAGAGTGATTGTTTCCAGAACGTCGTGAGCGTGATACAGAATAGTACCGCCGGGTGTTTCGTAAACGCCTCTGGACTTCATACCAACAAGACGGTTTTCAACCAGATCAGCCAGACCGATGCCGTTCTCGCCGCCAAGCTTGTTAAGAGTTTCAACGATCTCTACGCTGCCCATTTCCTTGCCGTCAATAGCGGTAGGAATACCCTTTTCAAAGTGGATAGTAACATAAGTGGGCTTGTCAGGTGCCTGAAGCGGAGATACGCCCAGTTCCAGGAAGCCTTCCTTTTCATATGTAGGCTCATTAGCCGGATTTTCAAGATCCAGACCCTCATGGGACAGATGCCACAGGTTCTTGTCCTTGGAGTAGTTAGTTTCACGGTTTATCTTCAGCGGAATGTTGTGAGCCTCTGCGTAGTCGATTTCCTCGTCACGGCTCTTGATGTCCCATTCTCTCCAGGGAGCGATGATCTTCATATCCGGAGCATAAGCCTTGATTGCCAGTTCAAAACGAACCTGGTCATTGCCCTTGCCTGTTGCGCCGTGGCAGATAGCGTCCGCATTTTCTTCAATAGCGATTTCAGCCAGTCTTTTGCCGATGATAGGACGTGCAAAAGATGTACCCAGCAGATAACGGTTCTCATAAACTGCGCCTGCCTGTACTGTGGGGAATACATAGTCCTCAACGAACTCTTTCTTCAGGTCAAGAACGATGAGCTTTGATGCGCCTGTCTTGATAGCCTTTTCTTCCAGACCGTCAAGCTCTGTACCCTGACCAACGTCAGCAGATACAGCGATAACCTCACAGTTGTTGTAATTTTCCTTCAGCCACGGAATGATAATAGAAGTATCCAGACCGCCGGAATATGCCAGAATTACCTTTTTGATTTCCTTTGCCATGATGATCTCTCCTCATATATACGTTATAGTATTACTGCATATGCAGTTATTTTTTACTCTGATTCTTATTATACACCCTTTTTC
>JAQXHO010000120.1 GCA_029007315.1 Oscillospiraceae bacterium
TCGTCCTTGCAGTAACCTGCAAAGCCCTGTAGTCCGTCAGCGTTCAGCAGCCACAGCTGAGAATCTGCACCGGAATATGTTTCAAGAGTTATTCCGGATGAACCCTGGGTAAGTGCAAGATTTGTATCGGAATAGTTTACGATCTTGTAGTAAAGGTCGTTTCCAAGGTGGTCCTGCTCTACGGGAACAATGTACCAGTGCTGTGACTGGGCAGATTCACTGCCGTATACCACAACGCCTGTACCTGAGGAAACTTTATATCCCTTTGGCGTCAGAAGTCTGCCGGACTGAGCATTTATGAGCTTGAAAAAAGTACCCTTCGAGTCAGCTCCTACACGATCTATTCTCCATGAGGGTGAAAGGTCATTGCCAAGCGACTTTATGGAAAGTGAAGAATTATCATCAGTACCGTTTTCACTAAGGACTTTTGAATTATCCTTGACGGCAAGATTAAAAAGCGGTACCGGGTAGTCAGTTGATATTGCAGAAACGGAAACCGCTGCATTGCCGAACAATGGAAGCAATAATGCCGCAAGCATAACAAATGCAAGCATTATAGCCCTTTTTACAGGTTTGTATTTCTTCATAAGTACTATGCCTCCTGAATTATTAATAATGCATTTATTATATCATTTTGCGATAAAAAAGTCAATAAATTCAGAAATTAATGGTAAGAAATGCAATATAAAGGATTCGTTATGCAACATGGCGTCAACAAATATATTGACTAAAAAGGCATAATGTGATAAAATATGTGTAAAAAAGAAATACGGCAATACTATACTGGGCCGATATGAAAACGAGGGGTAAAACATTGCACTGGAAGAGAATTGTTATATATGATGATGTCAGATCTTTTGCGGAAGAACTAAGGAATATGCTTCAGCTTGTTCTTGATGATACAGAAATAATAACAGTGAATAATTCAGAAGACGCAGTTTCGGCAATTGAGGACTGCGATCTTCTTATGCTGGATATCGGACTGGAAAACGGCAACGACGGAATAGAATTCCTCAAAGAGCTGCAAAACAGACAGGCTCTCAGTTTTCAGACGGTTTTTATAAGCGGGTATCTTCACAATGTTGAGAGAGTGTTTGAAGTGGAGGCTGACGGCTACCTTATCAAGCCTGTGACCCTGAGCCGTCTGAAACTGTGTCTGCAAAGGTTGTCACGCAAGACGAAAAGAGATACCATGCTGGTGCCTGTAAAGAAGGGAGTCGTGCAGGTTTCCCTTGAGAAGGTGTTATTTGCTGAAAATGTCTCACGCCATGTAAAATTCTGTAACGAAGACGGTACTGAGATTATTTCCACTTCCCGTTTTGCCGATCTGGAAGAATCTGTTCCTGAATATTTCTGCCGCTGCCATAACAGCTTTTATGTAAATCTTCATCATGTGACGTCACTGAAGAGATATGTGTTTACAATGGATAACGGCTGCGAAATTCCTGTAAGCCAGAGCCGCTATACGGAAACAAAAAATATATATACAAGGTTTATTGGTAAGATGCTATGATAACATATGATTTTCTGATACGGCTGCTGTCTATTCTGACCCAGATGAGTGCCTTTCTGTTTCTTATGAATCATCTGATGAAAATAAAAATACCATTTTTTGCAGCACTCGGTATAGAATTTGCTGTGCAGACTGTTATCAGTCTGTTATCTCAGTTCATGCAGATTTCTCTGGAAATTCAGATTGTTTTACAGTTATCGCTTGCTTTCGGAGGAATAATTATTTTCTTTAAGGGAACACTAAAGAGAAAAATAATTGCCTTGTTTTTACAATTCATAATTGCTATGTTTTCGAGTCTGATCTCATCAAAATTTATAGCATTGATTATGCAAATCAGAACTACGTTCTTTACTGTAGAAGGAAAATATGCCGCTGTAGGTCAGCTGCTTACAAGTGATATACTGATGATTATAATTTTTGCAGTATGCTATATTCTCCTTGCAAGAAATCACGATACGAAAAATACCGGTTCGGCAAAAACTCAGATGCCGGTTTTTACTTTGATAATGATAGTTCATTACGGTCTTCTGGCTGCTCATTATGGCAGAATTCCGAAGCCGGACCCTGTCGACCTGCTTATGAATTACATTTTTCAGTCCATAATCATTCTGAGTTTGTATATGCAGTATTTTTCTGTATGCAGAAACATAGAGCTTTTGGAGAAAAATTATCTTTTATCGGTGAACCGGTTTGAGCAGGAAAGTGAAAAGAGATACTATGAGCTGGCACAGTCCAGATTTGATGAGATAAGCAAGATACGCCATGACCTTAACAATCATCTTGATACGGCACTGCATCTTATAAATGACAACCAGCAGAATGAAGCTCGTGAGATAATGGAAAGGCTCCGCACATCACTTGACGGGATAAAGGCAGTTCAGTACTGCGAAAACCCGGTCATCAATACCATTCTGACAACAAAGGCAAACCAGTGCGAGTATAAAGACATTGATATGCAGTTTGTGCTTAAAGACTGCGATAAAATTCCATGCGATTCAGCAGAGATCTGCAGTCTTATTTCTAATTTGTTTGACAACGCCGCAGCGGCATCTCTTGAATCCGGAACAGAACCAATGATTCAGATTGAAAGCGGTGCTGTAAACGAGTATTTCGTCTTAACAATTACAAATAATGCAAAACCGGAGGCAGTATCAGCAGGCGTAGATACACCTACCGGGAAAAAAGCCTCCGGTCATGGTTACGGTATGAAAATTGTAAAAATGATTGCAGAAAAATATGATGGCAGCTTCACTCTTGAGCAGGACGGAGAATTTGTAACCGGAACTGTAATGCTTCGGTACAGTTAAGGCAATACCGCACAAAGCACGCCTGACGGCTCTGCACGCAATCTGCTTGCAGCTTTTCCGTCATATTTCACAAAAAGCCTCGCTGATACACAAAGTATCAGCTGCGTTTTTTGTTTCATCTGACAAAAAATCTGACTGCGCATCTTGTGCACAGTCTTTGTGTGGTATTGCCATAAAGCTGTTACAGATTAGCACCAGTTATATTTTAAGTCCCAGCTCATATGCTTCTTTAAGACCGTCAGTATTTCTGACGTCGCCTTTATCCTTTGCACCCCGTACAAGAACCATACCTGCGTCTTCAAGATGAAAATAATTAAGTACAAGCTGATACTGCATTTTTATTGAATCAAATAATTCAGGCAGTGACGCTGCGCCTACAAGGATCAGAGCCAGTTTTTTTACGGCAAATTCATTTCTCAAAGGCGTATGAAGCCTGTCAATTACTGCTTTCAGCTGTGCGCTTATTCCATAAAAATATACCGGTGACGCTGTCACTATTACATCTGCATATTTCAGTTTCTCGTATATTTTAGTCATATCGTCATTCTGAAAGCAGCTGTTGCCGCTGCGATTAAAGCATGAATTGCAGCCTATGCAGGGACCCACTTTGTGATCTGTTACTGATATTATTTCCACTTCGTTGTTTATGCCGGCACCTTCAGCAAATGCCTGTACCAGCAGATCAGTATTTCCGCCTTTTCTCGGACTTCCGGAGAGTACAACTATTCTGCTCATTTTTACATACTGTGTTTTACTCTGTCACTCTCTTCAGCACGTTTTCCGTCATTGAACCGGTCAAGTGTGCCTACAAGATAGCCTGTGATTCTTCTTATTCTTTCGAAGGGAATATCCTCAAACTCGTATTTAAGATCAGCAAATTCTCCGTCAACTGTGATAGTTAATTCACTGATAACTTTATCGGGATATTTTTCATTGGCGTGTTTAACGTATGCGTCAATTTCTTCCTGAGAGAGCTGTTCTCCGATAACATTGATTTTCATATTAGTCCTCCTGATAAAAATAGTATTTCCGGCAATACAGCTACATATTGTATTGCCTTATTTTATTATACCATAATTGATATTAATTTTCAATAATAATTTTTACAAATTTTCCTTTGCTGATAAAATATTAAAACGTGCTATACTTATGGTGTGCATGATCGGTTTTGGTACACATAAGTAAGATTTTTCATGAGTATAGCTTTTTTCACTTTTACTATTGACAAATACCTCTGTGGGGTATATAATAAAGATACCCTGTATGGGTATATCTGAGAAACGGAGGCAGGATAATGTCTGAGAAAAAACCATGTGAATGCTGCGGAAAAAGCACAGACCGTTCTGATGAAGAACGAAAGAAACTGATACACCGTCTGAACCGGATTGAAGGGCAGGTGCGTGGAATTCGCAGAATGGTGGAAGATGACGCTTACTGTGCGGATATTCTGATTCAGTCTGCCGCTGTGAACGCCGCAGTCAACGCTTTTAATAAGGAACTGCTGGCAAGTCATATACGTGGCTGTGTTGCCAGAGATATCCGTGCAGGAAAGGACGAGGTAATTGACGAACTGGTGACAACTCTGCAAAAACTAATGAAATAGAAGGAGGTTTTGATTCAAATATGGAACAGTACACAGTAACCGGAATGAGCTGTGCCGCCTGCACAGCCAGAGTTGAAAAAGCGGTGCTGAAAGTGAATGGAGTTGACTCCTGTTCAGTAAGTCTGCTTACCAATTCCATGGGCGTAGAGGGAACGGCAGGTGCCGATGAGATCATAGCGGCAGTCCGCAAAGCAGGGTATGATGCGACTCTGAAAAAAACGGCTAAAAACCGGAACGCACAGTCATTTTCTGAGGAAGAAACACTGAAAGACAGGGAAACACCTGTACTTAAAAAGAGGCTTATCGCTTCTCTGGGATTTCTGCTGTTGCTAATGTATGTTTCAATGGGTCATATGATGTGGAATTTTCCCTTGCCCGGATTTCTCAGTGAAAATCACGTTGCAATGGGACTTTTACAGCTATTGCTGACAGCAGCGGTTATGGTCATTAATCAGAAGTTCTTTATAAGCGGATTTAAAAGCCTTATGCACCGTGCCCCGAATATGGATACCCTTGTTGCACTTGGAGCTGCTGCTGCCTTCGGATACAGTACATTTGCTCTGTTTGCTATGACAGACGCACAGGTAAAGGGCGATTCGGAAGCTGTCATGTCTTATATGAACGAATTTTACTTTGAATCCGCCGCCATGATCCTTGCACTGATAACATTAGGCAAAATGCTTGAGGCACGTTCAAAGGGTAAAACAACAAATGCTCTCAAGGGACTTATGAAGCTTGCACCCAAAACTGCCAATATTATCCGGGATAATGCTGAGATCACCGTGCCTGTTGAACAGGTGGTGAAGGGTGATGTATTTGTGGTGCGTCCCGGTGAAAATATCCCTGTGGACGGAATCGTTCTTGAGGGAAACAGTGCAGCAGATGAATCAGCTTTGACAGGCGAAAGCATACCTGCAGACAAAACGGCAGGAAGCAGAGTTTCTGCCGGAACAATAAACCAGTCGGGATTTATACGCTGTGAGGCTTCAAGAGTAGGCGAAGATACCACCCTTTCTCAGATAATTCAGATGGTAAGTGATGCGGCGGCAACAAAAGCACCTATTGCCAAGGCTGCGGATAAGGTTTCGGGCGTGTTTGTGCCTTTTGTTATTGCCATTGCAGTGATAACTGTTATTGCATGGCTTATTGCCGGTCAGACAGCAGGCTTTGCCCTCGCAAGGGGCATATCTGTACTGGTGATCAGCTGTCCCTGCGCCCTTGGTCTTGCAACGCCTGTTGCAATAATGGCTGGCAGCGGAATGGGCGCTAAAAACGGAATACTGTTTAAAACAGCCGTATCACTGGAGAAAACCGGGAAAGCACAGATTGTGGCGCTTGACAAGACAGGTACTATAACCCAGGGCAAGCCGGAGGTTACAGATATGATTCCGGCAGAAGGAATAAACGAAACCGAGCTTTTGTCCATTGCATATGCCCTTGAAAAAAAGAGCGAACATCCTCTGGCAAGGGCAGTAAGCCAAAAAGCTGAACAGGAAGGACTGACAGCAGAGGATACTGAGGATTTTCAAATATTTCCCGGCAATGGCCTTGCTGCATTGCTCTGTGGCGAGATGATTCTGGGCGGAAGTTATAAATATATAAGCGGAAAAATATCTGTTTCGGAAAGTATGAAAGAGCAGTCGCAAAAGCTTTCGGAGGTAGGAAAAACACCGCTGTTCTTTGCACGAGGCAGTAAGCTTCTGGGTATAATTGCCGTTGCTGATACAATTAAAGAGGACAGTCCCCGGGCAATAAAGGAAATGCAGAATATGGGTATCCATGTTGTAATGCTTACAGGCGACAATGAACGTACAGCAAGAGCTATAGGGAAAAAAGCAGGTACAGACCAGGTGATTGCGGGTGTGCTTCCGGCAGAAAAAGAACGTGTAATACGTGAGCTGAAGCAAAAAGGAAAGGTTATCATGGTTGGCGACGGCATAAACGACGCTCCGGCTCTGACAAGTGCTGATATTGGTATAGCCATTGGCGCAGGGTCAGATGTTGCTGTTGACGCTGCGGATGTTGTATTGATGAAAAGCCGTCTTTCTGATGTTCCTGCGGCAATTCGTCTGAGCCGTGCAGTTTTGAGAAATATTCATGAAAACCTCTTCTGGGCATTTATCTATAATATTATCGGCATTCCTCTGGCATCCGGTGTATTTATAAGTATATTTGGCTGGCAGCTTAATCCCATGTTTGCTGCGGCGGCAATGAGTCTTTCAAGTTTCAGCGTAGTTACTAATGCACTGCGTCTGAATCTATTTAAGATGTATGATTCCGGGCGGGATCACAAAATCAAAAAAATTGTGAAAATTACAACTGAAAAGGAGAATAATTCAATGGAGAGGACATTAAAAATTGAAGGAATGATGTGCGGACACTGCGAAATGCACGTAAAAAAAGCCCTTGAGTCACTTGAAGGCGTTCAGAATGCGGAAGTAAGCCATAAAACAGGGACTGCTGTTGTGACCCTGGAGAAAGCTGTTTCTGATGAGATTCTGAAAAATGCCGTTGAAAAAGAAGGCTACAAGGTTACAGGAACGGAGTAACTGAAAACGGAATTATGTGCTTTTCCGGATTGCGGTATTGTCTTAATTTCAGACACATCACTGAATGAGCTGATGCATTTTCGCATATCCGGCAAAGCTGTAATAAATAGTCAGAAGGGAGAATTTTATGAAACTTTGCATTGTTTTTGCTCCATGCAGAGTCTGAGGTGACTGCATGGAGGTGTGATTTGCATAAATATGCAAACTGAATGCCTCGGACTTTGCTTCCTTAATGAATTTATATTATAAAAAGGAGCAAAGATATGAAATTATATAAAATACATGAATTAAAGAGCTTTCTGATTCTCTGGAGTACACAGAGCTTTTCACAGCTTGGAAGCTCGGTGACAGCCTTTGCACTTACGCTGTGGCTGTATGAAAAAACAGGTTCATCACTCAGTACCGCAGCGCTTACGATTTGTTCGTATCTTCCCTATGTTCTTATGAGCATTTTTGCAGGAGCTGTTACGGATCGCTTTGACAAGAAGAAAACCATGCTTGTATGTGACGCAATTGCGGGATTATGTACAATTACGGTGTATATTATTTACAGAACAGATAATCTTCTGATGTGGCATCTGTATGCAGTCAATGCTTTTTCGGGATTTATGAACACAGTCCAGCAGCCGGCGTCCGAAGTGGCGTCCACTCTTCTTGTGCCGAAAAAATATTATCAGAAAACCAGCGGACTTCAATCTTTGTCAAGGTCCCTTATTTCCATTCTGAATCCGCTGATTGCAACGGCGCTGTATTCACTGGCAGGTCTTGATATAGTAATCATGCTTGATCTTTTCAGCTTTGTTGCCGCATTCACGACTCTTATGTTTTTTATTAAAATACCGGCTGTGAAGACTCAGAAATCCGAGAGCATATTTAAGCTGGCAGGTGATGGTATAAGATTTCTCATAAGAACACCCATGATTTTTTATCTGATTCTGTTTATGTCGGGAGTGAATCTCATTGCATCAGCCTTTGACGCAGTGCTTCCAGGACTTGTGATACCGAATCCCAGAGGCGGCACAGGAATTCTTGGAATTGTAACATCATGTTCCGGAATAGCAATGATTATAGGAAGCTTAATAATTTCATTTCTGCCTAAACCTGCAAACAGGGTGAGAGTGGTATATCTCACAATGCTTTTTTCTCTGGGAACGGAGAATTTTATAATGGCATTTTCAAGAGAACCGTTTTTATGGTGCATAGGTCAGATCATCGGCTGGATACTTGTTCCCGTTATGAGTGGTAATCTGGACGTGATACTGAGAAATACCATTCCGGTGGAACTGCAGGGAAGAGTATATGCCTGCCGGAATACATTTCAGTTTTTCACTATCCCTATCGGACTTTTTTTCGGCGGTTTTCTTGTGGATAATGTCTGTGAGCCGTTTATGGCAGGATTTGAAGGTGACAGTATACTGAATCTTCTGTTCGGAACGGGAAAAAGTTCCGGTGCGGCGCTTGTAATGTTTTTACTGGGCGTTTCGGGCGTGACAATCTGCCTGCTTACCGGACTGAAGCTGAGAAAGTATACTTATAATGAAAACTGAACTGCGGAATTGCCTTAAGAAAAAGATACGCTTCGGAGGTTGCTTTTATGACAGATAATATCTATGCCGACTGGAATCCATGGCATGGCTGTACGAAAATCAGCCCGGGCTGCAGGTACTGTTATGTCTACCGCCAGGATGAAATGTACGGCAGCGCCACAGCAAGCAGCATATGCAGAAAAACAGGGAATTTCAGTCTGCCTGTCAGACGTAATCGTGACGGAAGCTATAAAATT
>JAQXHO010000121.1 GCA_029007315.1 Oscillospiraceae bacterium
AATCTGACTCCGCCTCTGTTTCAGCTTTATCTTTGCGCACTCACCGATACCTGGCATATTCTGAAAAAACGCAGGTGGATGCAGATTTTGATTGCGGCGCCGTATACCATGGTCTGTCTGCTGCTGTGTTCCAATGTATTCCTTCACAATGTGTTTTACTTTGATGAAAATCTGATTTATACCAGAGGTCCTCTGTTCTATGGATTGCATGGATGCGCATTTATATATTTTGTAACGGGAATTGTATTTCTGATCACTTATAGGAAAGTGTTTACCGCAGATAAGTTTTTGACATTGATATGCTTTTATCCCTGGAATCTGATTGCGATTATGGTTCAGGCTATTATTCCGGAGTATCTGGTGGAGATGTTCCTGAATACTATTTCACTTTTCCTTGTCTCCAACATTGTGCAGCGTCCGGAGGAATTGATCAATCCCGTCATAGGTATCCGAAGCCACATTGCTTTCACATCGGATATGAAGAAGGCATTTTATCTTAGAAAGCCAATGAGGGTCTTCCTTGCGGGGATTGTCAATTATCAGTCTCTGCTTAACATATTGGGTAACGATTCCTGCAATTTTCTCATGAAACAGGTCTCGGATGAATTGAAAACCGTTTTCAGCAGCAGACACAATTCAGCTGACTTATATTATCTGGAAAACGGCCTGTTTGCAGCAGTATCGGAAGTGGAGGATATTGAATATTTCCGGGAGGCAGCTCAGGACTTTTCAGACACCATTCATGGCAGCTTTCAT
This sequence comes from Oscillospiraceae bacterium, assembly GCA_029007315.1. Taxonomy (GTDB): domain Bacteria; phylum Bacillota; class Clostridia; order Oscillospirales; family Ruminococcaceae; genus Ruminococcus_C. Next base: position 757 of record JAQXHO010000121.1, read on the forward strand.
ATGGGAAAGCTGGAGCTGGAAATGAATTCCTGCCTCAGTGTTTTCAGATGTCCTCAGGATTTCGAAGAATATGAAAAAATGATGTCGTTTGTAAATACATTTTCGTCATTTCTTCCGGCAAATGGAGTTGTTACTTTTCTGGAGGACGAAAATGATCAACAGAAGTTCAGTTTTCAACTTAGAAATGATATCGACAAAATTATCAGTAAAGCCATCGAGGAAAACAGGTTTCAAATGTTTTACCAGCCCATTTATTCCGTTTCAAAAAAGAGGTTTATTTCTGCGGAAGCTCTGATCCGTCTGTTTGATGAGAAATATGGATTTATTTCACCGGAAGTGTTTATTACGGCTGCGGAAAAAAACGGCACTATTCTCCAGATCGGAGAGTTTGTTTTGGACAGTGTCTGCTGCTTTGCTGCGGAATGCTCCCGGATGGGACTCCCTATTGAATATATCGAGCTAAATTTGTCTATGAAACAGTGCGTGCAGGTGGATCTGAAGGATAAAGTACTCTATTATCTGAAAAAATATGACCTTAAGCCGGAACAGATCAATCTGGAGATAACAGAAACGGCTGCAAATACTGCACAGGATGTTGTAGAGGATAATATCCGGGCACTTTCTGAACAGGGCATTTCCTTCTCGCTGGATGATTACGGCACAGGGTACTCCAATCTCAGCAGGATTATTGATCTTCCCTTCAGCATCGTTAAGATAGATAAGAGCATGACGGATAAGGTATTTGACAATAAGATTCACGAAATTCTGAGGTACAACATTCGTCTTCTGAAGGAAATCGGAATGGAAGTCGTTGTGGAGGGAGTAGAGACAGAAGAAGTTTTGAAGCAGTTTGAAGAATTGGGCTGTGATTTTATTCAGGGATATTATTTTTCCCGCCCGCTTCCATGTCAGGAATTCATGGAGTTTATGAAGATGCAGTAACGTTATTGATAAAAAACATCAATAAGGACGTTTGTTGAGAAAATGTGTTGACAAGAACAGTTAGTTATTCTAAACTCAATGTTGTTATAAATAACTAACTGTTCTTTTGTTGTAATGAAATAAATGGTACATATTGTTTTGAACAGTTGCTATTGTACATTTTATTTGTGTATTTGGAGAGGGATGGCAGATCATATGAATTTAGCAGAAGCAATTATTGGAGAAGAATATACTGTGAAGAGCATTGATACTAAGGACGAAGAATTAGAGGCATTTTTATTTTCGCTGGGATGTTACAGCGGAGAACCGATTACTGTGATTTCTCACATTAAAGGCGGCTGTGTTGTTTCTATCAAAGATGCCAGATATAACATTGATACTGACCTGGCAAAAGCTATTTCGATATAAAAAATGGTGAGTTATCTCACTATTTTTTATAACATTGGGTTAGATAATGCTAATATTAGTAAAATATAACAAACATATATCAAAGGAGGATGCGTTATGAGAATCGCATTAACGGGTAATCC
>JAQXHO010000122.1 GCA_029007315.1 Oscillospiraceae bacterium
AAGTCTGTTAAAGAGATTTTGAATTAAGGAGGGCGCAGAAATGGCAAAGAAAATCACGCTCGTAAAGAGCCTTATCGGCAGAAAGCAGGATCAGATTGCTACTGCAAACACTCTGGGACTGAAGAAGATCGGTGATTCCACTGTTCAGCCGGATAATGCAGCTACCCTCGGTAAGATCAAAAAGATTTCTCACCTCGTTGAGATCGAAGAAGCATAAGAGGGAGGTGCGCAGAATGAAACTTCACGAATTATCTCCGGCAGAAGGTTCCACAAAGGAAGTTAAGAGAATCGGCAGAGGTCACGGTTCCGGTAACGGCAAGACCGCAGGCAAGGGCCACAAGGGTCAGAATGCAAGAAGCGGCGGCGGCGTAAGAATCGGATTCGAAGGCGGCCAGATGCCGATGACAAGAAGAATCCCTAAGAGAGGTTTTAACAACATTTTCGCTGCTAAGTATGCAACAGTAAATGTTTCTGCACTGAACATTTTTGCAGATGACACTGTAGTAGACGCAGAACTGCTGAAGGCATCCGGTCTTATAAAGAAGGTATGCGACGGCGTAAAGATTCTGGGCGACGGTGAACTGAATACAAAGCTGACCGTAAAGGCTGCAAAGTTTACAAAGAGTGCAGTTGAGAAAATTGAAAAGGCTGGCGGAAAAGCAGAGGTGATGTAATGTGTTTAAGACGCTGAGAGATGCTTGGATGATCAAGGACATCCGTAAGAAGCTTTTGTACACATTATTCATGATTCTTATTTTCCGTTTAGGTTGTGCCGTAGTTGTTCCGTTTCTGGATACAGGTGTAGTAGCAAGCTGGATGAGCGACAATGCTACAGACGGCAACTTCCTGGAATATCTGAATATTATCACCGGTGGTGCGTTGTCAAAGTCAACTATTTTCTCACTTTCCATCACACCATATATCAACGCATCAATCATTATGCAGCTGCTGACATATGCACTTCCTCCCCTTGAACGTCTTCGTGACGAGGGTGAAGAAGGTCAGAAGAAACTGAACAAGATCACAGCAGCAGTGGCAATGGCTATTGCACTTCTTATGTCCATTGCATATTACTTCACACTGAAGAACGGCATGCACGCTGTAAAGGCAGGTTCTTCAACATTTGAAACAATTTTCATCGGTGCTGTTATCGTAATGAGCTTTGTAGCAGGTACATCTATCGTAGTATGGATGGGTAACAGAATCAATGACAAGGGCATCGGAAACGGTATCTCCATGATACTCTTTGCAGGTATTCTTGCACGTTTTCCTGAGATGGTGGGTACACTGATTGGTCTTACATCAAAAGATCCGAATCCGTACCTCTTTGTTTCCATCGCAGTTGTAGTTCTGTTTGTGGCAATCATCACATTTATTGTTTTCATGAACAATGCAGAGCGCAGGATCCCGATCCAGTATGCTAAGCGTGTAGTTGGCAGAAAGCAGTACGGCGGACAGTCCACACATATTCCTGTAAAGGTAATGATGAGCGGTGTTATGCCTATCATTTTCGCAATGAGCTTTATGTCACTTCCCAGCACTATTGAGCTTTTCAAGCCGCTGTATGAAGATCCCCAGGGTTTCTGGCAGAACTTCTATAATGGCTTTATCAACTTCTTTAAGATGAATTCCGGCGGATACGCTGTGATCTACTTCATACTGATTATTGCATTCAACTTCTTCTATGTTTCAATGCAGTACAATCCCATTGAGATCGCAAACAACCTCCGTCAGAACAACGGTGCAATTCCGGGAATCAGACCCGGCAAGCCCACATCTGACTATATCCAGCGTGTACTGAATAAGATCACACTTGTTGGTGCAATCTTCTTAGGTATAATCGCTATACTCCCCATATTTATGACAATGTGGGATCCGGCGCTCAGTTCACTGGCAATGGGCGGTACAACCGTACTCATCGTAGTAAGCGTAGCACTGGAAACAGCCCGCACACTGGAATCCGAAATGATGATGCGTCATCACAAGGGATTCCTCGAATAATCACATGGAGGCATATTTATGAACCTGATTCTTTTAGGTGCGCCGGGTGCCGGTAAGGGCACACAGGCAGAGGTAATATCTGAAGCACTGTCCATTCCGCAGATTTCAACCGGCAATATGCTGCGTGAGGCTGTAAAGAATGGCACTGAATACGGCATTAAGGCAAAGGCAGCTATGGATGCCGGCGCTCTGGTTTCCGATGAGATCGTTATCGGAATCCTCAAGGACCGTATCGCACAGGACGACTGTGCAAAGGGCTTTATTCTCGATGGTTTCCCGAGAACAGTTCCGCAGGCTGAAGCACTGGACGCTATGGGCGTACAGATCGACAAGGTACTGGAAATCTTCGTTCCCGATGAAACGATCAAAGACAGAGTATCCGGCAGACGTGTATGCGAAGGCTGCGGTGCAACATATCATGTAATGTTCAAACCCAGCAAGGTTGAGGGCGTATGTGACAAGTGCGGTGCTGCTACAATTATCCGTAAGGATGACAAGCCTGAAACTGTACTGGATCGTCTGAGCGTGTATCACGAACAGACTGAGCCGCTGAAGGAATACTATGCAAAGCAGGGTAAACTTGATACTGTAATCGGTCAGGAGGAAGTGGCTGACACTACCAAGCTGACTCTGGCTGCAGTAGGCGCTAAGTAATGAGTATTACAATAAAATCAAAAACTGATCTGGCGAAAATGCGTGAGGCAGGCAGAATTGCCGCCCGTGCATTGGAACTGGCAGGCAAGTCTATAAAACCCGGTATGACAACGTTCCAGCTCGATAAGATCATCCATGATTTTATCGTAAGCTGCGGAGCGGTACCGACATTTCTGGGCTACGGCGGCTTCCCCGCCAGTGCATGTATTTCAATAAATGAAGAAGTGATCCACGGTATCCCGAACAGGAAGAAGATCATCCGTGAGGGAGATATCGTAAGCGTTGACGTTGGCGCAACCTATGATGGTTTCGTGGGCGATAACGCAAAAACCTTTCCGGTAGGCAATGTTTCAAAAGAGGCACAGGATCTTCTTGATGCAACAGAGGCAAGTCTGTACAAAGCCATTGAGGCAGCACAGGCAGGCGCACGTCTTGGAGATGTATGCCATACAGTTGAAGAATACTGCACTGAGAGAGGATACGGTATTGTAAGACAGTACTGCGGTCACGGAATCGGTCATGAAATGCATGAAGATCCGGAGGTTCCGAATTACGGAAAACCCGGACACGGCATAAGACTTATGCCGGGAATGACATTCTGCATTGAACCAATGATCAATCAGAAGGGCGATGGTGTCAGAGTTCTGAAAGACGGCTGGACGGTAGTAACCGCAAACGGAAGTCTGTCGGCACACTTTGAGCATCAGATCGCAATAACCAAGGACGGTCCCGTGATAATGACCCGTGTATAAGGAGGTCCCATGGAACCGGAAAAAGGTCTGATCGTTTGCGCAACAGCCGGTCGGGACAGAGGAAGATTCTTCGTTATGCTTGAAACTGACAGGGAATATGCCCTGATAGCAGACGGCAAAACAAGAAAACTCCATAGTCCCAAAAGGAAGAATTTAAAACATCTTCGCATGACCGGCAAAAAAGCTGCGCTTATGAATCTCACGGATAAGAAACTCCGTGAAATGCTGAAAGAATTCACAGTTTAGAACCCATAATGGGAGGTTATCAAAGTTGTCTAAGGAAGATATGATCGAAGTAGAGGGAATCGTTCAGGAGGCACTGCCGAACGCAATGTTCAGAGTAGAACTTCAGAACAAGCATACCATTCTTGCGCATGTATCTGGCAAGCTGCGTCTTAACTATATCCGCATCGTGCCGGGCGACAAGGTAACAGTGGAAATGTCACCCTATGATTTGACAAAGGGCAGAATCACCTGGAGAGCCAAGTAACGCCAGAAGTGATGTAAGCAGAAGGGATGCAGAGCATCCAAGGTAAATGGACAGTCTGTAAGGAGGTAAAATCCAATGAAAGTTAGACCTTCCGTAAAGCCTATTTGCGAAAAATGCAAAGTAATTAAGCGTAAGGGCAAGGTAATGATTATCTGCGAAAATCCTAAGCACAAGCAGCGTCAGGGTTAATCCGCAGGACTTTAAAAATGGAGGTGCGATAAAAAATGGCAAGAATAGCAGGTGTTGACCTTCCGAAGAACAAGCGTGTAGAGATCGGTCTGACATACATTTACGGCATCGGTCAGAGCACAGCAACAAAGATTCTGGCAGACACCGGAGTAAATCCGGATGTAAGAGTAAAGGATCTTTCGGAAGAAGACGTAGCAAAGCTGCGTGACTATATCGACAAGAACTGCGTCGTTGAAGGTGACCTTAGAAGAAACGTAGCTCTGGACATCAAGCGACTGGTAGAAATTGGTTGCTACAGAGGCGTACGTCATCGTAAGGGTCTGCCGGTAAGAGGACAGCGTACCAAGACAAACGCAAGAACCCGTAAGGGTCCGGCAAAGACAATCGCTAACAAGAAGAAGTAAGGGAGGGTTTCCGTTTTGGCACAGCAGAAAGGTAAAAAGGTTGCAATCAGAAGACGCAGAGAGCGTAAGAACATTGAAAACGGTGCTGTACACATTCAGTCCACATTCAACAATACGATTGTAACAATTACAGATACACAGGGTAATGCAATCAGCTGGGCAAGTGCAGGCGGCCTCGGTTTCCGCGGCTCCAAAAAGTCCACTCCGTTTGCAGCACAGACAGCAGCAGAAACAGCAGCAAAGGCAGCTATGGAGCATGGTCTGAAGTCTGTAGAAGTATATGTAAAGGGCCCGGGTGCAGGTCGTGAAGCAGCAATTCGTGCTCTTCAGACAGTTGGTCTTGAAGTAAAGATGATCAAGGATGTAACCCCGATCCCGCACAATGGATGCCGTCCGCCTAAGAGACGTCGTGTCTAATCACAGGAGGTAACGAGTATGGCAGTAAGCAGAGAACCTATTCTGAAGAGATGCAGATATCTGGGAATCAGCCCCATGGTAATGGGTATCTCCAAGGAGTCTAACAGAAATCCTAACGCAAACAGCCGTAAGAAGGTATCTGAATACGGTATGCAGCTGAAGGAAAAGCAGAAGCTGAAGTTCATCTATGGCGTAGGTGAGAAGCAGTTCCGTCACTATTTTGAGCTTGCAAACAAGATGGCAGGCAAGGCTGGTGACAATCTGATCACTTGTCTGGAAACAAGACTTGACAGTGTAGTATTCCGCATGGGTCTTGCACTGACACGCCGTGAAGCAAGACAGCTTGTAACACATAAGCACTTCACTGTAAACGGTGTTCGCATCGATATTCCTTCCTACAGAGTAAAGGAAGGCGATGTAATCGAACTGCACGAGGGCAGCAAGTCCAGCGCAAAGTTTAAGGAAGTTGTAGAGCAGACAGCAGACCGCACAGTACCGCTGTGGATGGAAGCTAACAAGGAAGCATATTCTGCAAAGGTAGTACGTCTTCCTAATCCGGAAGATCTTGACTACGAAGTAGCAGCACATCTGATCGTCGAGCTGTATTCTAAGTAATTTAAAGGATTACTTTAAACAGTCAAAGAAACAAGGACTTAAGCGATTGCGCAATAGGAGGGTGCTTTTATGCTGGAAAAAATTAAAAAGCCGGAGCTGGATACAGTTGAGCTGCGCAGCGATGGCAAGTATGGTAAATTCGTTTTAGCGCCGCTGGAGCGAGGCTATGGTATCACCCTTGGCAACAGCCTCAGACGTGTGCTGCTCTCCTCACTGCCCGGTGTCGCTGTTACATCTGTAAAGATTGACGGCGTACATCATGAACTGACCACGATTCCAGGAGTCAAGGAAGACGTAACAGAGATAATCCTGAGCCTCAAGGGCCTTACAGCAAAGCTGTACGGAGAAGGCCCGAAGACCGTATGTATTGAAGCAGAGGGTGAATGCGAGGTAACAGCAGGAGATATCAAGACAGATTCCGAAGTAAATATTCTTGATCCCGGAATGCACATTGCAACTCTTAATAAGGACGCAAAGCTTTATATGGAGATTGTAATTGACCGTGGCAGAGGTTATGTTTCTTCGGAACGCAATAAGCAGATGATGAATTCATCAATAGATGTGATCGCAGTTGACAGTATTTATACTCCTGTTTTAAAGGTAAATTACCAGGTTGAGGATACAAGACTTGGTCAGGTTACCGATTACGATAAGCTTATAATGGAGGTATGGACCGACGGTACGATCTCCGCAAAGGAAGCATTATCACAGGCAGCCAATCTCCTCAACGAGCATCTGAAGCTGTTCATTGATCTTTGCGATGAAGTAAGCATTGCAGAGGTATTGGTTGATCAGGATGAAAAGGGCAAGGAAAAGATCCTTGAGATGACCATTGAGGAACTTGACTTATCAGTACGATCCTTCAACTGCTTAAAGCGGGCCGGAATCAACACCGTGGATGACTTGATCAACAAGTCAGAAGAAGAAATGATGAAGGTACGTAATCTTGGTAAAAAGTCCTTCGACGAAGTAAGAGAGAAGCTCCAGTCACTGGGTTTTGACCTGTCGTCAGAGGAAGACTGAGAAGACAAACCAAAAAAGAACAGGAAGCCCCTTAGGGTAAGTCCTAACGATAAAAAGGAGTGAATAACGATGCCGGGAACCAGAAAACTGGGCAGAACCACTGATCATAGAAAGGCAATGCTGCGTGGTATGGTAACATACCTGCTGGAAAACGGTCAGATCGAGACCACTGTAACACGTGCTAAGGAAGTACGTGCCATGGCAGAGAAGATGATCACAATTGCCAAGAAGAATGATCTGCACGCTAAGCGTCAGGTTCTGGCATATGTAACCAAGGAAGACGTTGCAAAGAAGCTGTTCGATGAAATCGCACCGAGCTATTCAGAGCGCAACGGCGGTTACACAAAGATTATCAAGACCGGTCCTCGCCGTGGTGACGCAGCTGAGATGGCAATTATCCAGCTTGTTAAGTAAGGCAAAGGGACTGAATAACGTGGAAACGTAAAATTAAGCGGCTGCATTAAGGTGCAGCTGCTTTTTTTAATAAGAAAAAGAGATTGTATTGTGCAAAACCTACAATGCACATATTTTTTTTTATGAGTTTTCGCTAAAAATGCAGTAATGCTCTTTACTTTTTGTTCCAATTAATGTATAATCATAGTAAGCGTTGTATACGTGTGTGTTGACGACGTATTTGCAAAGTGGGGCTGTATGTTGCAAACAGCAAAACACTTTGGAAACACAGAAAGGGTGATGTATGAAATTTTTTTTGGAAGGTCAGATTGTTGCGTGGAAAAGAAAAAATGCACGTAAAATGTAGGGGAAATATTTGAGTGCTTACTTAAGCCGGTGTTGCAATTGACAAACGATTGCAGATTAGATTACAAGGATATTCCCGGAAGGTGTAAGAGAAGTGCAAAAGCACAAAGGTCAGACAGAAAAAGGTGTTAAAGAAAGCAGAAAAAGCCTTGCTGAAACTGACATATCAATAATAATACACTATACTTAATTTACCTGGGAATTCCGTTAAAATCGGCAATCACAAAAGAATCTGCTTCATATGAATGGTGAAGGAAACACCATCATAACTTTAAGGAGGAATAGTAAAATGAAAACAAGAAGAATAATTGCAAGTGCCCTGGCTTTTATCATGGCAACAACTGCTGCTGCAAGCAGCGTATTCGCTGCAGGCGAAACAGTAAAAATTTCAGCTTCAAAGGCTGAGGCAGAGGCAGGAGCTGCTTTCACAATCGACATTTCACTGAGCGGCGTTCCGTCAACTGCCATCAAAGGCTGTGAATTCGCAATCAAGTACGATGCATCTGCTCTGAGCATTACAGGTGTAAAGGCTGGCGAAATCACTAATACAGGCGCAGATTCTGCTGAATCTGACATCAGCGGCGAATGCCCGGCATTCTTTGAAGATCACAGCACAGCAGGCACTATCACACTGACATGGTGCACAGGCCTTAACGATAAGGGCTACTGGATTTCCAAGGACGGCGTATTTGCAACTATTTCTGGTACTGTTGCTGCAGGTGCAACTGCAGGCGAATATCCTATCGAGATCGTTCCGATTTCTCGTGAAGATATCAGTGGTACAAACAATACAATTTATGTTGGCTATGTTGACAACGGCACTGCTGTTGAATACGGCACATCCGTAGCAAACGGTGCAGTAGTTGTAGTTGGAAAGACAGAGTCCACAACAACTACAACATCCACAACAACTACAACAACAACTACTACAGCTACAGAACCAATTCCTGGATCAACAACAACAACTACTACAGTTACAGGACCCGATCCTGGATCAACTACAACAACAACTGCTACATCAGGCAACGATCAGCCCGGATCTTCAACAACAACTACAAAGAAACCGGTTCCTGGAAGCGTTCTTTACGGTGACCTGAACCTTGATGAAACTGTTTCCATGGTAGACATTGTTTACCTCAACAAGTACAATGCAGGCATCATCAAGCTGAACGATCAGCAGACAGCGAATGCAGATTGTGCATTTGACGGAAAGATTGACTCCAGTGACTCCATGGTTCTTCTGAAATACATGGTTAACAAGATTACATCTCTGCCTTTACAGGGCTAATGCTCAAAACTTTATATATGACAGCTTTTGTGCTGTGATATAACAGTCAATGCAATTGCAGGAAACTGCAAAGAAAGGAAATTTTAATATGAAGAAGAGAACAAAGAAGATTGGATCTTTGTTTCTTGCTGCGGTAATGGCAATTTCTGCGGTTCCGACAGCGTCATTTAGCGCATCAGCTGCTGACGTTCCGGAATTTCAGTTTCAGATCCGCACAAACGAAGCAAAAGACGTAAGATCTGACACTGTAACTATTACAGAAGCTGATCTTGCAGGCGGTTCATATACATTCTCTGCAGCCGGCTACATCATTTCAGAGAACTTCCCTGAAGAAGCTACTATTGGTTCGGTTAATATGGCATGGGAACCTGTAGATGAAAACGGCAACAATGTATACAATTACATCAGATTCTCCAACCTTATGGATAAGGATGCAGATCTCGGTAACTATGAAGTTACTACATCTGATGGTACAGTTATCAAGACAAAGTATCCTGTAAACTGCCTTACCATGGTTAATAAGAGAACAGGTGCTGTTCAGAGTCCTGGCTGGTCACAGGTTACACAGGAATATCTTCAGGATGCAATTGACGGCAACGTTATTTATTCTGACGGAAATGGCGGCTGCTACTTTACTCTTGCTAACGGTACTGAAGTAAAGTGTACTGTTGAAAAGAATGCCGACGGAACAGCAACTCTGTCTTTCCCGTATACAGAAAAGTCTACAGGCGCTACAGAGACCTGCACACAGAACCTTTTCTTCTATGACGATACTCTTCCGGCAGGAACTCCTATTCCTGGTCCGAATAACATCGACGCATCTCAGATTGCCGGAAGTGCTGTTTGCAGAGCGTTCTGCGGTGCAAGCTCTGATGAATTTGCTTACACATCATTTGATATCACTGTTGACAAGAATACTCCTTCAGGTACATATTATATTGCCTTTGATGATTCTGCGCTGAACCAGATCGGTGCAACAAACTACAAGGCATATGATCCTTCAAATATTGAAGTAAACTATGGCGAAATGGGTGTAGTTCTTGGCTACAACAGAAATGACAAGGCTAACTGGCTGAAGATTGAAGTAAACAGTGGTGTACAGGGCAGTGAAACAACTCCTTCTGATACAACTACAACAACTACAACAACTACAACAACTTCAGGCACAACAACATCAACAACTACTAACACAGCTCCTATAGCAGATGGTTACTCATGGATAGCAGGCGAATACTGGGCAAAGCCCGGCGAAGAGATCTGCATTGAGCCTACAGTAGCCGGTGATAAAGGAAACATTATGGCTCTGAGATGCCAGATGATCTCCGACGCACTGAAGAGCGGTGCTATCAAGGTTACAGCAGACGGTGACGAGGGTGCAATTCCCGGTGACGCATATCCTTCATTCTACGATATGATGTTCACACTGGACGAGATGCTCTTCGCAGGTACAGATGCAGACAAGGGTATGAACGGCGTTCCTGCAGCAGCAGACGGCAGCGCTCTTGCACAGATGTATTATGATGTAGCAGACGAAGCTTCAGTAATTGCAGCAGCTCAGTCACTTGGTCTGACA
>JAQXHO010000123.1 GCA_029007315.1 Oscillospiraceae bacterium
CGTAGCAGTATTCAGTCCCCACAGTTCAATAAGCTGTGGAAGAATTTCGTAAATGCTGAACGTGTTGAATCTTTCAAGGAAATCATCCGGATTGTCGGGAACATTTTCGGGGTCAGCGTGTTTTGCCATGATGTATGCGATGTTCTCGAATACCTCAAGGCTTTCAATATCAAGTTCGCTTTTGTTTTCATCACCCTCTGCAACATCTGTTTTAAGTGATGCAAAATCCTTGTAAATATCTCTGTGGAATTTCAGACGATAAAGACGAGGCACAGCTGCACTCGCCTTGAAAGGCACTTCTATTCCGTCAATTGTAATATTTTTCTTGATAGCCATATCTGTACCTCCTTATGATGTCTTAGTAGTGGTTGTTTTTGATGCTGTATCCGGGCTGTAAGGCGTCTTGAACCAGTTATTGTAAACTGTATCCGATGTGCTTTCAGTTGTTTTGGACTTTACAAGACCTGTCGGCAAAGGTGTAGCCTTCAAGGTCAGTTTTTCAGTCTTAACCTCCGTGCTTTCTTCGGTAGTTGAAGATTCTGTGGCAGGACGTGAAGCAGAGCAGCAGTACATAACGTGTCTGATGTGGTGCTTGTCACCAAGGAACTCAAACATAAGAGCAAACTGTGAAAGTTCACCGTCATTTCTTTCAACAAGAACGCCGTTGTTATCAAGAATTTCACCGAGAATTTCGGTTGCAAATTCTGTTGTAATAAGGGCAATTTCCAGGTCACCTGTATATCCTGCATTATTATTGATAACGTAATATACACCATTATCGGCATAGAAATTTTCTGCCTCGCCGTTTGCATCAATAGAAAGCGATACGGCACCCGGAAGATGCTTTGACGGTCCGTATGCAGGCACTGTCTTGTTGCCGTCCGGGTCTTCACCCCATTCGGTAATTTTTGCCCAGTATACGTTCTGCAAACCGAATTTAACCTTATTCTTCTTGTTTGCCATAGGTTATACCTCCATTTCATATAGTACCTCATAGAGTTTTTCCGACTCTATCCATATCTCTGATTTTGTATAGTAGATTTTATGACGTTTCAGAACCCTTTCAATATTTTCTTCAAGTTCAGGATTCTTAATGTCTGTATAAAGTTCAATATCCAGCTGTTTAAAGCTGAAATACATATAGTTGTCAGCTGAAAATGTATTTTCGCCCGGTGACAAAAAAAGGAGAAAAGGAGGCGCAGGACTTTCACCCTCAGCAAAATGATGATAGGCAAAAGGAAGTCCCATTTCTTCCATAATTTCGTTAATCTGTTCGTAAGTCATGATAACGCCTCCTCGATAAGTTTTTCAAGTAACTGTATTCCGTTTTCTTCGGCAGGGGCAATATGCGGTGTGCCTGCAACACGACCACCGCCACGCTTGGCATGGCCTTTCTCCAAAAGGTGTGCAAGCTGATATTTGTTCTTAGAATGCACAGTCATTTCAAGTGAATGACTGTTTTCCTTTGTCTTTTTTGCCGTCCAGCTTTTTGCATATGATCCTGTTTTTTTAGGAGCATTGGAAGAGATTTCTTTCCTAACAGACGTTGCTGTCTTTCGGACAGATTTCTTCATTTCCGTATCCACAAGGTCAGCGTATTCCGTCAGACCTTTCATGATTTCATCTGCAAGGTTATCAATTGATGTCATCGAAATTACCCGCCTTTCTCGTTTCACCCTCGATTTTCATGTAGCTGTTGTGGTCGTAAAAGGGGGTGATTCCTGTGACATCGTAGATGCTGCCTCTGAATAAAATACGGAAAGCTGTACTGTTGATGTTAATTGATGCAGGACTTTGCCTTATCAGGAATTCAAGTTTCTGTACCTCTTTTGTAACTCCTGCATCTGTGGTTTCTGTCACAGATTTTGTGGTAACACTTGCCCAGAGCGAAAAGGTTTCTTCCCATTTCGTAATGTGGTTCCCAATCTCGTCATTGACGGTTCTGTGCTGTAGAATCGTGATTCTGTGATTCAGCTTTCCGATTTCCATCAGATAACACCCTCTCTCTGTGCAAATAGAATGGAACGCAGACATAAAGTCAGCTTATGATAATCGGGATTACTACGGTTTTCATACAGATACCCAAGTGCGAACAGCATAGCCGTCCGCACTGTATCTTCATTTACAGAAAACTCTTCTTCGCTCATTCTGCCAACGTCCATAACAAGCTGTTTTGATGTGACAAGCAAATTCTGAATCAGTTTGTCATCCTCATCATAATCCACTCTCAGATAATTTTTCGCTTCTTTCAGCGTTATCATTTATATCACGCTTTCTTGATTGCAAGTGTTTTTACAGCTTCAGGAAGAATGAGTTTGCCGTCAAGTCGCTGACTTGCAAGGAATCCTACCTGTCCTGTCATTGCAAAAAGTTCATTGAGCCTTTTGAAAGAGCGTCCCTGTCTGTCAG
>JAQXHO010000124.1 GCA_029007315.1 Oscillospiraceae bacterium
TGAAGGAAGTGGGCGAGGCAAATGCCCAGATCTTTGAGATACACATGATGATGATCGAAGATGACGACTACAATGAAGCCATTACGGAAATGATTCAGCGACAGAGTGTGAATGCAGAATATGCAGTGGCAGTAACAGCTGATAATTTTGCAGAAATGTTCTCCTCTATGGACGACAGCTATATGCAGGCAAGAGCCGCAGATGTGCGTGATATTTCAAACCGTATAATTGCCTGCATGAGTGACTGTCAGACCGGAGGCACATTATCTGCGGAAAAGGTGATTATCTGCGCAGATGACCTTGCTCCCAGCGAAACAGTATCACTTGACAAGGAGAAGGTGCTTGCCTTTGTAACTTCTCTCGGCTCCTCCAATTCACACACAGCTATCCTTGCCAGAAACATGAATATTCCTGCGATTATAGGACTGGGAGAGGAATTTCTTTCACAGATAAAGGACGGAATAACTGCCATAGCAGACGGATTTACAGGAACGTTTATAGTGGATCCGGACGATGAAACCCTTTCTGAATACAGACAGAAACAGCAGGCAGAGGAAGAAAAGAAAAAGCTTCTCCAGGAGCTGAAGGGAAAGGAAAACATTACTCTGGACGGAACAAAAATTAAGATATACGCAAATATCGGAAGTGTCGATAATATTGGCGCAGTGCTTGTAAATGACGCAGGAGGAATAGGATTGTTTCGAAGCGAGTTTCTGTATCTTGAGAATACGGATTATCCCACTGAGGAGGAACAGTTCAAGGTTTACAGGCGTGTTCTTGAGAGCATGGCTCCTAAGAAGGTTATTATCCGTACTCTGGATATCGGCGCAGACAAGCAGGCTGACTATTTCAACCTTGAAAAGGAGGAAAATCCTGCCCTTGGACTTCGTGCCATTCGTCTGTGCCTGTCACGGCCGGAGATATTCCGTGTACAGCTGAGAGCTTTGTACCGTGCCTCTGTTTACGGCAAGCTTGGCATTATGTTCCCGATGATTACAGGCACTTCGGAACTGGAAGAGATACTTGCCATTTGCAGCGAGGTAAAGCGTGAACTGGAAGAAGCGGGCATTGAATATTCCGACAGCGTTGAACTGGGCATTATGATCGAAACACCTGCCGCTGCGATTATCAGTGACAAGCTGGCACCAATGGTTGACTTTTTCAGCGTTGGTACAAACGACCTTACTCAGTATACTCTTGCCTGTGACCGTCAGAATCCTCACATTGAAAGGTTCTGCGACACACATCATGAAGCAATTATGCGGCTGATAGAAATGTCTGCAAAGAATGCCCACGAACACGGCGCATGGATCGGAATCTGCGGCGAACTGGCAGCAGATACGACTCTTACAGAAAAATTCCTGCGAATGGGTATTGATGAGCTTTCTGTTTCTCCTTCCTTCGTGCTGAAAGTAAGAGATGCTGTGAGAAAAATCGATTTATCAGAATAAGCATTTTTCCGTTATTATGTAATGCAATCGGAAAAATACAAAAGAAAAAAGGCGGTTGTGAAAGATTCACAGCCGCCATAATTATTATTTCAAGTCTGCATATGTTTTTCCTGCTTTTCCATGAACTCATACTTAATTGACAGGAAATCCTTTATCTGGAACATAAGAGAAAAAAGCAGGGCACGGTTTTCAAATTCAGTGCGGCTTTCGGGCATTTTCTGATGTCTCATATGTTCGAAAAGCTCGTCAAGCTCGCTTATAAGCTTTTTCACATCATTTTTTTCGTGATATTCAGCGGATATTTTTTTCAGAAAATCAGAAATCACTTCAGCCTGTTCCGGAGTTACGCTGATTTTCAGAATGCTCTTATACATTTCCATTAAAACGCTACACTGATTTTCTCTCATTTTCAGATAGTCAATATCATAGCTTTCTGCACCGATTAGCTTGTTATTTAGGTTTTCATCTGCAATACGCCGTGCATCCGACAGAAGCCTGTCTATTCTTTTAAAGCAGTCGGAGTTGTATCCGGATTTGTCATCGGTAAGAATACGCTGTGACATTCTTTCAAGAATCGCTTTTATTTCGTTGTCGAGGTTTTCCCTTCTGAGATCCATTTTTCTCTGGTCGTTATGAAGGTGCATATTTATAAGAGTGCCTGCGCCTGCGCCGATTGCAAAGAGAAGGAATTCATTTGCAAGAAGGGAAATATCACAGCTTTTTTCAGCCAAAAGATGAGTTATAAGCACCGAAATGGGAACGGTCGCCATCTGCCAGTCAAGTATCATGCACAGCATTACAAAAATAAAAAGGTAAACGCCGAAAGCCAGGGTGGTATAACCCATAAGACTGAAACAGAGGACAGAAATAACCACAGCACAGAAAAAAGCTGAAAGACGTTTCAGTGCAGTTATGACTGTTTCCTTTTTTGTCTGCTGAATGCTTAGTATAGTGATGAGTCCCGCAGTTGCACTGTAATTCAGACCAAGGATTGACGCTGCTGTCATTGAGAGAATGCAGCTCAGTGATATTTTGCCGGCATTGAATACAGTTCTGCCGTTTATGTTTGGTTTTCGCAAATTATTACCTCCTGCCGGGTGTTGTATGATATACATTATATCACAAAAAATTATGAAGTTCAATATTTCGTATCTTAAAAATAGTATTTGTATTGCCTTGACTTATTCATTCTTATGTAGTATAATGTTATGGTGCTGTTAAAAATGCCTGGAATAATTCAGGATATATTATGAAAGGAACACTGAAATGAATATAGCGCAGAGAATTTTACTGATAATGGGCTTCGGATATATAGGAATCGGCAGTGTGGTGGCACTGGCATTTGTCGGTTTCGGCCAAAGCGGTCCGTATATTATGCTGCCACTGCTTTTCGCAGCATTGGGAACAGCATTTGTAGCCGGTGTATTTATTACTGCTGCAAAAAAGAAAAGGATCACCAGGCTTGGAAAGAGATATGCAGCAAAAATATACGGATATGTGGATAATACATCTTACAGGGTGAACGGTGCTTATACTGTGAATACAAAGGTGCATTATTTTGATGAAACCGGAACCGAGAGAGAGGCAATTATTCCGACTTCCTTTGCAAGAGGATCAAATAATTACCCTATAGGCATGACCATAGATATTTTCGAGTATAACGGAAAATTCAGTTACGACCCGAAATCAGTAAGAAATGAAATTCTTCCGAGAGAATATGAACTCATGGACGATAAGCCGCTGGAGCCTGAAAAAGCCCGGACAGTTTCTGTCAGCTGTCAGAGCTGCGGTGCAACTTATGAGGCTGCAAGCGGATATTCCAATAAATGTCCTTACTGCGGAAATTACCATAATGCGTGATTTTTTCTGCTGTCATAAAAACAATAAACCTCCGCATGAGTGCATAGCTCTGCGGAGGTTTTAATATTAAGCCGGAAATTTCAAAGAATTACCATGTGCGGGAATTAAGGTTTTTGAATTCGCCAACAGTTGAAACATGGGCATTTAATCCGCCGTCAACAGTTACAACCTGTCCTGTAAAGTATTCGCTTTCATCAGAAGCAAGATATACGCACATATTTGCAATATCTGCCGGTGCGCCGTAACGGTTTACCATGATATTGTTAAGGAATACATCTTTAAGAGCCTGGGGAACATATGCTTCATTTTCCGGTGTAACGATCAGGCCCGGACGAACACAGTTGCAGCGAATGTTATCCTTGCCATACTGAAGGGCAGTGGATTTTGTCAGCATATCCACGCCGGCTTTTGCGCAGGCATAAGCTGTAGAGCCAAGGTCGCCGCCGCATGAAGCCATTGAACCGATATTTATTATGGAACCGCCCTTGTTTTCTTTCATGTAAGGCAGTACACACTTTACAGCGTAGAAAGTACCACGCATATCGCTCTGGAATATTGCGTCCCACATATCCAGGGTAAGCTCGTCCACACGGCCGTCTTTCAGACTTACATTTGCAGCATTGTTGACAAGAATGTCGATTTTTCCGTATTTTTTTACAGTATCTGCCATAAGAGCTTCAGTGCTTTCCGGCTCAGTGATGTCCATGAAATGATATGAAGCTTCTCCGCCTTCTGCAACGATGCTGTCAACAACAGCCTGTCCCTTTGCTTCACGTCTTCCGCATACAACTACTTTTGCACCTTCTGCTGCAAAAAGCTTTGCGATTCCAACGCCGATTCCGCTTGTTGAGCCTGTAACGATTGCAACTTTACCTTTTAGTCTGTCCATTTTTAAGTCCTCCTTAGGAAATATTTATAAATGTATATAACATTATACCATACTTTTATAGGAATTGCAAGAGGAATTTTGAAAAAAGTCAGTTTCTGATATAGATTTTATACTGATAATAGTGTCTTACTGCAAAAAAATATCATCAGATGCTTGTATCCGGCAGAATATGGAAACGTGTGAATTTGCCTCAGGTTTGCAAAATACAGGCATTAGTGAGAAAAAACAAGTCAATCCGGATTGAAATGCACTGAATTATTCTATAGGTTACTGAATTTTATAAAATATCTGCCTGTTTTTAGAGCATATATAAAATCTATTGTAATTTTTGACAGAAATTTTTTTATTTCGGTTTTTTTCAAGATTTTTATTGACATCTATAACAATTAAGTATATAATTAATTGTGTAGAATGCTATTTTTTTGTATTGATTTTTATTATATTTCCCATGAAAATATAAATGAAAAAGGCGTGGTTAATTGAATTGATGGCAGGCACAGTTATTACAAGACATGAAACTTTTTACCTTTGAAAAAACCACGCAAAATAGACATTTTTACAGGGTTTTGAATTTCAGATTTTGCAAAAAATCACCCTTTCGGAGTTATGTACAAATGCCTGTTATTTAGCGGCATTTCAGAGGCAGGGTAAAAGCCTTATTGCCTTGCGACTAAGGTAATGTGTAAAAAGTGCCTGTATTGCGTTGTTTTCGGTGATTTTGATGCTGAAAAATGGGGTAAGGTAAAAGGGTTATTGCCTTAGTGGGTAGAGTATGGCTTTAGGAGTATATATGAATACAGCGGCAGGAAATAAAAGAAAACTTATCATTGCACTGTTTGCAGTATATATTCTTGCGGTGCTATGGATTACTCTGATAGACCGTGAGTTTGGAAACAGGCGGGCAATGCTTGTACCATTCTGGGAATTTGCAAATGTCATCAAAGGCATCAGACGCAGCTTCTTTATCGGACAGATTCTTGGCAATCTGGTAATGCTGATGCCCCTTGGTTTCATGCTTCCTATTATAAAGAAAGTCAGTCTGAAACAGGTGCTTTTGATTTCGTTTTGCTTTTCCGCGGGAATTGAACTCACACAGTTCATCACCGGACGTGGTCTTATGGAGTTTGATGATGTTTTCAATAACACTGTTGGTGCGGTGCTTGGATATAAAGTTTATGATGTTTTGAGGGCTTTGAAATGATTGGACTTGATCATATTGCACTTATCGTATCATCTGAGGAGAGCCTCGGATTTTATGAGAAGTTTGGATTTAAGGAAACAAAAAGAATTAACAGGGAATATGACACAGTTGTATTCATGGAGTGTGAGCAGTTGATTCTTGAAATCTTCATTGATCCGAATCATCCTGAGCG
>JAQXHO010000125.1 GCA_029007315.1 Oscillospiraceae bacterium
CTTAACTCTGCTCTATGCACCATTAGCTCAGTTGGTAGAGCAACTGACTCTTAATCAGTGGGTCCTGGGTTCGAGTCCCCGATGGTGCACCAGCGGATATGGCGGAATAGGCAGACGCGCTAGCTTCAGGTGCTAGTCCTCGCAAGGGGGTGGAGGTTCAAGTCCTCTTATCCGCACCAAAACGGTTTCATCAGTAGATGAAGCCGTTTTATTTTTGTATAAAAGGACCGCAAGGAACAATATCCCTGCGGTCTTTCTGTATTTCAGAGAAATTATTTAATCGTAAGCTCTGCAATTGAAACGTAATGCAGAATATCAAATTCAGCCGGACAGTTATCCAGCATATTTTTATGTTCCCTGTTCCATTCGGACAGTTTATTCTCTGGCATTGACGCACCAACGCCTCTGCAGGCACGCATTCTGCCATGCCAGCTTTCACGGGTAAACGGCACCTGAACATCAAATTCTTCCTGCAATGTAATATCAAAAAATTCTTTATATTCGTCAGGAACCCATACGTGCTTTCTTGTTTCTCCCGAACCTGTCCAGTCCGGGTTGTATTTCAGAACAATTTCCTCGCTTTTTCCGGCAATTTCATCATCAAAGGGCAGCCAAGCCATATATAGAATCAGAAATTTGCCATGGGGTTTTATGACTTTAGACAGCTTTGGTGCCAGGATTTTATGGTCCGGATACCATATGCACTGACAAGCTGTAACAGCGTCAAAGCTTTCGTCAGGAAAATAAATATCCTCTGCAGGACAGTGAAAAAAATCTATATTCATACCAGAATTCTGAGCAAGTATTTTTGCCTGTTCGATCTGATTTTCAGATGCGTCAATTCCGGTCCATTCTGCACCGTATGTATACATATTTCTTGGCAGAACGCCTGTGCCTGTTCCTATATCCAGGATTTTCTGACCATGTAATCCAACATTTCGTGAGAGTATTTTCTTGTAGAAAATATCGGGGTAAATATCTCTGTATTTTACATAATCACCGGATGTTCTGCCCCAGTCAAATGAAGTTCCATGGTCGATTGAGTCAATTTTCATTAGTATTACCTCTTTTCTCTTTGATCCATTTCTTCATATCATGTAGTTTATTTTCTGCATCTTTGAATCCTATGTCATATATGCTCTGGATTTTTTCCGGGTCTTTTTCAAGTCTGCCAATTTTCAGAGGAATTTTCGGGCGAATAACAAATACTTTATCTTCTGATTCAAGTTCAAGGATCTTATTTACAGTATTATTATACATTTCGTGGCGCTTCAAAAGGGCGTTTCTGAATTCCGGATATTTTCTGTATCTGATTTTTGCGGGAAGTTTCATTTCCGGAGATTTCCTGTAGTTAATATCACGGGTCAGAACCAGAACATTATAATCATATCCCATTTTAATAAAAGCTTCTGCAGGAATGCTGTCAGTACAACCGCCGTCAAGGTATTTCTCTCCGCCAATATCGACCATTCTTGAACAGTATGGCAGTGAAGCAGAAGCTCTGAGGACATCTATTTGTTTCTTCATATCGGATATTCTGATATATTCAGCCTTTCCCGTTTTTACATTGCTGCAAACAGCGTAAAAGGGCGTTTTATTATTTCTGAATGCTTCATAGTTGAAAACATCAAGCTTATCCGGAAGTTCATGGTAGCAGAATTCTTCTCCTGCAATATCGCCGGTAGTCAGAAGATTTTTTATGCTTATAAATCTCGGGTCAGTGCAGTATTTTTTGTAATAGCGCAGATTTCTGCCCGGCTGACCGGCAATATATGTTCCTCCGTGAATAGCACCGGCGGAAACGCCTATAACTGCGTCAAATTCTATATTATTTTTCATAAAGACATCAAGAACGCCTGCTGTGTACATACCTCTCATGCCGCCGCCTTCAAGAACAAGACCGATTCTGTTAACAGCCATAAAATCTTCCCTCCTGTTTTAATCAGTTATAATAATTTTATTATAGCATATTCTTCATAAAAATTCAATAAAGAAATTCATTTATTTGTGTCACAATATAATGAGGTAATTTGTTATTATTTACAGGACGTCCTAAGAAAGGGTGTGATTCAAACGATAACAGATGAAATGAGCCGTAAGGTGGAAGAGCTTTACGAGGTTTATGAGCAGCCAATGTACCGCATAGCCTATGGAATTCTTCACCATGTACAGCAGGCAGAAGACGCAGTTCACGACGCTTTTGTAGCTATAATGAAAAGCAAGGCTGAGATAGGTGATGCAAGAAGTCCGGAAACAAAAAAATTTGTAGTTCAGACAATAAAAAACACAGCAATCAACCGTTACAGGAAAAATGCAAGAGATTCAGAATATTATGCGGAACTTGATGAAAGAGCTGAACATATACCGGACAGTCATAATGATGTGGAGCAGTCCATAAAGCAAATGGAGCAGTCGGAAACAGTAAGGGATCTGCTTTCGGGGCTTAGTGAATCTGACCGTGAGATCCTTATGCTCAGATGCTGTGATGAGCTTTCGTTCACGGAGATAGCAGAACGTTTGTCACTGAAAGAACCCACTGTAAGAAAGCGCTATGAACGTGCAAGAAAAGCCGCAGGAAAGCAGAAAGGATCGTGTAATTATGCAAAAAAATTATTTACCGTTTGATGATGAGTATTTCGATAAAATAGCAGAAGACGCATTTGATCCGGAGGCGGAAATACACGTTTTCTCTGACCGCTATCAGAAAAGGAAGGTAAAACTTATGAAAAAGAACACTGAGAATAACAACAGAAAGCCTGTAATGACAAAAAAGAGGATCGCAGCTGTTGCGGCAGCGGCAGCCATAGCGGCGGCTGTTCCCACATCAGTTTTTGCAGGCAGCAGAATTTATAATGCTTTTATGGATAAGCCGGCGAAGTATCAGAGGGAGATAACTATTGATCTGGGTGAGCCCACTGAAGCGGCTCCTTTGAGTGCCGACGCTCCGGTTATAGATTCAGGAGTCTATACCATGAAAATCGGCTGGGTTCCGGAGGATTTATCAGAAGATAATGATAAATCATTTTTCGCCTGTTATTCCAGATATGATATTGACGACTGGCGTGCTGTAGAGTTCAGTTTTTTCCAGATAGATGATGAATCCCGCACCTTTAATGAAACTCTCAATGGCGTTGTTTATGATGAATCATATGAAACTGATGATAAAATAGTTTTCATCAGTGATTTGGGCGATGGTCGTATTGTAATATGGGTTGCCTTCAAGAATACAAAATATGTTGCAAATATACTTGCCATGCAGGATTTCACCGATGAAGAGCTGCACAAAATGGCTGACGGACTGACCCTTGAAGAATCAGATACAGAAACAGCATCTTCTTACAAAGTTTACAAAGAATATCAGGAAAAACTCAGACAGGAGCTTGCAGAGCCTGCAGATAATACAGACGAATGGACTGAGCCTAAGGTAAACATGGATAACATGAAGGTTATTTCTGTAGGTGAAACTGCCGGTGTGACATGGGACGATGTGGATATTACAGTAAATTCCGTAAAATTCCAGGACAACTTTGAGGGAATTACAACGGAAGGCATTGGTCTTGAATACGATTTCAGCAAGTATCTTGACGCTGACGGAACACTTGCAGATAATGTGCGTACATGGTACAAATACGGTGATGGCGTAAATACCATTGATGAAGCAGTTGAAACGGAAATAATGCCTGCACGTATAATGGTTGTAGATCTGACCTATGAAAACAAGGGCAGTGAAGAAATTGAGTATTGTGTTTGCCCGTCCTTGATTACGATTGATGATGAAGGCAATGTTGTTTACCCGTTTATCCGTGACAATATGTACTGTGAAGACAGCCTGTCACATCTTACTTATGATAATCATCACTTCTCTTTCTACACTGAACATGAATCAAGCAAAAATAATATAGCTTCATTCAAGCCGGGAGAAAAGGCAGATGTTCAGCTGGCATTTATTGTATACGAAGATGAACTTTCCGACCTGTATTTACAGATGAATTCCTACGGAAACAACATGAGTGATTCTGTTGACAATGGCTGTCTGTTCCTCGACATAAGCAGCCTTTCAAAATAAGCCTTCAAGGAAACTCTCCTTATATATACATTACAAAAACCGGGTGCATGGAGCATCCGGTTTTTGTTTAGCCATTATGTTAGTCAGTGAGATAGAATGTATCAACGATATCCTGGGTAATATCCTCATTAAAGCTCGTTACTGTTATGCTTGCAACGTATTTTCCTCCGCACTTTGTTCCGAAGAGAGTCTGATACATCACAAGAGTATCAGATGAAGCCTGTACATTCATTCCGTCAAATTCTTTGCCGTCAATCTCAATTTTTACCGGCTCCATGCGGTCGATGCTGTAACCCATATTTTCATATGAATCACGGAGAACTGATCCGGCCTTTTCATAGTTTTCTGCAACATCAAATGAAACATACTGGAGAGCGCCGATGTTTTCAAGATTTATATTGATATTGCTCAGTCCGTCGCTGTATGATGCGTACATATCATAAATAATATCAGCACTATTGATCATATCAGCAATATCCTCATCAAGAACATCCGCTGAAATATTGTTTATCTGCTTTATCTGCTCATCGTCATAAAATGTCCAGTTGCTGTCCAGTTTGCAGCCAATACCTATAAACTTGTTTTCATAAATGTTGGAGTTTACTGCGCCAAATGAAAAATTTTCTTCTTCTGCTTCCTCTTCTGATGTTTCCTCTTCTAATGCTGCCGTTGTTTCGGCGGTGCTGTCATCATTATTCTGAGCTGTAGTTGTTTCTGCGGCTTCTGTTACAGAAGCTTCAACAGTTCCTCTTACGTTCTCCTTATCGCCGCAGCCGGCTGCTGTCATTACAAATGATAAACAAAGTATCAGTCCTATAATTTTCTTCATAATATACACTCCTTATACAAATATGACCTTAGTATATCATAATACTTCTTAAAAGTCAAGGCATAAAGTTTACCCTGAATTTCTTCAAATCCCTGTTCTTTGAGAAGCAGGCTGAAGGTTTAGGCATATTTAGCATTGATTTACTTAAATTAAGTAAGAAATCAATATAAAAATTACGTAATTTTTACTCAAAACAATACTTGACATTTAATTGTATAAATGATATAATAATAATACCATTTGTTTGAATTTTAATAGGAGGTTTTAAAATGGCAAAATTATTTAAGAAGTCCGGCGCAACGCTTGTTTCAGCTGTTATTGCTGTGAATATGGCTGTTGC
>JAQXHO010000126.1 GCA_029007315.1 Oscillospiraceae bacterium
GGAAGAGTAAATTCCGGAAAATCAAGCCTTATGAACGCCATAACAGGACAGAATTCTGCCATTGTATCAGCAAATGAAGGAACAACCACAGATCCTGTACGTAAGGCAATTGAGCTTCTACCCATAGGCGCAGTTATGCTGTATGACACAGCAGGCTTCGGAGATGTAACCGGCATGGGCAGTCTGAGAATAAAAAAAACACAGGAAATTCTGAGGAAAACAGACCTTGCACTGCTTGCTGTTGACAGTACATTGGGAATGGGAGAACTGGAAAATACGCTCACTGATGCTTTCAATGAAAGAAATATTCAATTCATAACTGTATTTACAAAATGTGACCTTGCTGATGATATAAACAGATCCGGCAAGTATGAAATTTCTGTAAGCACGAAAACAGGCGAGGGCATTGACAAGCTTAAAGAGATGATATGCAGTCTGTATCTTGAAAAAAAAACGGAGCAAAATGAAAAAACACTTACACAGGGACTTGTGAAAAAATGCGGCATTGCCGTACTAGTGACGCCCATTGACGAATCAGCTCCTAAAGGAAGGCTTATATTGCCCCAGGTACAGGCTATTCGTTCACTTCTGGACGGTCATGCCATAACCATAACAGTACAGCCTTCCGAGCTGGAAGCAGCTCTAAATATGCTGAATAAAGCTCCGGATATTGTAATAACTGACAGCCAGGCTTTTTCTTTTGTAAAGGACATAGTTCCGGAGAATGTCCCTTTAACATCATTTTCAATTTTATTTGCAGGGTACAAGGGTATTCTCACACAGGCACTTGAAGGCATAAAGGCAATGGATAAGCTTCAAAACGGTGACAGGATACTTATTTCAGAGGGATGCACTCACCATAGGCAGTGCGGAGATATAGGAAAAGTAAAGATTCCTGCATGGATCGAGAAGCACACGAAGAAGAAGTTTCTGTATGAATTTTCTTCCGGAGGAGAATTCCCGGAGGATTTATCCAGGTATTCTTTAATAGTTCACTGCGGCGGATGTATGCTTTCAAAGAGTGAAATGAGCTTTAGAAGGAAAAAAGCAGCTGAATGCAGTGTTCCATTTACAAATTATGGAGTGCTTATTGCGGCTGTAAACGGAATTCTCAGCCGATGTACAAAGCTTACATATTAAGAAAAAATACTTTACACTGAAAGCAAAGTGTGGTATAATATACATATGTATAAATATTTCTTCCCAGGAGGATACATATGGTAACAAATGACGGCACGATAATAAAGATCAAACATGAGATACTCAGTGAAGTTGCAAAGCTTGTATTTGAGGGAAAGTTTGAAGAGGAAAAGGACAATCTTCCTTATAAGCTTATGCCGGGACCACGTGCGCAGTATCGCTGCTGTGTATATAAGGAACGTGAAATTGTAAGACAGAGAATACGTCTTGCTGAGGGAAAAAATGCTGACGGTGCAGTAAATGACCTTGTTGTACAGGTGGTAAGAGCTGCCTGTGAGGAATGTCCTATTTCACGTTATGTTGTAACTGACAACTGCCAGAAGTGCATGGGCCATGCCTGTCAGCAGGTGTGCAGATTCGGAGCAATAGATATCGGCAGAAACAGAGCCCATATTGACGCAGCGAAATGCAAGGAATGCGGAAAGTGCGCTCAGGCGTGTCCTTATAACGCAATAGCAGACCTTATAAGACCCTGCAAAAGAAGCTGTCCTGTAAATGCTATCACTATGGATGAATACGGAGTATGCCAGATTGATGAAACAAAGTGCATTGAATGCGGTCACTGTATTCACAGCTGTCCTTTCGGTGCCCTCAGTTCAAAAGCCAATCTTGTGCAGGTATGCCGTGACCTTGTGGAAGGCAAACGTCTTGTTGCCATGATTGCACCCTCCTGGGAAGGACAGTTCGGAAGTGAAATAACAGTTGCAAGCTGGAGAAATGTGCTGAAGGAAGCAGGATTTGACGATCTGGTGGAAGTTGCACTTGGAGCTGATATGACTGCCTATTCTGAAGCAGCTGAATGGGGTGAGGCTTATAAGGAAGGAAAGAAAAAAACCACATCATGCTGCCCTGCATTTGTCAATATGATAGAGAAGCATTTCCCGGCATTAAAGGAAGCAATGTCTGAAACGGCGTCGCCTATGTGCGGAGTATCAAGAATGTTGAAAGTACTTGATCCTGATGTGAAGACAGTTTTTATCGGACCATGTATTGCAAAGAAGAGCGAGGTCAACAGCCACAAAATAAAGGGAAATGCAGATTATGCACTGACATTTGGCGAAATACGTGCAATTATACGAGCAAAAGGTCTTACTCTTAAACCGGAGCCGAATGAAAAACAGGATGGAAGTATTTTCGGAAAGAAATTCGGCAATAACGGCGGCGTAACAGAAGCTGTTATTGAGTGCATGAAGGAACAGGGTATATCAGATGATGTCAGCGTACATAAATGCAATGGTGCAGATGAATGCAAGAAAGCACTGCTGCTGATGAAGGCAGGAAGACTTCCGGCTGATTTCATTGAAGGTATGGTTTGTACAGGAGGATGCGTTGGCGGTCCCAGCCGACACAGTGATCCTGTAATAATAAAAAAAGACAGAGAAAAGCTTTTGTCAGAAGCTGACGGACGTAATGTTGAAGAAAATCTCAGACGTACAGGTGCAATTGATATTGATATGAAGCGATAAAGCATAAAAAGAGCTGCTGCAGATAAAATGCAGCAGCTCTGTTATTTAAAACTCAGTCATCAAGGTATTCATCAATAAAATATTTAGGCCTTGCCTTGGTTTCCAGGTAGACTTTGCCTATATATTCACCCACTATACCGATTGCAAAAAGCTGTAATCCGCCTATTGCCCATATGGAAACGATAGTAGATGTCCAGCCGGTAATGGTGGTGCCGGCAAAATACGAAACAAGGGAATAAATCAGCATGATGAAGCTTACAAAAAATATTACAATTCCCAGTACGGTTATCATGCGTATAGGTTTGGTTGTAAGAGATGTTATTCCTTCCCATGCAAAGGCAAGCATTTTTTTTAGTGGGTACTTTGATTTGCCTGCCAGCCGTTCTTTTCTTGCATAATATACAACATCGCTTTTAAATCCTATCATGGGAACTACGCCTCTGAGAAACAGGTTCACTTCATGAAAATCCTCAAGAGAGTCAAGGGCTTTTCTGCTCATGAGCCTGTAGTCTGCATGATTAAAAACAACATCTGCGCCAAGAATTTTCATGGATCTGTAATAGCCTTCTGCGGTAGCCTTTTTCATAAATGAATCAGTATCCCGTGAATTTCTCACGCCATAAACTATTTCACACCCGTCGTAGTATTTGTCCAGCATTTCATCGATAGCGTCAATATCGTCCTGTAAATCGGCGTCAAGTGAAATAACAGCGTCCGCATACTTCTTTACAGTCATAAGACCTGCAAGAAGTGCATTCTGATGCCCCTGGTTTTTGGAAAGCTTAATTCCCTGAAAAAACGGATTGTTCTTATGTAATTCAGAAATAATTTCCCATGTCCTGTCCTTTGAACCGTCATCTACAAAGACAATACGGCTTTTGCTGTTTATTTTTTTCTGTTCGATAAGGGAACTGATTTTACAAAGAAGCTGCTTTGAGGTTTCCGGCAGAACATCTTCCTCATTATAGCAGGGAATTACCAGATATAAAGTGTCCATTAAATTAAAAAACTCCTGATTTTTTTGATATGCAAGTGTAAATCATATCAGTATAATTATAATTCAGATAATCAAAAAAGTCAAGTGTACTATTAATAAGGCAAGGAGATAAAACATATGGAAAATATAAAAATAATACGAAGCAGGAGAAAAACTGTTTCACTTCAAATCAGACAGGACGCTTCACTGGAAGTCCGGGCGCCGTTTTATATGCTTGAAAAAGAGATAATGGATTTTCTGCATGACAAGTCCTCCTGGATAGAAAAAAACAGACAAAAGGTTCTGGAACGCCAGGAAAAAATCAAGAAACTGAAGCCTCTTACAGCTGAAGAAATAAAGGAACTTGCAAAAAAAGCAGCTCTGGTTATTCCTGAAAAGGCGGCATATTTCGCAAAAAAAATAGGCGTTGATTACGGCAGGATAACAATTCGCTGTCAAAAAAGCAGATGGGGCAGCTGTTCCGGAAAAGGGAACCTTAACTTTAACTGTCTTTTGATGCTTGTTCCGGAAGATGTTCTGGATTATGTCATTGTCCATGAACTGTGTCACAGAAAAGAGATGAATCATTCAGCTGTATTCTGGAAAGAGGTAGCCGGAATTCTGCCGGATTACAAAAAACAAGTGATATGGCTTAAAGAAAATGGAGGCGACATAATTGCCGGAATGATTATGGATAGAAAACCGTAAGTTTGCTGTAAGAAATTTACTCTGTTCTTATAAGATTATCTGCCCTAAATTCGATTTACACCAAAAAATGATTTAAATATTACAGCAGCTTTTAGCGTCATTTATCATTTGCTTTTTCTCCCAGATTTATACCGATCTGATACGCCTGTTTTGCAAATTGTTTTATACGTTCATTGCGGTTTTCATCATTGCCGTATCCTCTTGTCATCTCATCAAAAACAATCATTTCAGCGGATTTTGCCCTGTTGTGAATACGGTCGCCAATCATTACTGTTTTCATGGCGCTTATCTGTTCCACCCGAACGTTATCTTTCACGCTTCCGCCCATTGTTACAAGAAACAAAGCTTTTTCAAGCTGTTTCATTGCTGGATCATCTCCATAGGCAAAACCATAAGTCCATACACGCTGAAACCAGCCTGTTAAAAGTGCAGGGCATTCCGTCCAGAAAACAGGATAAATAAATACAATTGCATCAGAGTTATTGATTTTTTTCTGTTCTTCAGCAACGTCAGAGGGAACAGGCAGTCCTTTTTCATAAAATGCTTCCCGTTTGTATTCCGATTCGGTGAATACCGGGTCAAATTTCATTTCATACAAATCAGAAATTTCATAGCTTTTTCCAGCGTCAGTCAACCCCTTTATAAACGCTTTCTTTACCTGTGCAGTAAAGCTTTCACGGCAGGGATGACAATATACAATCAGTACTTTCATGAATTCACCTCATATTCAAGATTAACTATATGTTATTATATCCTATATATTGAAAAAATGTCAATATGTATATTTAAGGCAATACCGCACAAAGACTGTGCGTAAGATGCGCAGTCAGATTTTTTGTCAGATGAAACAAAAAACGCAGCTGCTACTTTGTGTAACAGCGAGGCTTTTTGTGAAATATGACGGAAAAGCTGCAAGCAGATTGCGCGCAGAGCCGTCAGGCGTGCTTTGTGCGGTGTTGCCTTAAAAAAGTTGTTTTTATTTCCGGCAAAAAAGCACCGTAATTCTGCAAAGAACTACGGTGCGTAAATGGTTGGAGTAGCTGGATTCGAACCAGCGAGTGACGGAGTCAAAGTCCGTTGCCTTACCGCTTGGCTATACCCCAATTTATAGATAACAATGAACATTATACATTAAATCAGAGTAAAAGTCAAGACTTTTTCTGTGTGTTAACGAAACTTTTGATTTTGCGGGTATGTTTCACAAAGAAAGATGCAGTTATGCCGCAGAAAATGCCGGCGCTAATACCGAACAGCACAAGTAAAGGCAGGTACGAAAAAACTGCTGAGGTTTTCATGATGAGTGCAGCAGCGCATATTTGTCCGATATTATGGAAAACTCCTCCGACAGCTCCTATAAACCAAAAGTATTCATTTCCAAAAATCCTTCTGCACAAAATCATAGCTCCGAAGCTGCAGATACCTCCTGCCAGGGAATAAGCCAGTGAAATGATCTGCCCTGCAAAAATGCTGCCGAGAAATATTCGTACCATAAGAACTGAAAATGCGTCACCTTTGGTATGGCAGGAAAGAAGATAAATAGTTACAACATTTGCAAATCCAAGTTTCATGCCCGGAATGAAAAAGGCAGGTGAAGGCAGCAGTGCTTCTACAATAAAAATCGTCAGGGCGATGGCTGAAAACAATGAAAGCCTTACAATATGCTCAGTTTTTCTGCGATTATTTTCCACTTGCTTTTTCCTTTATTATTATAACTACTTTGTTCGGCAGGCATACAATGGGAGTGTCCTCATGTTCTCTGTAACCCATTTTTACACAGAGCTGATCTTTGCAGCTGGCAGATTTCATGTGAATTCTGCTGTCAGTTACTTCAATAACATTTTCATTGCCGTCATCGTCTTTAATGGTTATGATTTTTCCGTCCGTGCTGCCGTCCAGAGGAAGCTTTGCAATTTCTTCGCCGTTGTGGTAAACATACGCAACATTTCCGCTGTCAGAATACTTTCCGTAAACAAGTGCAGCTGCACAAACAGCGGCGGCAGCAGCAGTTATGCCTATAGGTATCATTTTCTTTATCTTCATGATCTGTACCTCCGATTATAGACTATGGATTTATTATAACACATAATGAACGCTTTTTCAAGACATGATTTTTCGTGATTTCCCTTTAAGAAGCAATGGTACTTTTTTTAATGCGACAACAGAATATGACATTGTTCGTTATAAAAAAGATGTATAATAAATAGTACTCTTATTTATTTGTACTATGCAGCAGAAGTGAAAGGACGGGAGCCTTATGTCAAAAGAATTTTTTAAAAAGAAATCATCTTTTTCATTATTTCGGGAAACTGCGTTGTCTTTTTTATGCGGTCTTATTTTTTCCTGTGCACAGCTTGGAAGTATAGCCTCTCCTATTCCTGTTGCAGCAGCTGTATGTACAGGCTGCCTTGGTTCTGTGTCTGTTCTTTTAGGCGCTATTGTAACAGGCTTTATCTCCGGTTCGTTTTTATCTCTGATTCCTCTTCTGATTTCACTTATGCTTGCAGCCTGTGTGCGTATATTTTTACGTGAATGGAATTCTTCCCTTTTTGTTTCTGTATCAGCATCATTATGTGTTTTTGCAGCAGGTATGGTGTATTCGTTTGCACAAAATAAAAGTGCAGAAGGTATACTTGTTTCGGTTATGAGTGCTTTTCTTACAGGAACAACAGCATATTTTCTCAGTACCGTTCTTGCAAGCTTTAATAATCAGAAAAAGATACATCTTAAATCATCTGTTGGATGCGCTGCAGCAGTAGTATACTTTGTTCTTATATCAGCTTTGTTTTCATTTGAGTATTCTACTATTAATCCGGGATATATTATAGGTGTAGCTGTTACACTTATTGCAGCACAGCGATTCCGGTATTGCGGCGGCGTAATATGCGGAGCACTTACAGCCTGCGGTGCCATGCTTTCAGCAGAGGAACTTGGAATGAGCCTTGTATTTTTGCCTGTAACAGGACTTCTTGCAGGCTACATGACTGAAAAAGGGAGCTTTGTTGCCTCCGGCGTATTTTTTCTCTTTAATGCACTGGCACAGCTTACCATTCAGAACAGTTTTACAACCTACTCTTCAATAGGTAATCTTATGCTTGGCTGTATCGTATATCTTCTTTTACATACAATATGTCTTGATAAATGGCTCGTTGCAGATGAGCCGGCATCAGACAGAATGATGGAAAACATGGCACTGAGATTACGGTTTATGGCAGCTTCCATAAGCAGTGTACGTGCTGACACCGAAAAAATATCGGAACTTTTATCCCATTCTGCATATGAAAGCAAATATAAGGACAAGCAGTTAGCATATGCACTTTGCAGTACCGGTACGGAGGGCAAAGCTTCACAAAAGAAGACACAGGATATTCCCTATGAGCATGAAAAAAGCCGTATAAAATTACAGAGAGAGAAGACTGCAAGGAAGACAGAAAGCAGGCATATACTTTTTGAACAGCTTATTGCATCAGAGAAAATGCTTGCTTCTTTTGGCGAAAGTATGTCGGTACGATACAGCAGTGAACTTACCGACGCAATAGAAAGGCGTCTTGACAGCTGCGGATATTACTGCGATTCCGTTGCAGCATACTTCAATCAATGTGAACGTCTTGTGATAGAGCTTTACAGCCAAGACAGCAGATTCGAGGAAAATATGTCCTCAGTATGCCGTGTACTGTCAGAAATGCTTGGCACAGATTTTTTGCCGCCGGAAAAAGCAGGAACAAAAAATTCGGTAAGGTTTTGTCTTTGTCAGGCTTCGCCGTATCATCTGAAATCATATAGTGCAAAACGCTGTGCTGAGAATGGCGATGTATCCGGAGATACTACACTGCTTTTTCGTGACAGTTCAGGTTCTGTGTATGCAGTTTTATCAGACGGAATGGGTACAGGAAGATCGGCAGCAGTAGAATCGAGAATGACAGCAGAGATGTTCAGAAAACTTGTTGGCAGCGGCATTTCATGCGACGCAGCAATACGCATAATAAACGGGCTTATGCTCACAAAATCAGAGCAGGAAAGCTTTGCAACTCTTGACACTGTATGTTTTGATCCTGACAGCTGTGAAGTGACTCTCATCAAATCGGGTGCAGCTTCAACGATAATAAGGCAGGGTGACAGAGTTGTGAGCGTCAGTGCGCCCACATTTCCTATAGGATCGGCGGCTTCAGCTGATGTTTTTACAAAAAAAATATCTCTTGCACCCGGTGATATAGTTGTAATGCTTTCAGATGGTGTTCCGGAAAGCCAGTATCCTTTTATAAAGAAAATGCTTCTTACAGACGGAGAAATAAAAGATATTGCTGATGATATATGCCGTAAGTCAGTGATTTTCGGTGGTGGAAGATGCAGAGATGATGTTTCGGTTACGGTTTTGCAGTTGTGCCGAAGAGGTGAGTGAAAGAAAATAGTAAGCATTAATAATATGAATATTGATTACAAATTCTGTTTTGTGCAATACCAACAAAAGAATGCTTTAAAACTGTTCGAATCTATGAAATTTCAGTATGGAATTAAAAAATGCTTGAAAATTAAAGGCATATGTGTTAAAATATAATATGTAAGAGTGGATGTATTCCTGCATCTTGAATGAATATATCTGCACAAAAGGGTACAGCCCTTATACAAATGATAAAGGGAGGGAAAGCTATGCCTTTAGTACAGACTAACAAGGATAATGATTTTCCGCTTTACCTGTTTCATCAGGGAAAGAATTATGAGGCAGGCAAATTTTTTGGAGCACACAGAATAAAAAACAGTGACTGCTGGAGATTCAGAGTGTGGGCGCCGAGGGCAAAAAGCGTTTCTGTTATAGGTGATTTTAATAACTGGGAACGAAAAGAAAATCCGATGGAAAAGATTTCTGAAACTGTATGGGAGATTACAATAGATAATCTAAAACAGTTTGACGTTTACAAATACAGTATAGAAACTGAGGATGGCAGAATTCTGGATAAGGCTGATCCGTATGCACAGCATTTTGAACGCAGACCCGGCACTGCATCAAAGCTCTTTGAAAGCAGCTATAAGTGGAATGATGCTGAATGGATGAAAAACAGGGCGGAAAAATCACCTTACAGCAATGCGATGAATATATATGAAGCACATCTTGGATCATGGAAGCACAGCGAGGACGAGGAATTCCCGAGTTATATTGGTTTTGCGAACAAAATCATTCCATACCTTAAAAAGATGTCATATACTCATATAGAGCTTATGCCTCTTACAGAGTATCCCTATGACGGCTCATGGGGTTATCAGGTTACAGGTTATTATGCTCCGACTTCACGTCACGGTACACCGGATGATTTCCGCAAAATGGTGGATATGTTTCACGAAGCAGGAATCGGCGTAATTCTTGACTGGGTACCTGCACATTTTCCAAAGGACGCAGCAGGTCTTTGCGAATTCGACGGTTCATACTGCTATGAATATGCAGATCCGCTTAAAATGGAACACAAAGCATGGGGTACCAGAGTATTTGACTATGGTAAAGGAGAAGTTTGCTCATTTCTTATATCAAGCGCCTGCAGCTGGCTCGGAGATTATCATGTTGACGGACTTCGTGTTGATGCAGTAGCGTCAATGCTTTACCTTGATTATGACCGTCCGGACGGTCAGTGGAGAGCAAATCAGTACGGAGGACATGAGAATATTGAGGCAGTTGAATTTTTAAGGCACCTGAATGAAGCTGCATTTGAACGCCATCCAGGAATTCTTATGGTGGCAGAAGAATCTACCGCATGGCCACTGGTTACAAAGCCTACTGATATCGGAGGACTTGGCTTCAATTTCAAGTGGAATATGGGCTGGATGAATGATATGCTTCAGTATGTTTCTCTCGACCCAATATATCGCTCATTTAACCATGACAAGCTTACATTCTCATTCTTCTACTGCTTCTCAGAGAATTTCATTCTTCCCATATCACATGACGAGATAGTATACGGCAAATGTTCAATGCTCAGAAAGATGTCATCACCGCTTCTTGAAGAAAAATTTGCTACATACCGTGCCTTCCTTGCGTATATGATGGCACATCCAGGCAAGAAACTTCTGTTTATGGGACAGGAATTTGCTCAGAGCAATGAGTGGAATTATCAGACACAGCTTGACTGGGATCTTCTTAATGATCCTAATCACCAGAAGATGGAGAAATTTACTGAATCCCTTAATAAATTCTATCTTGAAAATTCACCCATGTGGCAGATTGATTATTCGTGGGAAGGTTTCAGCTGGATATCTCATGATGACTATATGCAAAGCGTCATAGCCTTCAGAAGAATAGATAAAGAGGGCAATGAAATCGTAGTTGTCTGCAATTTCTGTCCTGTGCAGAGAAGTGATTATCGTATCGGAGTTCCGAATGAAGGCAAATATGTTGTTGTAATGAACAGTGACGCACCGGAATTCGGAGGAGAGGGCGTATCGGAAAAGGAATTTGTAACTGTACCGGAAGAAATGCACGGATTTGAACAGTATATTTCTATGACGCTGGCACCTTTGTCCGTTGTTTACTTAAAGCATAAGCCGGCACCTAAAAAGCGGACAGCAGCTGTAAAAAAACGTGCTGCATCTGCGAAAAAAAGCTCTTCTGAGAATGCGAAGAAGAAAAAATAAGTTTTTGCTGTATTAAACTAATATTACATAAAAAGTTTTTACATTAAATTATTACTTTGAATGTCAGGAGGAATATTATGAAAATTAAAAAGAAGTGTGTAGCTATGCTTTTAGCAGGCGGACAGGGCAGCAGACTTTATGCGCTGACACAGAAGGTTGCAAAGCCTGCGATTCCATATGGAGGAAAAAACCGTTTTATTGATTTTCCGCTGTCAAACTGTATCAATTCAGGTATTGATACAGTAGGCGTCCTCACACAGTATCAGCCCCTTGTTCTTAATGACTATATTGGAAACGGTCAGCCATGGGATCTTGATAAGATGCACGGCGGTGTTCATGTTCTTCCGCCGTATCAGACAGCTGCAGGAGCTTCATGGTACGAAGGAACTGCAAATGCTATTTATCAGAATATGGCATTTATTGAACGTTATGATCCGGAGTATGTAATCGTTCTGGGCGGTGACCATATTTACAAAATGGATTACTCAAAGATGATCGATTTCCATGTTGCCAATAATGCAGACAGCACCATTGCAGTCATTGATGTTCCTCGTTCAGAGGCGTCAAGATTCGGCATTATGATCTGCGATGATGAGCGCAGAGTAACCGACTTTAAGGAGAAGCCAAAGGAACCTGTATCAACACTTGCTTCCATGGGAATATATGTATTCACATGGGAAAAGCTGAGAAAATATCTCATTGAAAATGAGAATGCAAATACAGGCTCAAAGGATTTCGGCAAGGATATAATTCCTGCGATGCTTGCAAACGGTGAAAGACTTTTTGCATATGAATTCGAAGGCTACTGGAGAGATGTAGGTACTCTTGACAGCCTCTGGGAAGCAAACATGGATCTTTTAAGTCCCAGTGTTCCGCTGGATCTTTATGACCCGTCATGGAAAATATATTCACGTCATGAAAATATGCCGCCTCAGTACATAGGTCCTAATGCTCATGTTGAAAACTCCATGATAACAGAAGGCAGCGTAGTTGACGGTGCAGTAGATTTTTCAGTAATATCAGCAGGAGTAACTATTGAGGAAGGTGCGACTGTCAAGTACAGTATCATAATGCCCGGCACAGTTATTAAGTCCGGTGCAGTAGTAGAATATGCTATTATTGGTGAGGACAGCGTTATTGAATCAGGAGCTAAAATAGGAAAGAGTCCTGAATGTGTTCTCAACAGAGATGACTGGGGTATTGCAGTTGTAGGCCATAACATTACAGTATCCGGTAAAAAGCCGGTACTTCCAAA
Organism: Oscillospiraceae bacterium; assembly: GCA_029007315.1. GTDB lineage: Bacteria > Bacillota > Clostridia > Oscillospirales > Ruminococcaceae > Ruminococcus_C. Next base: position 12,221 of record JAQXHO010000126.1, read on the forward strand.
GGAAATTATTTCTGAAAATATATAAGGCGGTGAATATAAAATGGGTATGAATAATAATGTTTTGGGTTTGATTTTTGCAAGTATCAATGATTCCACAGTCATTGATCTGACAAAGCAGCGTACAATGGGTTCAATTCCATTCGGTGGAAGGTATCGTCTTATTGATTTTCCGCTTTCCAATATGGTAAATTCCGGAATCCAGGAGGTTGGCGTTATTACCAAGTCCAATTATGGTTCACTGATGGATCATCTTGGTTCAGGAAGAGAATGGGATCTTGCAAGGAAAAAAGGCGGTCTTCATCTTCTTCCGCCCTTCAGCCATGTTGGCGGTGGTGTATACCAGGGAAGACTTGAGGCTCTTAATAATGTATGGAATTTCATTGACTATGCAAAATCTGAGTATGTTGTAATGTCCAATTGTGATGTTATAACAAATATTGATTTCAGCAATGTTATAGCACAGCATGAGGAATCCGGTGCAGATATTACAATAGTATATGCAAAGGGTATGTACCGCATGGACAAGAATATCAGTTCCAATGTTCTCACAGTAAATGAAGACAATACTGTTACGGAAGTTCTTGTAAATCCGGATATGGCAGGAGAATGCAATATCTGTCTTGATATGTTTGTTATGAGAACAGAATTTCTCAAGAAGATCGTTCGTGAAGCGGCAAGCAAGAACCAGCACAGCATGATTCGTGATGTACTTCAGGGACGCAAGGACGAGTTTGTATTCAAGGGTTATGAGCATAAAGGCGTATATTTCAAGATTGACAGTCTTGAAACTTATTACAAGACAAATCTCATGCTTCAGCAGACTGAAATAAGAAAGAGCCTTTTCAATACTGAATCACCTATCTATACAAAGACAGGAGATAACGCACCTGTTAAATACGGTCTGGAAACAAATATTAAGAATTCTACTATAGCAGATGGCTGTATGATAGAAGGAACTGTTGAAAACAGCGTCTTGTTCCGTGGTGTTAAGGTTGGAAAGGGAGCAGTTGTAAAGAACTGCGTACTTATGCAGGGTACAATAATAGGTGAGAAATGCAGTATTGAATCAGTTGTAACAGATAAGGAAGTAGAAATATCTGCCGAGAAAGTACTGACAGGTTCTCCTGAATATCCTCTTTACCTCAGCAAAAAGGCTAAGATTTAATTTAAAGTAAATTTCTCTGCAATACACTAAACAAAGAAAGGGATCAATAATGAAAATATTATTTGCAGCAAGTGAAGCATTACCCTTTGCAGCGTCCGGAGGTCTTGCTGATGTACTTGGTTCACTTCCGGCATCAATTGGAGAGCTTGGCTGTGACTGCCGTGTGGTAATGCCTCTGTACAGAAGTGTGAAGCCTGAGCTTCGCAATAAGATGACATTTCTGGGTGATGTTACCGTTGATGTGTCCTGGCGCAAGCAGTACTGCGGTGTCTATATGATACAGTATGGCAGTGTGACGTATTATCTGATTGATAACCCATATTACTTCATGCGTGATGGAATGTACGGCTTTTACGATGACTGTGAAAGATTCGTATTTTTCAGCCGTGCAGTTCTTGAGATACTTCCTCTCATTGACTGGAAGCCTGACATAATCAACTGCAATGACTGGCAGACAGCAATGATCCCGGTGTACTATAATGTAATGTACAAATATCACAGGGAATACGAGGGCATCAAGACTATATATACCATTCACAACATTCAGTATCAGGGTGTATATGGCAGAGAAGTTGTAACAGAAATTATGGGTCTGCCTAATTACCATACAAATCTCCTTGAATTTGACGGTTGTGTAAATCTTATGAAGGGCGCTATTGAAACTGCTGACAAGATAACAACAGTAAGTCCTACTTATGCAGGAGAGGTGCTTGATCCGTGGTATTCATACGGCATGGACAGGGCGCTTGTAAGAAGACAGGATGGTATAAAGGGCATTCTCAACGGAATAGATACAGAACATCACAATCCAAAAACAGATACAGTCATTGCGAAGAATTATTCTTCCATAAGTCTTGCCGGAAAGAAAAAGTGCAGAGAGGCTCTTTTGAAAGAAATGGGACTTCCTGCAGATGACGCAGCTGTTATCGGCATAGTAACACGTCTTGTAGCCCACAAGGGAATACAGCTAATTCAGAGAGTATTCCATGAAATGATTGGCCTTGGCTGCAAATTTGTGATACTTGGCAGCGGCGAAAAGCTGTTTGAAGATTTCTTCCTTGAAATGCAGGAGCAGTATCCGGAACAGGTTAAGACAACCATAGGTTTCAAGCCTGAGCTTTCGAGAAAGATATATGCAGGAGCGGACTTTTTCCTTATGCCGTCGCAGAATGAGCCCTGCGGACTTGCACAGATGGTAGCGATGCGATATGGAACAATACCGATAGTAAGAGAAAC
>JAQXHO010000127.1 GCA_029007315.1 Oscillospiraceae bacterium
CAGGAAAGGAATGGTCTGCTGATATAACAAGCTATTCTCTGCTGCTTATATGTATAGGTGAGTATTCCTCAGGAATGAACAGCAGTGGAACAGATTACGATCTTGATTCAGCTTTCTTTAAAAGTCTTGAAAACACTCTAAGAAGCGCACGTTCAAACGGTTACAAAGTCGGAATAAGACTGCGTTATGATGCAGAAGGAGCAAGCAACCCTGAACCTATGAATTTTGAACAGGTTCTGAATCATGTGGAACAGCTTGGAGAAAGCGGTCTTCTTGATGAATACAAAGATGTGATTTCATTTATTGAAACTGGTCTGGTTGGCTGCTGGGGCGAACAATGGGGCGGAAAATATACGTCACTTTCGCATAAATCCCAGCTTCTGAATAAATTTATGGAGATAACGCCTCTGTCAATTCCGCTGATGATACGCACACCAAATACATTTCGTGAATGGCTCAAAAATTACTGTAATGTCGAAACCACAGCCGACGATATGACCTATTCCATTGATGATGAAAATTTGTCAAAACAGGCTGCTCGTGTAGGTCTGTATAATGACGGATATATGGGTTCTGATTCAGATCTGGGTACATTTTCAAACAGAAATGCTGAAACAGAATGGATTTCAGAAACGCCTTCATATGGTGGTGAATTTTCGGGAAATGACGAATGGCGTTTAAAATTCTCAACATGGCTTCCTCAGCACGCTCTTCCGGAAATGTACAGAACAAAGCTTTTGCGCATCAACGGAAATATCATCAGAACTCATAACACAAGCGAAATGTTTGATACACGTGAAGAAGCAGAAAAAAGACTTGACAGTATTGCTGCTCTTTACAGTGAATCAGGTCTTGCAGGATATGATTATAATGGTAAAACCGAGGAAACCTCTGATGGATATAAAGCAAGCTGGAAATGGATAGGATATGATGATTTCACTTTCAATAAAGAACTTGATGATAGCCTTGGTTTAAGCTGCGACAACAGTGCGTTCTATGGAGAAAACGTATGGCAGTTTATACGTGCTCATCTCGGTTATCGTTTTGTGCTTAAAAAGAGCGAACTCAGTTCCTCAGCTGATCCCGGCGGCGAATTCACCCTCAGATTTACAGTAGAAAACACAGGATTTTCAGATGCTCCTTCGGATAAGGAAGCGGAGGTAATTCTGAAAAAAGACGATATTTCTTACACATTTACTACCGATATTAATGCAAAAGAATGGAAATCCGGACATTCTTCCAAGCAAATACTTAATCTTTCCATGCCGGAAACAATACAGGGCGGTGAATGGAATGTTTATCTGAGAATATCTGATATTAATGAAGATCCCGGTTATGACTCATTCTTCTGCACCCGCTTTGCAAACAACAATTTACAATACGACGAAGCTATCGGTGCGAATCTCTTGGGCAGCATTACGATTACAGGAAAATCAGGACCGGAGAAAACAAAATATCCTGATACAAAGCCCTCGGGCATTTACATGAATTCAAACCCGATTTCCATAAATGAAGAAAACACAGTAAATTTTTTAGACAGCAGCTATACATTCAGAGAAAGCGGTCACTATGGTTTTACATTCATATATAAGGCAAGCGGCATAAATGAACCATTGCAGCTTGGCAACTGGTATACAGAATTTAAAGTTACAGATACAAATTACAGTTCTGCATATACAACTTACGGCATAAATACGCTTAATCTGGAACTGGCTGAGGACGGCTATTATGCCATGCATATTCCGTTTTTCGGATGTGCTTTTAACTGCCAGGAATCCTCTGCTGAAGGAATTACACGGCTTTCCGCACTGAACATTAACGACAGCAGAAATTACTGGAGTAATGAAACATTTACCTCTCTGAAAAATAATACCGATTTTAAAATTACGCCTGTTGCATTTATTGAAGGCGGTTACAGCGGATATGATATTACATTTCATCTGCCCCAGGGTGATGTAAATTACAAAGGTTCATATGATTTCCAGGATATACTCACTCAGAAAATACAGAATACAAAGACCGTTACTGCGCTATCTATACTTGACAAAGAATGTCCGGCTGAATATACCGATGAAAATGGAATCGTTTATTATCTTGCAGGCTATACCACAAAAAAAGATGACAAAAGCTGTATTATAAATGAAAATTTTCCTGCTATGGGAAAAATTCATCTCTATCCGTATTATGAACCGGACATGAAAAAAACTGATACAGGGAAACTTTTATTTTCTCTTACTAACGGAAAGGATTTCCAGGGCGTAGGATATATTTTGAATGATGATAACATGACTGCTTCTGTAGGTGACGGCAGCTGCTGGGAAAACAACAGCGGATATCCGGGAACGGGAAGTGTAATAATCCCGGGAATGGTTCAAAGCGGTCAAAAGCTCTACTCTGTGACTAAAATATCCGACAGAGCGTTTTACGATTATGTTGACGTTGTAAAACAAAACATCAGTCTGAAGCTTTCCGACGCCGTTATTCTCCAGAAATATCTTTCAGGCATAAAAGAATTAACAGCTGCGGAAAAGCTGAGAATAGACGCAGACCATAACCAGCGTCTAAATATAATGGATCTGGTTCTTGTTAAATCAGAACTATTGAAGCAATAACATTAACTAATAAAGCTGACTGATGAACATAACAAAGAGGCTGGCGCAGAGCTTAAATCTGCATCAGCCTCGAACTGATCTTCAATTCTTGTAAGTCCGTGATATTTTTCAATTACTTCAGTAACCGGCATGTTGATCTCTGATGTGACTATCTGATAATATCCGAAATGCGACTTGAATTTTTCAAGTTTTTCTTTATCCAGCAATGCTTTTAATCTTGAAGAAGCAATCACTTCACCTGTATCCGGTTTTCCATCATCATATTTTGACAATGGTCCGATGTTGCAGATAATTCTTTTTCGGATTGCAGTTTTCCCTTCATCCGTTTTGGTTCTGTAGCTTTCCATTAATCTGAGATAATCTTTTCCGTTATTTTTAAAAACTGCGATATACATAGGTTTCTCCTTAACATATAACTCTAAATATATTAGATCACATTTTCCAACGTTTGTTAATAGCTTTTTTCCGGTTTTTCGCCACTATTTTTATTGCCTTTTTGTGATGCTAAGTGGCAAAGTCGGGGGGAAAGCATTTCTAAATAAAAGGGATAGAATTCCCTTTGATATATAAGCATTTATGTGATATACTATCATTGCGGAAGAAAATAATTTCGCAGAAAAACATCAGTGAATATCGAAAAATGCAACATGAAAAAGGAGAATAAATCATGAAAGGCACATTTACTCAGAAGGGCAAGGAAGCCATGGAAAGATTTAAGATGGAATCAGCAAGTGAGATGGGCGTAAACCTTAAGCAGGGTTATAATGGTGATCTTACAGCAAGAGAAGCTGGTTCTATCGGTGGTCAGATGGTTAAGAAAATGATTGACGCTTATAAAAATCAGTAATTGATTGTCAATTTTAATCGAGTAGGAGGTTACCCATTAATTGAGTAGCCGCCCTCTCAAACCACCGTGCGTATCGTTCGATACACGGCGGTTCAATAATTTGAGTGCAGTACCTTGTATCGGTTGAGTATTTCATCATACCCGACTGATGCAAGGTATTCGTTTGTTAATGACCTATGCAGAATGTAGCTGTCAGCAATTCGCTAATAGCCGACTCTATCCTAAAATTTGTGTAAACCTCCGAAGCAGTGTATAATAGGAATAACACTACAGAGGAGGTTTTACTAATGGTGTAAAAAGTCAAGTAAAACATACAAC
>JAQXHO010000128.1 GCA_029007315.1 Oscillospiraceae bacterium
GACTGACCGCCAAGGTTCGGCAGAAGTGCATCCGGACGCTCCTTTTCGATGATCTGAGTAAGTCTTGCAAGATTCAGAGGCTCAATATATGTGATGTCTGCAACATCAGCGTCTGTCATTATGGTAGCCGGATTAGAATTAACCAGTACGATCTCATATCCGAGCTGACGCAGTGCCTTACACGCCTGTGTACCCGAATAGTCGAATTCGCAAGCCTGGCCGATAATAATCGGACCGGATCCAATAATCATAATCTTGTTAATATCTTGTCTTTTTGGCATAATATTCTCCAGACCCGTGCGTTTTTTGCACGCTTGTTTATTTGCCGTTTGATATTCCGGCATTTTTCCCTTCTTTATATAATAACATAAAAAAATATTTTTTGCAAGATGTTATTACAAAAAAACTTTGAAAGCAGTTTTTTTTATGTTTTTAATCCCATAGGCTTAATAATATAATTTTTTTAAGGCAATACCGCGCAAAGATTGTGCGTCAGATGCACCGTAAGATTTTTCGTCAGATGAAACAAAAAGCGCAGTGAATACTTTGTGCATTCACGAGCATTTTTGTGAAATATAACAGAAAAGATGCAAGCATATGATGTGCAAAGCCGTCAGGCGCTCTTTGTGCGGTGTTGCCTTAAGTCTTCTCAGAAAAAGTCCCTTGACAGGTTTCAAGGGACTTCAATAATTCATACTTTACAGCATTGTAGCACGAAGTTCCTCACCGCTGAGTCTTGAAAGATATGCAGGTGCAATATCAAAGGCAGTCATGCAGCCTTCAGCACCCTCATTTTTCAGACGATAAAGCGCTCTTGCATATGCAATAAGTACGCTTGCTGTAAATTCCGGATTTGACTCAAGCTTCAGAGAATATTCGATCATCTGATGAGTCTTTTCGCCTTCACCGGTCATTCCGCTTCTCATAACAAAACCGCCGTGAGGCATGGTGTTATGCTCTGCGTCAAATTCTTCATCACTGATGAAATTTACAGTAGTATCATATTCATCGAAATAATTTTTCAGATTTTTAATTGTATCCGTGATCTTTGCCTTGTCAGCGCCATCTTCTGCAACTACATAGCAAACTCTCTTATGCTTTTCACGGGTGGAAAGCTCAGGCTGGCTGCCGCTTCTAACAGCGTCCATAGCAGCGTCAACAGGAACTGTGTACTGAATGCCCTTCTTTACACCTTCAACTCTTCTGATAGCGTCAGAATGTCCCTGGCTTACGCCCTTGCCCCAGAAAGTATATGTCTTGCCGTTAGGCAGGATAGATTCTGCATAAAGACGGTTCAGTGAAAAAAGACCGGGATCCCAGCCAAGGGAAATAATGGCAGCATGACCGCTTTCCTTACAAGCCTTGTCCACGTTATGGAAATGCTCCGGAATTCTTGCGTGGGTATCAAAACTGTCAATTACATTAAAATATTTTGCAAGTGCAGGCGTCTGCTCCGGAAGATCTGTGGCACTTCCGCCGCATATTATCATAACGTCAATTTTATCCTGCATATCCTTAACAGAATCCATATGATAAACCGGAACTCCCTCTGTCATAAGCTTTACTGTTTCAGGAGCACGGCGTGTAAAAACGCCTGCCAGTTCCATATCATCATTCTGTCTTACAGCAAGCTCCACGCCTTTACCAAGATTGCCGTAGCCTGCAATGCCGATTCTTATTTTGCTCATAAACTATTCCTCCATACAAAACATTTTATTTATTGACATTATATCACATTCTGTTTTCTTTGTAAAGAAATTTTTTCCTTTATTTTTATGGACTGCTTAAAAATTCCGCTGCACGTCTAACAGCCTTCAGAGTTTCTCTGTTATCCTTTGCGGCAGCAGTATCGGTGTTTCCTGCAAATACAGCAGGATAAATATCCTGTACATTCATGCACTTCAGCAGACGGACAGCGGTCTTAAAGGCGTTTTCGCAATCCCTGTTTCCTCCTCCTGTCAGAAGGACTGCACCTTTCTTCCGTGAAAGAAGCGGAGCTTCATTCCGGAAATACTGGGCGGAAAAATAGGTCTGCAGACGGCTTGCGGCACTCAGAAGAGAACCAGTCAGCTCCATGAAGTACAAAGGCGACGCTATTACAACATTATCGCACAGCTCAAGATATCTGTATATATCCTGCATATCATCTTCAATTGAACAGCCCGGCTGATTTCGGCACATACGGCAGTCGGTGCATGGAGCAATATTGCAGTCGTAGGTCCGCAGTTCTTTTATCTCACCTAAAAGATGCTCTCTCAGATGTGATATCAGTGCAGCGATATCACCGTTTTTTCTCGGTGAACCATTAATAATAAGTGTTCTGATAAGGCACCACTCCTCTTTTCAGTTTCATTATAATTTTACCATGCAATTACCCTCTTGTCAATGAGAATCAAAAAACTTCTATTGATTTGAAAACTTTTTTATGGTATAATTGTTATCAGATTAACGAAAAAGGAATGTTGTTATGGACAGAGGATATGAAATAGAAACATCTATATGCAAAAAATTCAAGAAAACTATCTGGAACCGTTTCATAATGGGCATAAAAGAGTACCAGCTCATTGAAGAAGGCGACAGGATTGCTGTCTGCATATCCGGCGGAAAGGATTCCATGCTGATGGCTAAATGTATCCAGAGGCTGCAAAGATTCAGCGATGTGCCATTTGAAGCAAGATATCTTGTAATGGATCCGGGTTATAATTCACGCAACAGACAGAAAATTGAAGAAAATGCTGCCATTCTCGGTATACCCATTGAGATTTTTGAAAGCACTATTTTTGACGCTGTTGCTGATATCAAGGACAGCCCATGCTATCTCTGTGCAAGAATGCGCAGAGGTTACCTTTACAGCCATGCACAGAAAATGGGCTGCAACAAGATTGCACTGGGACATCATTTTGACGATGTTATTGAAACTATTCTCATGGGAATGCTCTACGGCGCCCAGGTTCAGACAATGATGCCAAAGCTTCACAGCTCAAATTTTGAGGGAATGGAACTGATTCGACCTTTGTATATGGTTAAGGAATCGGATATTATTGCATGGCAGAAATACAATCAGCTGGAATTCATACAGTGTGCCTGCCGTTTTACAGAAAACTGCACAACATATGAAAACGGTGCAAGCAATTCAAAAAGGCAGGAAATGAAGGAACTGATATCACGGTTCCGCAGCATAAATCCCAATATCGACATTAATATTTTCAGAAGCGTTGAGAATATTAATCTTGACACTATTATTTCATACCATAAAGGCGATAAATACACTCATTTTCTTGACGAATATCATGATAAAAACAAACAGGGAGAATAATTATGGCAAACCAGTTTTCAAGAACCGAAATGCTTCTGGGTACGGAAGCTATGGACAAACTGAAAAAATCATCTGTGGCAGTATTCGGAATAGGCGGCGTCGGCGGATATACTGTTGAAGCACTGGCAAGAAGCGGCGTGGGTATAATTCATGTTATTGATAACGATACTGTAGCACTGACCAACCTTAACAGACAGATAATAGCCACACATGATACTATAGGCATGAAAAAGACTCTTGCTGCAAAAAAACGTATTCTTTCAATAAATCCCCACTGCAATGTGTTTACTCATGATGTTTTTTTCACACCTGAAACAGCTCATGAATTCGACTTTTCCGAATTTGATTATGTGGTAGACGCTATTGATACCGTTACAGGAAAGATAGAGCTTGTTATGCAGGCACAGGCAGCAGGAGTCCCCATAATCAGCTCTATGGGTACAGGAAACAAGCTGGATCCCACACAGTTCAGAGTTGCAGATATCTACAAAACCTCTGTCTGCCCTCTTGCAAAGGTTATGCGGCATGAACTGAAAAAAAGAGGCGTTAAGAAGCTTAAAGTTGTTTATTCAGAGGAAATGCCTTCTGAGCATAAAGTAAAATTAGACGAAGACTGCGGAAACAGACGCTCTATTCCTGCAAGCAATTCATTTGTGCCGCCTGCTGCAGGACTTATCATTGCAGGTGAAGTTATCAAAGACCTTACAAAATAAAACAGAAATGCTCTTCGAACCCGGTTTTAAAGGGAACGAAGAGCATTTTTTCATTTGAAATTATACATAACCGATAATCGATGAAATCAGAATCACAACAAGAAATACAGGGCAGACATACTTTATCATTATGCGGTAGAGCTTTTTCGCCTTGAAGGGATCGGAAAGCTCAACCTCATCTTCAACCGCCTTTGTTTTAATAACAAATCCCACGAATATACAGGTAAGAAGAGCTGTAATCGGCATCATGATGTTGTTGCTCAGGAAATCAAAGAAGCTGAGGAAATCCTTGCCCATAATGAGAATATCTGACCAGATTCCGTTTCCGAGAGAAGAGGGAACGGCTATAAGCATTGAGGCAAACATTACAATGATACATATAATGCTTCGCTTTATCTTAAACTTGTCCATGAATATAGATACTATGGTTTCCATAAGAGAAATGGATGAAGTAAGAGCTGCGAAAAATACAAGAATAAAGAATACAATTCCTACAATATTTCCGCCTGCCATGGAATCAAATACTTTTGGAAGCGTAACAAACATAAGTCCCGGTCCCTGATTGAGGGCAGATTCATCTCCACCGGAAAATGCAAATACTGCCGGTATTATCATAAGTCCCGATAAAAATGCAATTGCTGTATCGAATATTTCAATGCTGCGGACTGAACTCTCAAGATTGTCCTTTTTCTGCATATATGAGCCGTAGGTTATCATTATACCCATTGCAAGGGACATGGAATAGAACAGCTGTCCCATTGCAGCAACCACTGTTTTAAGAGAAAATGCGCTGAAATTAGGCTTTACATAGTAGATAAGACCTTCCATTGCTCCGTCAAGGGTCAGACTGTAAACAGAAATTCCTATTGTAAGCACAAGCAGTATCGGCATAAGGATCTTGCTTATCTTCTCAATTCCCTTTTGTACACCGAGAAGAACTACCAGTGATGTGAGGAAAATAAATATTCCTGTGAAAACCAGCGGCGAAACCGGAGAACCGATAAAGCCCTCAAAATATCCGTCTGATGAAGCTGCAGAACCTTCACCTGTAATGAAAACTGTACCGTACTTGATTACCCAGCCGCCTATAACGCAGTAATACGGGAAAATTATCATAGGAACAAGGGACGCCAGCACACCGATAAATGAACCTTTTTTATTCAGAACACCAAATGCTTTTATAGCGCTCATTCCTGTTTTACGTCCGATAGCAACCTCTGTTACCATAAGCGCAAATCCGAAAGTTACAGCCAGCACAAGATATACAAGCAGGAATATTCCTCCGCCGTATTGTGCTGCCAGATATGGAAACCTCCATATATTTCCAAGACCTACCGCTGAACCGGAAGCCGCAAGAATAAAACCTATTTTGCCGGAAAATCCAGCCTTCTGATTGTTCATAGACATAACTCCTCATTGTGTATTTTTTAACTGCACATGAAAATAATTATACACTATTTTCGAAGCTTTGTCAACATATTTTTGTAATCCTTTACAATATAGACTTATTCCAGCACTTTAACATCAATATTACCGCTTGTTGTGTCTATTTCGCAGACAGATTCACAGTCATCATATCTTGGAACATTTACATCTCCGCTGGTGGTATCCGTAATAAATTTTTTCGGTGAAAGAAGTGTTCCTGTTACACTTCCGCTGGTACTGTCAATTTCTATGCTTTTTGCATCCACTCTGTCAAGAGTAATTTCACCACTTGTAGTATCTATACTGATTTCTCCTGACGCATTTACATTGTTCATTTTCACTTCTCCGCTGGTGCTTTCCGCTGAAATATCCTTTGCATTAACTACGGAAAGAGTTACAGAACCGCTTGTGGAGTCACATATAATTTTCCCAGTCACTTCAGAAGCTGCAATATCTATCTCTCCACTGGTACTTTCTGCTCTTATGCTCTGAGCCTTAATATCCGCAAGGTTCACGTTTCCGCTGGTTGATTCCGCTGTCAGATCCTTTGTAAAGAATGCCTTGCAATTCATATCACCGCTTGTATTATCAAGAACCCCCTCCGTAAAAGTGAATCCCTTTTCCACAACTATATCTCCGCTTACAGTGTCAACATTCAGTTTTTCGTATTCCTTTTCCGGCAGATATACAGTCATTGAACGTGTACGCCAGCTGTCCGGATTTATACTTAGGGTGATTTTCTCGTACCACTTTCTCTTATCCTTGAAATCAATGCGAAGAGTATCGCCCTTAACCTGTACATCATGGGTAATTTTATTATTTTCTTCACATTCAATACGGCATTTACCATCATCTGAAGGCTTTATTTCAATGCTGTATGATACGTCATCTATTTCTATATTGCTGAATTTTTCCTCAATATTATAGATTTTTGTTTCGTATGCAGTGTCTTCACTTCCTAATGGATCAAAACCGGTGGCAATACAAACTGCCATAATCAAAGCAAAACCTGCTGCTGCTGCTGTACCTGCCGCTATAAGACTAACCTTAACTGCTTTTTTCATTATGCTTCACTCCTTCTGACAAAAAATGATTTAATTCCTTTTATGATAAGCTTGCTTAATACAATAATCTTTTTTGTTGTATAAATGCTGCCGAAGAACAGCATTACCGCCAGTCCGCACATAAGCAGTCCAAATCCGAGATAATAAAGGCCCTGCTGAATACTGCTGCAGAAAGCCATTGCAATACTTCCGATAATAGTTGATACGCCGCTTACTGCCAGAGCAAAATCCACTGAGAACAACACAAGAATCACTGACCACAACACAATGTACACGGAAAGAAGTATTGCTCCGAATGCCGCCAGAAGTGGAAACCATACCGGAAATCCCAGTACGATAAGCACTATTTCCCACACTGCCAGCGGTCTTTTCGGTTTCACCTTTGCCTTTACAAGCTTCGGAAGTGATGTGTCCATAAGTATCTGTTCAGCTATCTCCTCAGGTGAACCCATTGCTTCCACTGCTTCCTCTTCAGACAGTCCCTCCTCTATTCTATCCTCGATCATCTCATTGTAATAATCAATGGATTTTTTTACGTCCTCCTCCGGAAGTCCCTCAAGCTTACAGCTTATTTTTTCAAAAAATTCCTGCTTGTTCATACTAATCATCCTCTCTGACTACGTATTGATAGATTGCCAGTATTTCCTTCCATTCTTCCTTAAATAATTCTATTCGCTCCAGACCGGCTGCAGTAATATGATAGTATTTCCTCAGCCTGCCGTTATACTCCTCAGACCGGACTGATAAAAGCTCATTTGCCTCCAGCCTTCTGAGTATCGGATACAATGTTGACTCGGATATTTCAATGTATGGTTTCAGATCCTTTACTATCTGATATCCGTAGGAATCCTCGTTCTTTATAGCTGCCAGAACACTGATATCCAGCAGTCCCCTTTTTATTTGTACATCCATACTGCACCTCCTTACGTATAATATTATACCACGCATAGTATTGTGTGTCAAGTAGCTTTTTATAGCTGAATGTGTTTTTTTCAAATTTGTTAAAAATAACAAGCTGACAGAAATATATTCCGTCAGCTTTTGGCGTAATTATTTTGTTTTCTGATTATCGTACTGTTCTTCAAGCCAGCTTATCATTTCATCAAAGCCTGTCTGATCCAAGGAAAATTCCTTTTCGATCTCTATATCAGCTTTTTCCGAGCATATCATACCGTGCCATATCTGGACCTTGATTTTTTCACCCGGCGTAATTTTATAATTAAAAGTCTGATCCCTGCTTCCGGTGAAAACATTTTTTGACTCAAAATAATAGAGCCTTGGGATATCAAAATATTTTGACACAGGTGTTGCTGCCATATCTATTCTCCTTTTTCAATATATCTATAACATCTGAAAGCGCAGGTACGCACTCATAGAGCAGAGGCTTCAGCATCTCATCAGGCTCGGTAAGGTCAGGTATCATAACAGGTTTGCAGCCGGCTGAAAAAGCTGAGATTATCCCGTTAGGCGAATCCTCCAGAGCAAGGCACTCCGATGGGTCAAGTTTCAGCGCTGCTGCTGCTTTTATGTAAATATCCGGTGCAGGCTTGCCCCGTGCAATGGAATCACCGCCGATAACCATTGAAAACAGGTCGAAAAGTCCTGCTTTTTTAAGATGCTGCACAGCCTTTTCCGTTGGAGTAGCTGTAGCTACAGCTGTAAGTATATGTTTTTCTCTGCAATATTCAAGAAGTACCTTTGCTCCGGGTTTTATATTTATGCCCTTTTTGTCTATTTCCGCCTGAACAAGCTCTCTACGCCTTGCACGTACAGCATGATAATCAAAATCCTCACCCAGTGCCTTTTTCAGATAACGCTCTGCATATACGGCAGAAAGGCTGCGAACTGCCAGGGCATGACAGGGTTTCATGTGAAATCCGAATTCCTCAGCACTTTCAGTCCAGCATCTGAAATAATATTTCTCTGTATCGAGAATCAGACCGTCCATATCAAATATAATACCCTTTATCATGGCAGAACTTCTCCTTTCAATATTTCTGACTGATATAATTGTACACATTTTCCACCGCATTGTCAAGAGATATTCCATTTATTAATATTCATAATTCCCACTTGCAAAAAAAGTCGTTATATAGTATAATACTATATATAAGCAGATAAATGAGATTTGAGGTTGTACCGGCTTAGCTACGACCGGTGCGGAAGGGAATAAACAATGAGTATAAATGAAAAAGACTTATGCAGGCTGCCTGTTGTAGCAATGCGAGGCGTCGTTGTATTTCCCGAAATGGTAATGCATTTTGACGTTGCAAGGGAAAAATCAATCGGCGCTATAACAGCAGCTTATGAATCAGACAAAAAAATATTTCTTACAGCACAAAAGGATGTCTTTGTAGAAGACCCTGAAATGAAAGATCTGTACCGCTTCGGCGTTATTGCAGAGGTGCGGCAGATACTTAAAACGCCTGAGGGTGTAATGCGTGTTCTCGTTGAGGGAATAAGCAAGGCAAAGCTTGAATCTCTTCACGCCGGCAAAAATTATCTGTCGGCTGATGTGCAGAAAGTTCCATATTCAACCCGGACAAGATTTGACGAAGTTGAAATGGAAGCTGTGATCCGTACAGTCAAGGATCTGTTTGAAAAGTACAGCCAGCTTTTCCCGAGAATGCCAAAGGAACTTATTGTTGCGGTAATGTGCCAGGACAACCCTTACAAGCTCTTCAACAGTATTATTTTCAACATAGCACTTGATTTTGAAGATAAACAGCAGCTTCTGGAGGAAAACAATATTCTCAAAAGGCTTAATCTCCTTTATACCATTCTTCTGAAGGAAACAGAGGTTCTCACTCTTGAACGGGAAATTCAGGAGCTTACAAAGGAAGGAATGGACAAAAGTCAGCGTGAGTATTATCTCCGTGAACAGATGAGAGCAATTTCCAGCCAGCTGGGCGAAGAGGACGAACAGGAAGAGGTTTATGAATATCTGAAAAAGATACAGGAACTGGGGCTTCCGGATACCGATACAGACAAGCTTTACAAAGAAGCTGAACGTCTGAGCAAGCTTCCTCCTGCTTCTCAGGAATCATTTGTAATCAGAAGCTACCTTGATGTTGTGCTTGATCTTCCATGGAATAAATCTTCAAAGGCTAAAATAAGCATTGAAAAATCACGAAATATTCTTGATAAAGATCACTACGGCATGGAAAAGGTGAAGGAACGTGTGCTTGAAAGCATTTCCGTTCATGCTCTTATGCCGGATGTGACAGGTCAGATCCTCTGCCTTGTTGGTCCTCCCGGTGTGGGCAAAACATCTATCGGACGTTCCATTGCAAAATCTCTTGGCAGAAAATATGAGCGTATTTCTCTGGGCGGCGTTCGTGATGAATCGGATATCAGAGGACACAGAAAAACCTACATAGGCGCTATGCCGGGCCGTATTATTGACGCACTTACACGTGCAGGCACAAATAATCCTCTGATCCTCCTTGATGAAATAGATAAGATGAGTAGTGATTTCAAGGGAGATCCTTCTGCGGCTATGCTGGAGGTTCTGGACAGTGAACAGAACAAGGCATTCCGTGACCATTACGTTGAAGTGCCATTTGATCTGAGTCAGGTGCTTTTCGTTGCAACTGCCAATACCCTTGATACGATTCCTGCACCTCTACTTGATCGTATGGAGGTAATTGAACTTGGAAGCTATACAAGAGAAGAGAAATTCCACATTGCTAAAGAACATCTCATTGCAAAGCAGATAAAAAAGCACGGTCTTAAAAATACACAGATGAAAATCCAGGACAGCGCTTTATATGACCTTATTGACAGCTATACAAGAGAATCCGGCGTCCGTGAACTTGAAAGATACATTGCTTCTCTCTGCCGAAAGGCTGCCAAGGCTATTGTTTCTGAGGAACAGAAAAAAGTCACATTCACCTCAAAAAATATCGAATGCTACTTAGGCCCGAGAAAATATTTGCAGGACGAGCATTCCGGTGAAAACACTGTAGGACTTGTAAACGGTCTTGCATGGACATCTGTGGGCGGCGTTCTGATGCCTATTGAGGTCATTCATCTCAAAGGAAAAGGCCAGGTGGAAATTACAGGTTCATTGGGCGATGTAATGAAGGAAAGTGCAAAAATCGCTGTAAGCTACGTTCGGAGCATTGCAAAACAGTATGGTATAAACCCTGATTTTTATGAACAGCGTGATATACATATCCATGCACCGGAGGGTGCAGTGCCAAAGGACGGCCCTTCAGCAGGCGTCACAATGGTTACTGCAATTGTATCAGCTCTGTCTGGAATTCCTGTAAGAAGTGATGTTGCTATGACCGGCGAAATTACGCTCCACGGAAAAGTACTTCCGATAGGCGGACTTCGTGAAAAAGCAATGGCAGCTTACAGAAACGGCATCAGAACAGTTATTATTCCTGAAAAGAATGTTCCGGACCTTCATGAGGTTGATGAGATTGTGAAGAAAAACATCGAATTTGTTCCGGCAGGAACACTCGATACAGTTCTGAAAACAGCTCTGGTATACAAACCGGAATATGATGAAAGTCAGCAGGAGCAAAACTCTGTTATGATCCCAGCTGAAACAAAAAACACATCAAAGCCTTTGGCTTATGTATAAGGAGGCTTTATGAATTTTAATCTGGCATCATTTGAGACATCTTATGGATTATTTTCCCAGATACCACCATGCACCGGCATAGAAATTGCATTTGCCGGACGCTCCAACGTGGGAAAATCCACGCTTATAAACAAAATAATGAACCGCAAGGCTCTTGCACGTGTCAGCGCAGTTCCGGGAAAGACCGCTACAATAAACTTTTATAAGGTTGAACCGGTAAGAATCGTTGACCTTCCGGGGTACGGATATGCAAAGGTGGCAAAAACGGAAAAACACCGCTGGGCTGACCTTATTGAAGGATATCTGGATTCTGACAGAGATATAAGACTTATATTTCTGCTGATTGATATGCGTCATCCTCCTTCAAAAGACGACCTGCATATGATAGATTATCTCATTGAACGTGAACTGCCTTTTGTGATTATTCTTACTAAGGCAGACAAGCTTAAACCTACCGAGCGAAAACGACGTATGGAGGCATTCAAGGAAGAAATTCCCTATTTTGAGGAAATTCACGTTGTTCCATTCTCTTCAATCACAAGAGAGGGCATAGATGAAATTCGCAGTATTATAACTGATATTGCGGAGAATTCAGATGAAAATGAGAGATAAAAAACTGAAAGGAAGTTGAAAATATGTTTGTATCAAAGAATCTTGACGTTAATGAAAAAGGCAACCTTACTATCGGCGGTGTGGATACCACTGAACTTGCCAGGGAATACGGCACTCCTCTCTATGTAATGGACGAGGACCTTGTCCGCAGCCACTGCAGAAGCTTTAAGGAAAGCATAGAGCGTTTCTACGGCGGAAATGGTCTGGTATGCTATGCAAGCAAGGCATTTGCCTGCAAGGAAATGTACCGTGTTATTGCAAGTGAGGGTCTGGGTGTTGATGTTGTATCCGGAGGAGAACTTTACACAGCAATAAAAGCAGGTACAGACCCGGAAAAGATCTGCTTCCACGGCAATAACAAAACTCAGGACGAACTGAAACTTGCTCTTGAATACGGCGTTGGCAGAATAGTAGCTGACAACATTTATGAAATGAAGTCCCTCAACGAGCTTTGCAAGGAATCCGGCAAAAAAGCAAGCATTCTTCTGAGAATCAAACCGGGTGTTGACGCTCATACCCATAATTTCATCAGAACAGGTCAGATAGACAGCAAGTTTGGCTTTGCACTGGAAACAGGTGAAGCATTTGACGCTGTAAAGTTTGCTCTTGAATGCGACTGTCTGAATTTCTCTGGTCTGCATTGTCATATTGGTTCACAGATCCTTGATACACAGGGATTTGAAGCTGCGGCAGAAGTAATGCTCACATTTATTAAGAAGATCCGTGACGAGCTTGGCGCTGAAGTACGTGACCTCAATCTGGGCGGCGGTTTCGGAATTCAGTATACTGAAGCTGATGACCCGCTGCCTTATGAAGCATTCATGGAAGCTGTATCTGTTGTGGTACACAAATTCTGCGAGGAAAATGATATGCCTCTTCCCTTCATTCTCATTGAACCGGGACGCTCTATTGCCGGACCGGCAGGCATTACGCTTTATACTGTCGGCGGAAAGAAGATCATACCGGATATCCGTACTTATGTTTCCATTGACGGCGGTATGTGCGATAACCCGAGATATATCCTTTACCAGTCTGCATATGACGCTTTAATTGCAAACAAGGCGTCACAGCCAAAGGATACAGTGGTTACAATTGCAGGTAAATGCTGTGAAAGCGGCGACCTTATCGGTGAAAATATGCCCCTGCAGGACTGCGAACCCGGAGATATCTTAGCTGTATGTGCAACAGGTGCTTACAACTATTCCATGTCCTCTAACTACAACAGACTTTTAAAGCCTGCTGTTGTATTCATCAAGGACGGAAAATCACGCCTTGCCGTAAAAAGTGAAACTCTTGAGGATATTATCAGAAATGACCTTTAAGATGTAACAAAGAAAGCTGTCTGCTCCTTGTTTGGGCAGACAGCTTTTTTATATGCAAAGATCTCCCTGCCTGTATGAATATGAGCAAAGGGAGATTTTTCAGAACAGATTCAGTCCTGCAAAGAATTCGTTCTGTATGCTTTCCAGTGGAATCTGTTCAATATCATAAGAAGAATCACTGTGAAGAGTTATAAGAGTACCGCCTCGCTGCTTAGTGTCTTTATCAATGCCGGGCATTGCCAGATAATCTATGCTCATGCCATAGGTAAGGCGTATGCCTTTATATTCCAGTGAAGAATTGTTATAATGGTCATGACCGCAAAACATTGCCTTTGTACTGCCAAGTTCCACTGCGGTATCAAATAATCCGCTGGGATAATCTGAACAGCAGACCTTATCAAACATGGTTTCACCATTTTCACCGAAATAATATTTAACCTCCGGACTCCCGCTTTTATAAAGCTCGTATGCCGTTTTATACTGCTGAAGCGGAATGTGGAAAAACAAAAGTGATGATATTGTTCTTCCCTCGGATTCACAGAGGAATTCCACCTGCTGTCTGTACCATTCCACCTGGTCATCGTGAATATAGTCATAATCATTGAAACCTTCACCTGTATAATCATTGGAATCCATAAGAAAAATTGCCTGAATAAGAGAATTATCCTCATTCCTTATTTCTATAAGCTGGTTGGATCTTCCTGTAATATTCGGCTGAATATATGGATACAGAAGATTTTCTGATGTTTTGTAAGACAGGGTTTTAAACAGCTCTGTTATCTCCTCTTCAGATTTATTTGCAATGTCTTCAGTATCGTGATTGCCGTAGGTAAATGCCCAGGGAATGCCCAGTGTCCGCATAAATGAGGCAAACTGGATTATTGGTGCAGAATTGTTAAGCGAAAATGAACGCAGTCCAACCGGAAATACCAGATCACCTGTTACTATCACAAGATCTGGCTTTGTGTGCTTTATCAGACAGTAACAGGCAAATACTGCCTTGTAATCCTTTACAGCAGAAACTATACTTCCTCCGATATGTATATCGGTAATCTGAAGTATTCTGAAATTCTCTTTCTCTGTTACTATTGTATAAACACCGGTTTCATCATTGTAGGATATATCGTCCTTTTCATGATCTGCGCTTTGCATTAATGAAATAAGCGGCTGAAGATTCCAGGTGTCACGCTGCATTAAATTACAGGCTCCGATAAAAGCAATGCATAGAGTAAACGCAACTGCACGTTTAATATTAAGAGTGATATTGTCAAAAACAAGTTTGCCTCTCAGTGTAAGATTATAGGTCATCCATGCAATCACATATATCACCGCAAATATGAAAATATAGTTGCTGTAAAAGTATGATCCTTTTGACAGAAAAACAATAAGTCCGGAGGAAATTATCCAGTATCCGAAAGAGGCTGCAAGCACAATTAAAATACTTTTTTGGAAAAAAACAGACTTTTCCCTTTTAAAGCATCTGTTAAGGGTAAAAATGCAAAAAGCATTTTTTACTGCTATCATAACAATATACTCCGCATACACCAGACTCTGCAGCATTGACTGCTGGATTTCCTGCACAGTCATAAACCCTTTAATATACTGCATAAGAGCTGTTATAAGCACCACAAACAATATTCCTATCAGCAGAAATACGCTGTTTACAAATCTTTTCGAATATTTGTCGCATAATTTTTTCAGATAACTATAGCTGTCATCGTCGAGTTTAATATTACTGTAGTCAAAGAGCTTTACTGATCTTAAATACAAAATAAAAGCAATTAACGCCGGAAAACTCATAGCAGCAGTCAGAAGGAAATATACAGCATCTCTCAGAAAAATCAGATCAAAAAGTGACACTGCTGTCAGAACTGAAAACACGGAAAAAATATATACCGGAATCCGTATTTTCCAAAAATTGCTTGTCAGAGCTTTTTTCTCTGTCAGATTTTCATTGTTTAGTATCTCGCACTGCATTTCACTGCCTATTTTGGCAAAATCAGCTGCACTGCTGAAGTCGCCGTATTTCTGCATAAGTATGCCTTCAGACTGAATTTCGTTTGCTGACTTCAGATTCTTCTGATATTCTTTTTCAAGTTTTTCTGCGATAATTTCTCTTGCGTCTTCAGATTTTTTAGAATAGTGTATATTTTCAAATATTCTGTCTGCTAAATTTCTGATATTTTTGTTCATTAATAGTCAGCTCCTTTACTTTACTTCTATTATAACACTTTTCCTAAGGCAATACCGCACAAAGACTGTGCGTAAGATGCGCAGTCAGATTTTTTGTGAAATATGACGGAAAAGCTGCAAGCAGATTGCGTATAGAGTCGTAAGACGTGCTTTGTGCGGTGTTGCCCTAAGTATTTACAACAAAAAAACCGCAGCGGTCGGCACAAAGCTTTCCGCTGCGGTTTTTAATCAGTATTTTTCATACTGAAAATAATTACTTTTTCTTTTTACAGCT
>JAQXHO010000129.1 GCA_029007315.1 Oscillospiraceae bacterium
GGAGCTTAATCAGAAAACTGTTGCAGATGACTTTATCGACACTGAAACAGACGAAAACGGCGTTCTGACAAAAATCTCTTTCAAGAATGAGGATAAATTCAACTTTGCTTTTGACTGCGTTGACAAAATCGCAGAGAAAAATCCCTGCAAAACTGCAATGCTCTGGGTTTCCGGCGAAAAGAAGGAGCATAGATTCACATTTGCAGATATGAAGAAATATTCCAACATGACAGCTAATTATCTTGAATCACTGGGCATTAAAAAGGGCGATCGTGTAATGCTTGTCCTTAAACGTCATTATCAGTTCTGGTTCACAATGCTTGCACTGCACAAAATGGGTGCTATAGCAATTCCTGCAACAAATCAGCTGGTTGAGCATGACTTTACATATCGTTACAAGG
Source organism: Oscillospiraceae bacterium (assembly GCA_029007315.1). GTDB lineage: Bacteria > Bacillota > Clostridia > Oscillospirales > Ruminococcaceae > Ruminococcus_C. The sequence goes on from JAQXHO010000129.1 coordinate 402, forward strand.
CTGCTGGAGTAAAGGCTATTATTTGTACATCAGACGGAGATGTGTCTGTTCATGCTGAAAAGGCAGCTGAAGAATTTCCGGAAATAATCAAGGTAATGGTAGGCAGCAAGCGCCAGGGCTGGCATGATTACAACAGTGAAATGGCGCTTTGTTCTGATATTTATGAGCGTTCTGACGATACTCCCTGCGGAAAAGATACCATGCTTATGCTGTTCACATCGGGTACAACAGGCTATCCCAGCATTGCCGCACATTCTCATACATATCCTCTTGGTCATTATCCTACAGCAAAGTACTGGCACAATGTAAACCCTGACGGTCTGCATTTTACTATTTCCGACACAGGCTGGGGCAAGGCTCTCTGGGGCAAGATTTATGGTCAGTGGCTCTGTGAAGCGCCTATTTTCACATATGACTTTGACCGTTTCCATTCAGAAGATATTCTTCCTATGTTTGCCAAATATCATATTACAACCTTCTGCGCACCGCCTACAATGTATCGTTTCTTCATCAAGGAGGATCTGTCCAAATATGATCTTTCCTCCATTGAATATGCTACAACAGCAGGCGAAGCCCTGAATCCGGAAGTATTCCAGCAGTTCCGCAAGGCAACCGGTCTTACCATTATGGAGGGATTCGGTCAGACAGAAACCACCATGTGTATTTCCAACCTTGTGGGAACAACTCCCAAGATAGGTTCCATGGGACGTCCCTGTCCTCTCTATGACATTGTTATTCTTGACCCCGAGGGCAACGAGGCAAAGACAGGCGAAGTCGGCGAGATCTGCATTCACACACCAAACGGAAAGGCTCCCTGCGGTCTGTTCAAGGGCTATTACCGCAATGAAGAAAAGACAAAGTCCGTATGGTATGACGATTACTACCACACAGGCGACCAGGCAACAAGAGATGAGGACGGTTATCTTTGGTATGTTGGCAGAATAGACGATGTTATCAAATCCTCTGGTTACCGTATTGGACCTTTTGAGATTGAAAGCGTTATTATGGAGCTTCCTTATGTCCTGGAATGTGCGATCACTGGTGTTCCTGACCCGGTAAGAGGACAGGTTGTAAAGGCAACTATCGTTCTCACAAAGGGAACTGCTCCTTCTGATGAACTTAAAAAGGAAGTTCAGGATTATGTAAAGAGTCATACTGCACCATACAAATATCCGAGAGTAGTTGAATTTGTAGACGAACTTCCAAAGACAATCAGCGGCAAGATCCGCCGTGTTGAGATTCGTGAAAATGATAAAAACAAAGCTTAATTACGTTTCAACTGAGTGATAATTTTTTAAACTCCGCTGCTGGCAATTGTGTCAAAAGCGGAGTTTTTTTGCAGTTCCTTGACTTATACGCAGTCTTGTGATAGAATTTATTTGTGGTATTCATAATTTGGAGGACAATATATGAAAAAATGGTACGATGAAGAATATGAGTTTGAGATTGAGGTTATCGGATTTCTAAGAGGAGATAAAACAGAACGCTATTGTAGAAACGGCGAAGAAATCGGTGATAAATATAAGTGTACTTATGGCTGTCCTGTTAATACAGATGGGTATGGCATCTGCTCAAAAACTATGATGATGATGTATCCTATAATGGAAGCGGTAAGAAGCGGAGGAGATTTGGAAAATATAGGCGGTGACGGAAAATACAGCAAAACAATTGTATGCCCGGACGGTTGTGTAATTTTTAAGCTTACTGCCAAAAAACTTGAAAATGAAAACTTTTATAAGGGTAAATTTTTTGAGCAGATATAGATAATAATACAGCGATAACCTGAGAAGAAATACGATCTGCTCAGGTTGTTTTTTTAAATAAACTGTAAGTGTTTGATAATAAATGCACCATATATTTCCTGTTGTTTGTTGATCTATACAAATTTCAATTTTTTCTGCAGCAAATTCCGGAAAATTTAGCACTTAATTATCAGATAACGTTATCGTGAGGTGATACGCATGACAAATGATATAAAGCTTGCACAAAAAGGCGATACAGCCGCATTTGCAAGGCTCTATGGAACTGTTTACAAAGAATTGTATCATACAGCATACTATGTTCTTCGAAATAATGAACATGACGCCGCTGATGTGGTAAGTGAAACAGTTGCCGATGCCTTTGCATCAATAAGAAAGCTTAAAAAACCAGAGGCATTCAGAAGCTGGATATTCAGCATATTAAGCAGAAAAATAAGTCAAAAGCAGAGAGAATACTACGATCATCCGGAAAATATTGATGATATCGAAATTTCGAAGGATTTCCCGGAAAGCTCCGCCGAGCTTCGGGAGGCTCTTGATAAGCTGCCAAGAGAAGACAGACTTATACTCTCACTTTCTGTTTTATGCGGATATTCGGGTGAGGAAATCGGGACGATCTGCAATATGAAATCTTCAACAGTTCGTTCACGCTTGTCGAGAATAAAGGCTGCACTTCGTATACAGCTTCAGGATTGAAAGGAGTATACTTATGAATGATTTAAATAATGAAGAAGTAAAGAGAATACTAAATAACCCAGATGTACCGGAAAAGCTTTCTCCGGAGTCAGTAAAGAAAGAGCTTGATATGATGAAGGCAAACGGTAACAAAAAAATAAACTTTACAAACGGCTTAAAATGGTGTGCAGGAATTGCTGCCTGTACAGTTCTTCTGGGTACGGGCGGAATCATTGCAAAGCAAATGCAGAATAATAGTTCTTCTTCCATGATTTCAGGCGGCAGCTACACAGTTTCAGCTTCTGACTATAAGCAGGTATACAGATACATGAAAAATTACATGGATAAATTAGAAGAACAAAAGGACTTTGTATATGAGGATGGCGGTGAGATTTTCTATGAAGAAGCTGCTGAGGAAATGGAAAATGATTCTGTTACTGCTGAAACTACAGGCTCTGACAGTCTTCCAGATTCAGATAATAACGAAATATCAGAGCTTTACAATCAGGAAACAGGAGTTCTTGAAGGTGATATTATCCGAACTGACGGAAACAGAATATATTCAGCCCTAAACAGTGAATCTTTTAATATACAAGTGACAGAAACTGACGGCAAAGTTTTTACCGGCAATAAAACTTTAAATCTGTATGAATATCTGCCGGATTCTGTGAAGTACTGTTGCATTTCCGCAATGTATCTTGAAAACGGCAGACTGATTGTAGCCGCAGACACATCTGAATCATATAGCTGGGAAAATGTCAGCCAGCGAACCTATGTGCTGATATTTGATACTGAAAGTGATATACAGCTTTTAGGAAGTTATGCACAGGACGGTAATTACAGTGACATTCGCCTTATGGAAGACGGTGCCCTATATATCATTTCAAGCTACAACTGGACTGCCTGCTATACAGATGAAAATTATGAAAAATGTATTCCGTCATACTACACAAATAAAAAGGAATCCATGGCAGCTCCTGAAGATATTCTGCTTCCGGGAACAGGTGCAAAGAAAGGAACAGAGTGCGATTTTGGATCCGGATTTACGAATATAGGCAGTCTTAACGTGTTCTCGGACACTCCGTGGGAATCTCTGGATTTCAAAAGTCTTGCAGGTTTTTCCGGCTCCATGTATTGTTCGCTTAACAATATCTATCTTGCAAGCAATTGCTGGACAGAAAATGGAAACAGTACTGATTTTACAAGAATAAAAATAGATAATGGTATTATAACGCCTGAGGCAAGTACAAATGTTCCTGGATATGTAAAAGACCAGTTTTCCATGAGCGAGTATAAAGGATATTTCCGTGCTGCAGTATCGAGAGACAGACAAATGGGCTATTACGGAATTCCGAACGACAACGCTGTATATATTTTTGATATGAATATGAATAAGGTGAGCGAAATAGCCGGATTCGGTGAAAATGAAACTATAAAATCAGCAAGTTTCAGCGGAGATATGGCTTATGTGGTAACATACAGGCAAACAGATCCTCTTTATGCAATAGATCTTTCAGATGTAAATAATCCAGTTATTCTTGATGAATATAAAATTACAGGCTACAGCAGTTATATGCAGCAATGGAATGATGACCTTCTTCTCGGATTCGGTATAAATGCAGATGAAGATGGAATAAGAAACGGATTAAAGCTTGTGATGTTTGATAACAGCGATCCGGATAATCTTAGTGAATGTGGAATAATGCCCATTGATTATACTGATGTTTCAAAATTTTCTGATGAAGCTGTATACGGCTGGATAGATTCTCCCGCGGTAAACGACAGAAAAGCTCTGCTTATTTCTCCGGAAAAAAATCTTATAGCAGTGCCGTTCTCATGTTATGCTGAAAACTACATCTATGATGAAACAGATTGTTACGGATATTCAGTATATTCATACGAAAACGGAATATTCAGAAACAAAGGCGTGATATATTCTAAAAGTGATGTTTCAAGAGCCATTTACATTGGAGATACCATGTTTATTGCTGGTAAAACTGAGTTGATAGCGATTGATATTCCAACAATGAATGAAAATGACCATATTTATTTCTGAGTAAAAAAATCCATTGAATTATGCTTTCTGTCTGAAAAATGACAGGAAGCATATTGTTTTTTACTCAACAATGAAAAAATTGAAAATTGCTTGATTATTCAGTGATTTTGTGATATAACCCAACTTTGCCACTTGTAAAGAGCAAAATTGAAGAATGAACATCAAGAAAAAGGCTGTAATGCGTGAAAAATGACGCAATACAGCCTTAAAAACAGTTTGATAAAATAGCTCCACAATCATATCTCCATGTTGATATTTTTGATCTGGGATTTGAGTGCAGTTTTATTAAAGAGTTTAGCCGGAATATGAATATCAAAGGAATCCATGATAAGTTTCAAATCAGGATCATCAAGATTGGTAAAACGGTATAAATTATCAGCAAAAAGTTCGACATTCCACTTTTTTAATGCCTTCTGTATACGATATGCAGGAAGTCCCATTGACCAAAGCGTAATATCATCTGACTTTGGTACAAGTCCGCTTCGGCATATCTTACACTGAATCATACGAATCATAGTAAGCGCAATCAGACAAATAAGCAGATGTGCCTCAATATGTTCCTTTGTGCGAACATAAACCGGTCTTGTTTCAAGATCTGATTTCATTACACGGAACTGGTCTTCAATTCTTGTAAGTCCGTGATATTTTTCAATTACTTCAGTAACCGGCATGTTGAT
>JAQXHO010000130.1 GCA_029007315.1 Oscillospiraceae bacterium
TCTGTTACTCCCATGTTCTCCATGGTACGCTTTATGCAGAAATCCCTTGGAGCCTCAATGTAAACGCTCACCACATTATCTCTGCCACGGAGAATGTAGTCTGCACATTTTCCCACAATCACGCAGGATTCAGTGTCAGCAAGATTTGTAATAATCTGTTTCTGATATTCAAACAGCTTGTCGTCTGAAACAAACTTCTCGTTTCTGGATATGTACTTTCTTGAACGTGGAAGTCCTCTCATAAGGCTTGAAAAACCACCTGATGAACGCAGCTTTTCGTTTACCTCCTGGAAAACATTCTTGTCAAGACCGCTCATTTGTGACGCAAGGGTAAGGATTCTGTTTTCATAGCAGTGAATGCCAAGGTCTGCCGCCAGTTTTGAGGCAATGACCTTTCCGCCTGTGCCGAATCCTCTTGCAAATGTTACAACAAAATTTCCCATTACGCTCTCCTTTCGCTGTCGGACATATATCTGCTTAAAAATTCCTTTGTTCTTGCACTTTCAGGGTTGGTGAAGAATTTTTCGGGAGGGGCGTCCTCTATGATATATCCCTTGTCCATGAAAAGCACTCTGGAGGAAACATCACGGGCAAAACCCATTTCATGTGTAACTATAAGCATTGTAAGACCTGTCTGTGCTAAACTTTTCATAACGTTCAGAACCTCGCCCACCATTTCCGGATCAAGTGCGCTTGTGGGTTCGTCAAAGAGCAGTACCTCGGGATTCATGCAAAGTCCTCTTGCAATGGCTACTCTCTGTTTCTGTCCGCCCGAAAGCTGCATGGGATAAGCGTTTATAAAAGGCGCCATGCCTACTGATTTAAGATGAGTAATGGCACGGTTCTTTGCCTCCTCCTTTGATACATGGAGAACCTTTCTTGTGCCTGACATACAGTTTTCAAGGACTGTCATATTATTGAAAAGGTTAAAGGACTGGAAAACCATTCCCACCTTTGAACGATACTCGTTTATTTCACGCTGTTTTCTGCCCAGTTCCTTTCCCTTGAAGAAAATCTTTCCATAGGTCTGGGTTTCAAGCTGATTTATGCAGCGGAGAAGCGTTGACTTTCCCGAACCGGAGCTTCCGAGAATGCATATTACCTCGCCCTTTTTTACAGAGAAATCAATTTTTCTGAGAACCTCGTGTTCACCAAAACTCTTGCTGAGTTCCTCCACTCTGATTATAGCATCTTTCAAAAGTACCGCCTCCCTTATTCGTTATTCTCCATATATTCAACAGCAAGGGCATAGTCCTTTTTGCCGTTCATCTTCTTCTCAATAAGCAGGAAAATTCTGTTGAATACAAAGCACAATACAAAGTAGATTGCCGCAATTACAAGGTATGATTCAAGGTATCTGTAGTATGTGCCGCCTGCTGTCTTTGCCTGCAGAAACAGTTCCTTTACGCCGATAACGTTAAGTACAGATGTCATTTTAAGGTTTGTGAGGAACATATTCGCCATTTCGGGAACAATATTCTTAAACGCCTGCGGCAGAATGATAAATATCATTGCAGATACAGGGGACATGCCCATTGCAAGAGCACCCTCACGCTGTCCCACGTCAATGGACTTTATGCCTGCACGGACTGTTTCAGCCATGTATGCGCCTGTGTTAAGCAGTGTTACAAGAATACCTGCCATAATGGGACTTATGTCGAATCCTGTCATTTTTATGCCGAAGTAAATTATCATAGCCTGAACTATCATAGGCGTGTCACGGAATACCTCAACATACACCTTGCTTATGCCTTTCACAATTGTCATGACTATTTTCTTTACAAGGGGGTCTGCCTTGGTGAGTTTTGAGTCCTCTGCAATGCCCAGCAGGAATCCCAGAAGAAATCCAAGAACAGTACCCGATACGGCTACATTAAGCGTTATAATAGTACCTGTGATGAACAGGTCTGAATACTCTGTGGCAATAAACCATATCCATTCAAAAATTCCGTTTGGCATCTCTGTCATAAACTCGTCCTCCTATATGAAATAGTATAACGCCGCCTCTCTCTATAAAATATACGGAAAAGCGGCGCATTTTAGTATTTACTTAGCAGCCGGCTGTACTGAAATAGCCTCCTCCATCATGCTGTCCATTTTATCACGTTCAAGACCAATGCTGTCCATTGCAGACTGGAGCTTGTCACGCAGTGCGGTGTCGTCCTTTCTTGTGGCAATGCAGACGTTTGTCATTTCCTCATCACCTGTGAATGTATCACCCTCCTTGGGAATGATTATCTTCAGGTCTGTATTTGTGAGGAGTGCTGATTCTGCTGTAGGAATATCAATTACTGCAAGGTCTGCTGTTTCGTTTGAAAGCGCCATGAATACTTCCGCAGTGCTTTCGTAATTTGCACCAAGGGTTACATCGGGGATCTGGTCAAGCAGCGGTACCCAGCCTGTGCCAAGCTGTGTTGTTGCGGTAACATTCTTTCCTGCCAGTTCGGAAAGACCTGTGATGTTTTCGATATCAGAGCCTTTCTTTACAACGATACAGTTGTTTCTGTAGTAGTAGGGTTCAGTAAAGGAATATGAAAGCATTCTCTCAGCAGTTCTGCCCATGCCGGCAATGATACAGTCATAGTCGCCTGAATCCATGGAAATACCGATAGAATCCCATTCAACCTTGTGTATTTCAAGGGTCATGCCCATTTCCTCAGCCAGTGCCTTGGCAACCATTACGTCGTAGCCGTAAGCATAACCGCCGCCGCCGTAGATCTCAACAGCAGTATCGCCGTTTGCAACCTCGGGGCTTACCTGCGTCCAGTTGAAAGGAGCATATGCACATTCCATGCCTACTCTCAGAACGCCGCCCTCTGAGGAGGTTTCTGCTGTTGTAGATGCGGATTCTTCCTTTGATGAACCTGAACAAGCTGTCAGTGCCGCCATGGACATAACACCTGCAAGCATCATACCTGTCATTCTCATAAATACTGTTGCTCTCATAATTATCTCTCCTTAAAAATTATTGTTTTTTGTTTAAACCTTTATTTTGATGCGGTTTCAAGTACCGCTTCTCTGATGATTTCAAATGCCTTGTCGCAGTCGCTCTCTGTAATGATAAGAGGCGGAACCATTCTGAT
>JAQXHO010000131.1 GCA_029007315.1 Oscillospiraceae bacterium
CTTCGCCAGCTGCATTCAGAATACGTACAGCCTTGTCTGCCTCTTCCTGAGGTACGCTTACTATCATTCCAACACCCATGTTGAATGTGTTGTACATATCACGCTCAGGAATATTTCCTGTCTTTGCAATAAGATCAAATATCGGCAGAACCTGTACATTCTTCTTTTCAATGTAAGCAGCCAGATTTTTTGGAAGTGATCTCGGAATATTCTCATAGAAACCGCCGCCTGTAATGTGAGCAATTGACTTAACGTTTACTTCTCTGAGGAGTGAAAGCACCGGCTTTACATATATTTTAGTAGGAGTCAGAAGGCACTGGCCAAGTGTAGTGCCAAGATCCGGTGAATATCTTGCAAGATTCTGCTCATTAATGGTAAACACCTTGCGTACCAGAGAGAAGCCGTTTGAATGAACACCGCTTGATTTGAGAGCGATAAGAACATCTCCTGTTTTCTGAGTGTCGGGATTAAGAACCTTGTTTTTATCAACAATACCTACAGCAAAACCAGCAACGTCATATTCATCTTCCGGATAGAAACCTGGCATTTCCGCAGTTTCGCCGCCAATAAGTGCGCATCCTGCCTGTACGCAGCCCTCTGCAACGCCGGAAACAATAGAAGCAACCTTTTCGGGAACGTTCTTTCCGAGTGCAATATAGTCAAGGAAGAACTGAGGCTTTGCACCGCAGCAGATAATGTCGTTTACACACATAGCTACACAGTCAATACCTATTGTATTGTGCTTATCCATGAGGAATGCAATTTTCAGCTTAGTACCAACGCCGTCTGTACCGGATACCAGCACAGGTTTTTCAATATCTGTCAGATCAAGCTCGAAAAGGCCGCCAAAGCCTCCAATTCCTGTGAGTACATTTGATGTCATTGTCTTTGCAATATGCTCCTTCATAAGAGCAACTGCCTTGTAACCGGCTGTTACGTCAACGCCGGCCTTTTTGTAGCTTTCAGAATAGCTTTCCATTTATACCTCCATAGTGTTTGAATCATAGGTTTATTCGTGTGATCAGTTATTCTTTGCCTGTCCAGCAATATGTGCAGAGATTGCATTCGGAAACACCTATTGCCTTTACAATTCCCTCAAGGGACTGGAATTCCAGTGATGTGAGTTTGAGTCTTCTGCATATTTCATCTCTCAGTCTTCTTCCTCTTTCAGTTGAGGAATCTGAGTATTCATTAATATATTTTACGCCTTCAATACCCTCATACTCATCAATTATCTGTCTTGCAATAAGTTCAAGCTCAGATGTGCTTCTGGAAAAATTAAGATATTTGCAGCCGTACATAATAGGCGGACAGGCTGAACGCATATGAACTTCCTTTGCACCGTTTTCGTACAGGAATTCCACAGTTTCACGCATCTGCGTACCTCTTACGATACTGTCGTCCACAAACAGAAGCTTCTTTCCTCTTATAAGCTCCGGTACAGGTATCAGCTTCATTTTAGCCACTTTATTTCTCATGCTCTGGTTTGTGGGCATGAAGCTTCTTGACCATGTGGGAGTGTATTTTACAAAGGGTCTTGCAAATGGTATTCCGCTTTTGTTTGCATAGCCAATAGCGTGAGGAATGCCTGAATCCGGTACTCCGCAAACATAGTCAACATCGGGCAATTTGCCGTTCTTCATATCATATTCAGCCATTATTTCGCCGTTTCTGGTACGCATCATTTCAACATTTACGCCTTCATAGCAGGCATTGGGATAGCCGTAATATGTCCAGAGAAATGCACATATTTTCATATCGTCATTTCCCTTGTGGAGAACCTCGATATCGTCTTTTGTGACCTTCAGTATCTCACCGGATTTAAGCTCATAGCAGGTTTCGAAGCCCAGCTTCTGATACGCAAATGACTCAAAAGAGAAACAGTACCCATCGGAACGTTTACCCACTAAAATAGGAAGTCTTCCGTATTTATCTCTTGCAAGAATAATAGAATCCTCAGTCATAATGGCAAGGGACATTGTACCCTTTATTTTCTCCTGGGCATATTTTATACCCTCAACAAAGGTATTTTTCTGGGCAATGAGAGCCGCTATTAGTCCGCATGAATTAATGCTGCCGCTACTCATGGTTTCAAAATTCTGGCAGCCATTTTCAAGAAGCTCATCTGAAAGCTCCTTTGCATTTGTGATAATGCCGATTGAACAAATAGCATAAAGACCAAGCTTTGATCTTACCATAATGGGCTGCGGATCTGTATCGCTTATGCAGCCGATACAGATTGTTCCTCGCATATTTTCAACATCCTTTTCAAACTTAGTCCGAAAAGGTGAGTTTTCTATACTGTGAATGTTTCTCTGAAATCCAAGTTCGGGAGAATATGCAGTCATTCCTCCTCTTCTTGTACCCAGATGAGAATGAAAGTCGGTTCCGAAAAAAACATCGGAAATGCAGTCATTTGATGAAACTGCGCCAAAAAATCCACCCATAATTACTCTCCAAATATTCTTCTCATTACTTCCTGGTATGCTTCCTCTGTTCCGCCCAGATCTCTGCGGAAGCGATCCTTGTCAAGCTTTTCATTGGTGTTTACATCCCAGAGACGGCAGGTATCGGGAGAAATTTCATCTGCAAGAATGATAGTGCCGTCAGGGAGCTTGCCGAATTCGATCTTGAAGTCAATAAGCTTAATACCGATACTGAGGAAGAAAGCCTTCAGAACTTCGTTTACCTTTCTGGTGTATGTCTTGATTGTGTCGATTTCCTCCTGAGTTGCAAGACCCAGAGCAAGAGCATAGTCATCATTAATAAAGGGATCGCCAAGGTCATCATTCTTGTAACTGAATTCAACAATAGGACAAAGCAGTGCCTTGCCTTCTTCAACACCCATTCTCTTTGAGAAGCTTCCTGCTGCAACATTTCGTACAATTACTTCCAGCGGTACAATTGTTACCTGCTTTACAGCAGTTTCACGATCTGAAAGTTCTTCCACCAGATGTGTGGGAACGCCTTCCTTTTCCAGCTGTTTCATGAGGTAATTCGCCATCTTGTTGTTGATAACACCCTTACCCATGATAGTACCCTTCTTTTCACCGTTGAATGCGGTTGCGTCATCCTTGTAATCAACGATTACTACACCCGGTACATTTGTTGCGTAAACTTTCTTTGCTTTTCCTTCATAGAGCTGTTCTACCTTTTCATAATTTGCCATTGTAAATTCCTCCATTGTTTTATTTTGAATCTGATTAAAGATTTTCCTGAAGTTTTTTATCCTTTGCAATTACTCCTGCTTCCATTTCAGCCTTTTTGGCTGCAAGTTTTTTCGCAAGAGAATCATCGGATACTGCCATGATCTGCACTGCAAGAATCGCAGCGTTTGCCGCACCATCTATTGCAACTGTAGCCACCGGAATGCCTGAAGGCATCTGTACTGTTGCAAGAAGAGCGTCCAGTCCGTCAAGAGTACTTGACTTTACCGGGATACCGATAACCGGAAGTGTGGTATGTCCTGCTATAACGCCTGCAAGATGTGCTGCCTTGCCTGCTGCGGCAATAATAACCCCGAAGCCGTTTTCTCTGGCACCGGCTGCAAATTCTGCCACAAGCTTTGGTGAACGGTGAGCTGACATTACGTGTGCCTCATAGGGTACGCCATAGCTTTCCAGCTCTGCAAATGCCGCCTTTACTACCGGCAGATCGCTGTCGCTGCCCATGATGATCGCAACTTTTTTTGACATATTATCCTCTTTTCTTCGTACTTTTGTACGATTGTAATTAATAATTCAGCAGGTCATTTTATCTCATGAAAATGTAACTTCCTGTAATTTCCACTGACCTTCTTTATCTTGCCTGAATGATGCCCTCAGCCTTGCACTTTCGTCATTTTCAGATTCCTCGTCGGATTTTTCCAGAACAAGCTCAAGTTCAAGATAAACTGTTAATGCTCCGTCAAATTCTGTCTTGTAAACATATATGCTGTCAGAAGTTTTGCCTGTCCACAATGGCTTTGTTTCCAGTGCCTCTATAACTTCCGGCAGACTGGCATTGTCAGTTATTTCCTCAAGCCTGTCCCTTTGGTTTCTTCTGAAAGCGTCAAGAAACTCAATTGCACGGTCTGCAAAATCGCTCCATTCAAGGCTTTCCATAACCGCAAGAAGTTCCGGGTCATCTATTGTAAGAGTAACAGAAACCGGACGCCTGTATCTTGGAAGAACAGCCTTTACAAGAGAAAGCTTTTCTCCCTGTTTATAGTAATATTCATCTTCGCCGTAAGAAACACAAATATTTGTGCCTTCCATATAATAACTGTCTGCAGCATGAGGAAGAAGAAGAGAAAAATCATTCCCGTAAAACAGATATTGTCCGGTATCCTTCAGTTCTGCGGCATAGATATAATCACTCTGGCGCTCTATATTTTCATATACAAACGGGACTGTTACGTCACCCTCAGAATCTATAACGCCGTAAAGCGAATCTGCCCGTGTCAGCAGTTTTGCCTTAAAACAGCTGTTCCCTATCGGCACAAGCTCTGACCATTCCGGCTCAAGTATTACAGTGCCGCTTGAATCCTCAAGACCCCAAAGTCCGTTTGAATCTTTGAACACCCTTGCAGAATTCTCATGCTGTGTATTTCCTGTTAAGGAAGAGCTGACTCCACTGCTGCGAGCGTCCTTTCCAACATCTATATAAAATAATGTAATAGCCGTTCCCAGAAGAACAAGTACTGCCAGGAGAAGTATCACTATTATTCTTGAATGCCTGTTCATCCGATCTGTTCTGAACTGCTGTTCTCATTTTTGCGGGCATCTTCTTCGGTTTCATGGATCAGATAAATAGGTCTTTTCTTTGATTCCATATATGTTTTTGAAAGATACTGTCCCAGTATTCCTATGCAGAAAAGCTGAAGACCGCCCATCATAAGCAATACGCATATTGTAGTAGTATATCCCTGTACAGGATCACCAAAAGCAAGCCACTTTATAACAATAATGATTATCATTATAAATGCGATTATACAGCTGAGTATTCCGAGAAAAGATGAAATAGAAAGCGGAGCTGTTGAAAATGCAAATATTCCTTCCAGAGAGTATTTAAACAACGACTTAAAAGACCATGTTGTATTTCCTGCTGCACGTTCAATATTCTCATAAGGCATATATTTTGTTCTGAAGCCCACCCAGCTGAATATACCCTTTGAAAAGCGGTTATATTCCTTCATGGACAGAATAGCGTCCACCATCTGTCTTGTCATAAACCGGAAATCCTGGGCTCCGTCCACTATTTCCGTCTGGGAAATCTTGTTCATTACCTTATAGAACTTTCGTGAAAACCATGAACGGATCTTGGATTCACCATCACGGCTTACTCTTCTTGTTGTTGCACAGTCATATTCACCGCTCAGAACGTATTCATACATCTGTGGTATAAATGCCGGAGGATGCTGAAGATCTGCGTCCATTACAACAACATAATCGCCTTTTGAGTTCTGAAGACCAGCATACATACCTGCTTCTTTTCCGAAATTCCTTGAGAATGATATATATCTTACACGCTTATCTTTAACAGCAAGTTCTCTGAGCTTTTTTAATGTTTCATCCTTTGAACCGTCATTTATAAACAAAAGCTCAAATTCTGTATCAGAATGCTTCTCCTGTATCTGTGCCATTACCTTTGTTATCTCAGTATAGAACAGAGGCAGAACCTCCTGCTCATTGTAACACGGCACAACTATTGATATAAGCTTCATAGAAAATTGCCCTCGCTTTTTTCATCTTTATATTTATAATAGTTTATCTGCGTACACAAAATTTCCGAAAATCTAAATGTACACAATCCACACCCTACATTATAGCATATTATATTTATATTTACAAGGGCTTTTAAAAAAATTCTCTTGGATTTTTATCATTTACCGCAAGAACCTTAACAGAATCCTTAAAATCACTTACCAGCACACCCTCAACACAGGCTCCGCTTGCAAAAGTAAACATTGACGGGTATACATCACCATCAAGATAAAATCTGCTTACGCCGTTTTCGGTGACTACGCCTGCGTCATAAACATAATCCTCGTAGAAAAACCTTATGAGAATATTATCTCCTCTGCTTTTTCGCATAAGCGCAATAATATCCTGCATTTTAACTTCCAGTGCATCAAATTTGTATACTTCAAAGGGATTCATAATCAGTGTCCTCCTGCATCTTTAATTTATGCCATTGCACTTTTATTATAACATACCTTTAATAATTTTGCAACTGCATATAGTACAGAAACTACTCTGCCGTATCCCTTTATCAGTGCTTAAATATTCATTGCTGTAAGTTGTTTTGATAAACGCCTGATTCAAAAAATAATACCGTACCAATCACGGTACGGTATTGCTTAAATATTAATTAATCGATCACTGTTATTCTGCCTTTTCAAAGACTATTAAAACATCTCCTTCTTCTTCAATGGTAAGCTTGCCGTCTTTAACAGTATATTTGGATTCTTCACCATCAATAGTTATTACACCGTCTTTCCATTCAACTTCCTGAGTATCTTCATCTTCCATGACGAGTGTTCCTGTTCCGTCATCATTCAGCAAAAGATACATTTCAGGAACTTCCATATCCATTTCCTTGTAAGATTCTTCTATCTCCTTCATGGTCATGGTTTCGCCGCTGCTTGTCAAAGAATAGAAATTATAACGTCCGGCGTCACTGCTTCCGCAGCCTGTGAGAGTGAACGATGCAGCAACTGCCATTGCGCATACAGCTGATAAGAGTTTAATTTTTTTCATATTATTTTCCTTCTGTTACTTTTTCTGCCTTCGCAAAACATGTAAATTTGCCTGCGAAGACTGCTTCTTTATATTTTTACATTATAAAATAATGCAAATAACTATAATCTGAATATAACTTACCTGTATATTTTAAAAATCACTGTCCAGCTGGAACATTATCATTTCATCCCATGATTTATCTGTACGTTCTTCAACCATTGAAACGTAAATATTACCGTCTTTGGTCTGCATCAGACCGCTGATCCAGGGATAATTTGTACCGAAAAGGTCGCCGTCATTTACCTCGCCAATATACTTTCCGTCATTATCCCAGAGAATAACAGTTCTCATGTTTCCGTCAACAGCAAGTATTCCGTTATCTGTCTGAACAGCTCCGGTAATCGAGCCTAAAGAATCGTTCTCCTCATCAGCAAGAGTTTTCAGATAATTTCCGTTATGGTCGAACATAAAGAGCCTGTGTCTGTTGTCATCTGCCGAACTTCCGCTTATCAGAATGTAATCCTTTGTTATAAAAACATCACTCACCATGGATATAATGCTTGTATCAACCGGAAGAATTTCTCTTGACGCTGTTCCGTCTGAATTTATTGTCACTTTGTTTACTTTATCAGGACTGGTAAAGTATTCAACTCCAAAGCTGCCGTCACGGCTTATGACAAACTGATCCTCGCCTTCAGGAGCGTCAGCCTGTTTTCCGTCACGATAAACAAGTAAAGAACCCATAAATCCGGAAACATATACATTGCAGTTTTCATCGCATGACATCTGACCATAGTCATCTTCAAGTTCCACAGTTTCCTGAAGCTCTGCCTCTGTACCGTTTACCTTTAAGATGTACAGATGATAATCGCTTAAAGCATACATGGTATCGTCCACAACCGCTACCCTGTTATCAAAAATATCATTGGGAAGAATGCTTTCAGAAGCAATTATCTGCTTTGCAGTCAGATTGTAGCTGCCTATTTGAACTGTGCCTGCTTCGGTTATGAGAGGTTCGCCGTCCCATGGATAAGGAGCGTCAGTTTCAGTTCCCTCCGGAAGAGTAAATTCAATAGTGTTCAGCACACTCTGAATATCTTCACTGTCAGCGTCACCTGTAACTTTAATTGTTACCGACATCTGTGAAGCTTCATAACGTGCCATGAAAACTATACTTGTTTCTCCCCAGTATTCTCTTTCAATTTTTACAAAGTCCATACCGCCCAGGGTTACTGTATCAACCTTGCCGTCAGCATAATCTTTAAGGTCAATATCATAGGAGATAATGCCTCTGCGGTAGTCCATGGAATCTTCTTTGGTGACTTCAATCTTTACAGACCTTTCCACTTCCTCATTTCTGTCTAAAGCTTCAAAAACATTAGTGGAATAATCGCCGCCCTCAGAGGCATCCTCCTCGTTTTCTTTTAGAGTATCAGGAATATTGGATTTCCAGAATGTTTTTACCACATTGTAATCAGTATCATTTTCTATTACATCAGTATTGCCTTCTGTTTCAGATGTTTCCTCGGTTGATTCCTCTGCTTCAGAAACCGTTGTTTCCACCGCCGAAGAGGATCCCTCTTTACTGCTGTTGTCCTCCTTATTTCCGCAGGCAGCCGCTGTCAGACACAAATTAAGGCACATTAAAGCAGCCACTATTCTTTTAGCTTTCATATTTTCTCCTCTATTCCTGTGATAAATGATTCATATGGCATTTTTGAACTTCTAGTAAATTTTTTATATATTGTATCAAAATATTTTTAATTTGTCAATATCTAAAATGGAGTTTTGAAAACAATCGTAACACATTATTGACAAACCAACATTCGGGAAGACGGATTTCTGCTGCTATACGATTATCAAAACAAGATAGAATATCCTTATGGTCAATACGCTCAGGAGTTGCAGTAAGACCCAGTAATATTTTCGGATTATAGTATTCAAGCAGCTTATGATATGCAGGTGCGGCAGCGTGATGAAAATCCTCCACGATAATAAATCGGTTGCGCCCATATAAAAAGTTGTGATCACTCTTAGTATTCCGCCGGTTCCATTGGATATTGATGTCACACCCTTTGATAATTCCAAATTGCACAAAGAAGGTGTATCACGTAC
>JAQXHO010000132.1 GCA_029007315.1 Oscillospiraceae bacterium
GTCAGATGAAACAAAAAACGCAGCTGCTACTTTGTGTATCAGCGAGGCTTTTTGTGAAATATGACGGAAAATATGCAAGCAGATTACGTGCAGAGTCTTAAGACGTGCTTTGTGCGGTATTGCCTTTATTCTGAATACATCATACTGTCAGGAGTAACATTTTTCAGCACTTCGCAGTAATCTTTTGCGTCAGCCTTGGCGGCTTCAAGGTCATGCTCAAGGTAATTTCCGCATTCAATGCGGCTGCTGCCGGGAATTTCTCCGCTGAAATCCGCAATAAATCCGAATGCAGCTCTGAGAAGTTCCAGAAGACTTTCCCTTGAAACGCTGTCCCTCATAATAAGGTAAAAGCCGGTTCTGCAGCCCATAGGACCTGCGTAGATAACCTGGTCTGAATACTCCGAGTTTCTCACAAAGGTTGCCAGCAAATGCTCTATGGTGTGCAGTGATTTGGGACTGATATAATCTCCTGCATTGGGAGTTTTCATTCTCAGGTCGTAGGTAACAGCGTCGCCGTCTGTCCGTGATACGTACACGCCTTTTTTCAATGTGTCGTGGTTTACAGTAAAGCTTGCAATTTTTCGCATAATATCAGTATCTCCTTCTATTCAATCCAGTCCATTTCTCTGAGAGAGGACAGAGTTTCCTCGTCAATATCCGACAAATTTCCCTCCTCTACAAGCTCAGCGCCGTATATTGCAGTTATCTGTCCGGGATAGGTTTCCAGTATTTCGCCGTCAAACTCTATTTTCACAAGATCTCCCTCTGTGAAATCCTCTAAAAATTCTGTGCCTTCCGAAATGGTGCAGGGTCCTGTTCCCTCAATTATTATCATAACGCTGCCGTTTTTGCACCGCAGAAATCTGCCCTCTGCCGAAGCGTATTCGCTTTCAGTCACAGCGGCTGTGTCTGTTGTGCTTTCTTCTGCCGGAACGTCATTTTTCGAACAGCCACAGAGAAACAGCATAAAGCATAAAGGAAGCAGTATTTTTTTCATAAAGCTCACTCCTTATATCAATAATCTCCGGATCTGTCCTCCATAAGCTTGAATTTAATAGTGAAATCCCTGTGTTTAAGCTCGTTTTTGTTTTCGCCGAAGGTATATCTTCTGCACTTGGCAGTCAGTTCATCTCCTGCCTTGCAGGTTTCAATGATTGCCCACAGGTCTGAGTAGTTGTTCACCTTTTTGCCGTTTACAGATAAAATAATGTCATTTGCGCTCAGCTCTGTATTTGCAATGTCGCAGTCCGGACTTACTTCTGTTATCCACAGACCTTCCTTGCAGGGAGATTCAGTAAGATTGAAGTTTGCCGCAAAATCCTCCTGTACAGCGGCATCTTCAAGGGCGGAAAATGTTATGCCGATACGCACTCTTCCGCTGATATAGCCATTTGTCATAAGCTCCTCTGCAATGGGCATAGCCTGGTTTATTGATATGGCAAAACCCAGACCCTCATATACGCCGCCGTAGTAAGCGCTTGCGTATTTTGATGATGTAACGCCCACTACCTGCCCGTACATATTTACAAGAGCGCCGCCGGAATTTCCCGGACTTATAGCGGCGTCGGTCTGGATACATTCCATGTAGAAGCCAGTGGTGCCGGTGCGTATCTGTCTGTCAAGGGCAGACACAATTCCCTTTGTCACCGAACCGGAAAGGCCAGCCGGATTTCCTATAGCCACAACATCTTCGCCCACATTCAGCTCATCTGAATCGCCGAAAATCGCAGGCACAAGCTCATCAGCCTCTATGCGGATAACCGCCAGATCCGACTTGCTGTCATATCCCACAAGCTCCGCTTCATAAGGCTCTTCTTCATTATAAAGCGTCACTTCAAAGCTGTCATACTGGCTTACAACATGGGCATTTGTAAGAATGTAGCCTTCTTCGTTGAGAATTATTCCCGAACCGGAACTGCCCATCTGACTGCCTGTAAATGCGTCTATCTGCACAATGGAAGGACTTACATACAATGCGATTTCCTCGGCGGTGTATTTCAGATTTTCATAATACGTACCCTCATCGGAATCATTCAGCTCCGGCTTTGATTCACGATACACCGGCGGAATTTCAGCGGCATCTTCTGCGTCATCATATGTTTCTGAACTTTCAGTATATGCAGGTGCGCCGTGGGTTATATACGCCGCCACGTCCATTGCAATGCAGTATACAAAAACCAGTGCGATCAGCAGTATTCCTGCCCTCAGAAGCCATACAAGCTTCTTCTGTCCTGCATTTAGCGGAACAGCCGGCTTCTTTTTCTTTTTAACAGGAACAGCCGGCTGCTGATACTGAAACAGAGGCTGTTCGTACTGTCTGCCGTAGGGCGGCTGAGGATAGGGCTGATTCTGTCCCGGATACATCTGCTGATTCCGGTAATTGTTATAATATCCTCCTTCCGGCATGGAAGGACTGCCTGCAAATGAATTCGTCTGCTGACTGATAACAGGCTCTTCCGGCTGAACATTTTCCTTTTCTGTTTCATTAGCCGGCTGATTTTCGGGAACCTCCGGAACATCAGTTTCAGCACTGACCGGCGCCGGCTCCTCCGGAATTATATTTTCATTATCAGGATTCAGATTTAAATTTTCGTCCATAATGCAAATCTCCTTTTTCGCTTAAAAAGGCGAAACACCGCATATTCTGCACACTGTGTTTCGCCTTTCAGTTAAGACAATACCGCACAAAGCACATCTTAGGATTCTGCACGTAATCTGCTTGCAGTCTTTGCGGGATATTGCCTTATTTTAATCCTGAGCGTCGGATTTTTTCGGGAAAGAAACCGAGAACTCTGTGAAAACATTCTCCTCACTGCTTACGCTTATCTGAGCGTCGTGAAGGCGAAGAATTTTCCTTATAATGTCAAGTCCAAGACCAAGACCGGTTTTATCATGGCTTCTTGAGAAGTCGGATTTATAGAACCGACCGAATATCTTAGGCAGTTCGTCCTTTGGAATGCCGGGGCCTGTGTTTCGTATGCTGAACAGTGAAGCGTCCTTTGTTTCCTCAAGAGTAATGGTAATAGTACCGCCTGTGTCAACAAATTTAACGGCATTTTCCGCAAGATTATATATCACCTGACCGATAAGATCCCTGTCGCCGTAGACATAAAGGGTATCGCAGTCAAGACCCTCCACCGTAATGTTCCGCTTTTCAAGGCGGTTTTCGAACATGAGAAATGTGCGGAAGATCAGATCGTTTATGGGGAATACCTCACGCTTAATCTGAATAGTGCCGTTGTCGTACTTTGTAAGGTTCAGCATTGAGGAAACCAGAATTTTAAGCCTCTGCATTTCCTGGGAAATAATATAGAGATATTCAGTGCGTTTTTCCTTGGGAACAGTGCCGTCAAGGATACCGTTGATATAACCGCTTATGATTGTCATAGGCGTTCTCAGCTCATGGGAAACATTGGAAACAAACTGTGACTGCTGTTCGCCCGTTGATTTGAGGTTATTGATTATCTGGTTCAGTGAATTGACGTTTTCCTGGTAATAGGGAGTGCTGAAATCCTCCGGATTCAGAGTTTCCGAGAAATCACCCTTTGCACAATTGCGGATAACCCGTGTAATTGATTCCTCCGGACCTACAAAATACTTCAGAGTGAAGTTTCTGATGAATATGGCATAGAGAATCAGCACAGGAATAACAGAAGCGCAGCCTGCAATCAGTATCATGCGGGTAAAATGCTCCACATCATCAGTAAATGTATTTGTAAAGAGGTAATAATCAGTGGAATCGCCATTCTTTTCTGTTACGGAAATTGAAATTCCCTTGCTGACAGCCGGCATTGTATTCTTTGTGTTGAATATTCCCTTTTCGTCGGAAACTATCTCACCCTTATTTTTCATTTCTGAAACAAGTGAAGCAGGCATGACAGTTTTATCAGGCTCTGCACCGGAATTTTCCGAGCATACAATGCACTCGCCATTCTGATCAAAAAGGAATATGGACATTCCTGTTTCCGCACCTGCCTGGTCAAGAATAAAGCTGATATGCTCATCTTTCATTATATCTTCAGAACTTCGTGAAGTCTTGCTGACAGAGCTTTCGCAGTAATTCTTAATGGAACTGCATATAACAGAACTGCTTTTTGAAACGTTTCCGTAAACAGAATCACGGAAAAGATAGATACCTGTAATTCCTATAACCACCGCAATAATGCTGAGTGCAACGATCTGCAGGGAAATCATACGGGAAATAAGGAACTTGCGGTGCTGTTTTAAGGCAGGTTGATTTTGGTCTTCCTTTTTATTCATCGTCCATTGATTCAAACTTATAGCCTACGCCCCATACAGTTTTCAGTGACCAGCGGTCTGAAACACCCTCAAGCTTTTCACGCAGACGCTTGATGTGAACGTCGATGGTACGGGAATCGCCGTAATACTCAAAGCCCCATACCTCGTCAAGGAGCTGATCACGGGTATAAACACGATTGGGATTTGATGCAAGGTAGAAGAGAAGCTCCAGTTCCTTGGGCGGAGTATCGATAACCTTTCCGTCAACACGCAGCTCATAGCGGGTCATGTTTACAGACAGCTTGTCATACCGGACTTCCTTTACCTCAGTGTCAGCAGGAGCTGTGGTAATTCTTCTGGAAATAGCCTTAATACGGGCAACGACTTCCTTGGTGTCAAAAGGCTTTACAATATAATCGTCAGCTCCCAGTTCCAGACCAAGAACCTTGTCAAAAGTATCACCCTTGGCTGTGATCATAATGATCGGAACAGAGGACTTCTTTCTGATCTCACGGCATACCTGCCAGCCGTCCATGCTGGGCAGCATAACATCAAGAAGAATAATATCCGGCTTGAGTGCATTGAACTTTACAAGTGCTTCCTCTCCGTCATAAGATAAAATAACGCTGTAACCGTCATTTTCAAGATACATTCTCAGGACGTCGCAAATGCTGGGATCGTCATCAACTACTAAAACCTTTTCCAGTGCCATAGTAATCCTCCTCGTAATTAAAAAATTAAAATAAAGTTATTAAATTGTGATAATATAACATATTTTTATTGTACCATGAATGTTTATATCATTTGTAAATATTTGTCCTATATTCTATGACTTATCTGTAAATTATGAATTTGTATAGAAAATAATATGTATTGATTAAAAATATTAATTAATACGTTTTTGAACTGATTACAGGGAGAACGTTGCGTGAAATGCAGCATAGGCAACAAGGAAAAAAGTGGAAAAACAATTTTGTTGTACAAAACGCCGAAAATTGAAAAACCACTTGATTTTTTCTGAAAAGGTGGTAAAATAGAATTAGCACTCAGAAAGCAAGAGTGCTAACAGATTAAAACATAAAGTGATAACACAAGGAGGAGTTCATATGAATATCAAACCACTTTCAGACAGAGTACTGATAAAGATTGCAGAGGCAAAGGAAGAGAAGACAGCAGGAGGACTTCTGCTTTCACCGAAGGCTGTAACAGGCGAACCTGTAATTGGCGAGGTAGTAGCCTGCGGCAATGGCAAATATGCTTCAAACGGCGAACTCATTCCAATGAGCGTAAAGGTTGGCGACAAGGTTCTGATGAGCAAAAATGCAGGGCAGACAATCAAGCTTGAGGGCGAGGAATACACACTGGCTTACGAGAGCGAAATCATGGCAGTAGCTGAATAAGCGTAAGCTTACTATTATAATAGAAAAAGGAGATAATCACCATGGCTAAGGAAATCAAGTACAATGCAGACGCAAGAGAAGCACTTATAACAGGTATCGACAAGCTGGCTGATACCGTAAAGATCACACTGGGACCCAAGGGCAGAAACGTAATTCTTGACAGAGAATTCGGCGCACCGCTGGTAACAAACGACGGTGTTACAATTGCAAAGGATATTGAGCTGGAGGACGCATTTGAGAACATGGGCGCACAGCTGGTACGTGAAGTTGCAACAAAGACAAACGACGCAGCAGGCGACGGTACAACAACAGCAACAGTTCTGGCACAGGCTCTTGTTCACGAGGGTATGAAGAATATCGCAGCAGGCGCAAACCCCATGATCCTCCGCAAGGGTATTTCAAAGGCTGTTGACGCTGCTGTTGACGCAATCAAGGCAAATTCCAAGCCTGTTGACGGTACAGATGATATTGCAAGAGTTGCAACAGTATCCTCCGCAGATGAATCCGTAGGCAAGCTCATTGCAGAGGCTATGGAAAAGGTTACAACAGACGGTGTTATCACAATCGAAGAAGGCAAGACTGCTGAAACCTACAGCGAAGTTGTTGAGGGTATGCAGTTTGACAGAGGCTACCTTTCACCTTACATGGTAACAGACCGTGAGAAGATGAAGGTTATATATGATGACGCACTGGTATTCATCACAGACAGAACAATCAGCAACATTCAGGAGATCCTGCCGCTTCTGGAGCAGATCGTACAGATGGGCAAGAAGCTTTTGATCATTGCAGAGGATATCGAGGGCGAAGCTCTTACAACAATTATCCTGAATAATCTGAGAGGCGTATTCAAGTGCGCAGCTGTAAAGGCTCCGGGCTTTGGCGACAGAAGAAAGGATATGCTGGAGGATATCGCAATCCTCACCGGCGGCACAGTAATCTCCAAGGATCTGGGCATGGAACTGAAGGACGCAACTCTTGATATGCTGGGCAGCGTTCGCCAGGCAGTTATCGACAAGGAAAATACAATTCTCGTTGGCGGCGCAGGTTCTTCCGATGCTATTGCTGACAGAATCACAGAGATCAAGAACCAGATCGAAATGTCCACATCTGACTTTGACCGTGAAAAGATGCAGGAGCGTATCGGCAAGCTGTCCGGCGGCGTTGCTGTTATCAAGGTTGGCGCTGCAACAGAAGTTGAGATGAAGGAAAAGAAGCTCCGCATTGAGGACGCACTTTCTTCCACAAAGGCTGCTGTTGAAGAAGGCATCGTAGCAGGCGGCGGTACTGCACTTATCAATGCAATGCCGGCTGTAGAAAAGCTCATTCCTTCACTGGAAGGCGACGAGAAGACAGGTGCTAAGATCGTTCTCCGTGCGCTGGAAGCACCGCTTCGTCAGATCGCTGAAAACGCAGGTCTTGAAGGCAGCGTAATCATCGACAAGATCAGAAGAAGCCGCAAGGTTGGTTATGGTTTTGACGCATACAGCGAAGTATACTGCGACATGATGAGCAGCGGTATCGTTGATCCTACAAAGGTAACAAGAAGCGCACTCCAGAATGCTGCTTCTATCGCATCAATGGTACTGACCACTGAAAGCGCAGTAGCAAACATCAAGAAGGATGAACCGGCAGCTGCAGCACCGGCTGGCGGCATGGGCGGAATGTATTAATTCCGGAAATAAAGGATATAAACGGGGAGAGGACGAATGAAAAAAAGTTCCTTAAACCACCGCATAGCCGCTGTACTTATATGTGCAGCGGCTATAGCCGGTATAATGACAGGCTGCGGAAACAAGATCGAGCATACGGTGAATGCAAATGCAGATCAGGGAAATAATACCGCTGAGGAAGCAAAGGCAGAGGCACCTTCTGAGGAGCTGATATCTGCTGAGGAATCAACAGAAAATACCGAGCCTGTGGAATTTGACTATACGCTTTGCTTTTCAGGAGATGTATGCGCTTCAGACAGTGCATATACCACTGCATACTGGAAAAGCAATGGCGAGGATATTACAAAGTGCATAGATGAAACTATGGTGAGTCATATGCAGTCTGCGGACATATGCTTTGTAAACAACGAATTTCCCTACTCTTTAAGAGGAAGTGCCATTCCTTACAAGGACTATACATACAGAGGAAATCCGGAAAATGTAAAGATACTGAAAGATCTTGGGGTTGATATAGTATCTCTTGCAAACAATCATATGTTCGACTACGGCGAAGAGGCGCTTCTTGATACTCTGGAAACCCTGGACAATGCAGGCATAAAACGTGTAGGCGCCGGAAAGGACCTGGAGGAAGCTTCTTCCATATACTACTATGACCTTGAAGGACTGAAGGTTGCCTTTATTTCCGGCACAAGAGTTGAGTGGCAGATGCTTACAAGAGAAGCGGCGGAAAACCAGCCGGGTGTATTCAGAACGGTGGATCCCACCCTTCTGTATGAAAGGGTAAAGGAAGCTAAAGAAAATGCCGACTATGTGGTGGTATATATGCACTGGGGCATAGAAGGCGTTACATATCTGGAGGACTATCAGCTTACAACCGGAAACGGACTGATAGACGCAGGAGCAGACGCAGTAATCGGCGACCATACCCACTGTCTTCAGGGAATAGATTTTTACAAGGGCAAGCCCATTGTGTATTCCCTGGGAAATTACTGGTTCAACGGCAAGACAATGGATACCATGCTTGCTGAGCTGCATATTACCGGAACAAAGGACAATATCAGTACAGAGCTGAAAATAGTTCCGGCAGTGCAGTCAGGCTGTCAGGTGAAATATATAGAAACGCCCTATGAACAGGAGTCTTTTTACAACCGCATGATATCAATGTCATACGGTATATCAATAGATAAAAACGGTGTGGTCAGTGACGCTGACTGATAATAGCCGTTATAAATTGAAGGAAGCCGTGCAGTAAGTGCATGGCTTTTTTTCTGCGTTGTAACCGGAAGGAGCATTTTCCGATATAATGTAGTATCCTGACAAAAAAAGGAGGGATCACAGTGTTGGGATGCAAAATAGTACTGGAATCCTATACTCACGCACGTAAAGCACAGAAAATGCTTGAAGGCTACGGCTATAGATCACAGATAAAACGCACCACCCATACCAGTATGGAAGGCTGCGGGTTTATGCTTATAGTAAATGGGGACTGTACCAGTGTGACAGATATACTTGTCAGCGGCGGCATACCCTATAAAAAACCGGAGAATCTGCGGAGGTACGAAGAATGATAAACTTCGACAACGCAGCCACCACCTGGCCCAAACCCGTAAGCGTCCGGAACGCAGTATCAGACGCCATGGTATTATACGGCGGAAACGCAGGCAGAGGAGGACATGAGCTGACAAGGCGCACATCTGAAATGGTGTATTCCGTAAGAGAAACAGCGGCGGAATTTTTCGGTGCAAAGCCGGAAAATACCATTTTATGCCTTAACTGCACCCATGCTCTCAATACAGCCATACAGGGCATTCTGGAAAAGGGCGATCATGTTATAATAAGCAGTCTGGAGCATAATTCAGTGTATCGTCCGGTGGCGGCACTTGTAAAGGAAGGGGTCATCACCTGCACAATAGCAGAGGTGTCTGATGATGACGAAAAAACCATAGAAAATATCAGAAGTGCAGTACGTCCCGAAACAAAGGCTGTAATATGCACCATGGCAAGCAACGTTACAGGACAGATCCTGCCGGTAAGGCGTATAGGACAGCTGTGCAGGGAAAAGGGCATATGCCTTATAGCGGACGGCGCCCAGGTATGCGGCGTACTTCCGGTATCCCTTGAAAAGGATAACATTTCCGTGCTGTGTACAGCAGGCCATAAGGGACTCTACGGCATTACGGGAACAGGTCTTCTGATGACAGACTGCAAATTTCCCATAAAACCTCTTATGTACGGAGGAACAGGCAGTGCCTCGGCACATCCCGACCAGCCGGATTTTCTGCCGGACAGACTGGAAAGCGGCACTCAGAATATTATCGGTGCGGCATCTGTTGGTGCAGGGATCGACTTTGTGAAAAAGAAGGGTATAAAGAATATCTTTGACCACGAAAACAGGCTCTGCAATCTGTTTATAAGAAGTATAAAGGATATTCCGGGAGTAACGGTGTACAGAAAGAAGAACCTTTCCTATGTTCCCATAGTTTCCTTTAATATAGAAGGAGTATCCTCCGAAGAAGCCGCCGAATATCTCGGCAGGAAAGGCTTCTGTCTGAGAGCCGGACTTCACTGTGCGCCTCTTGCCCATAAATCAAATAATACACCGGAAGGCACAGTAAGATTTGCTCCTTCTGTGTTCAACAGTGACAGAGAGGTTATGGTTCTTGTTGATACAGTGAAAAAATATGTCCGTAATTTAAAAAATAGTAAAAAGGTATTGAACTTGTTTGCCGAAATGTGATACAATAAGTACAGAATGACAAATAAGATTCAAAGAGGGCAGAAATGCCCTCATACATAGAAGTCCGAAACCCAGGGAGGTGCAGTGTGTGTCTGCAATGGATATAATAGAAAGTATTATAAGCGTCGTGAAAACAGCCCAGTGGGTGGATATCCTTGATATCCTTCTGCTGTCATATATTGTGTATGCAGTGATAAAGCTTGTGCGTGAAACACGTGCAGGTCAGCTTATGAAGGGACTGCTTGTATGCCTTATAGCTTTCCTTATTGCAAAATGGCTTGATATGAAGGCTATTACCTATATCCTCACAGAGGTTTTTGACGTAGGACTTCTTGCCCTTGTTATAATGTTCCAGCCTGAACTCAGACGTGCCCTTGAAAAGGCAGGCCACGGCAGATGGGGCCTTAATATCGGGCTTAACCGTTCGTCTACGGAAAGCGCTGCGATCTGGTACGACGCCATTGAAGCAATATGCGATTCCTGCGTGGAGCTTTCAGCCACATATACAGGTGCGCTGATAGTAGTGGAGCGTCAGACGAAGCTGGGGGAACAGATAGACAACGGCACAGTGCTTAATGCCCAGCCAAGCAAAGAGCTTTTCGGAAATATATTTTACCCTAAAACGCCCCTGCATGACGGTGCAGTGATCATGCGTGACGGTATGGTAATGGCGGCAGCCTGCTTTCTGCCTAAGCCTCAGAAAGAGGAACTGGTAAACAAGAAGCTGGGTTCAAGACATCGTGCGGCAATAGGCATGAGCGAGAATTCCGACGCTGTGGTAATAGTAGTATCTGAAGAAACAGGCTCAATATCAGTGGCTGAGAACGGCGTACTCACAAGCGGCTTTACCCGTGAAAGACTCAGCGAACTGCTGCAAAGCCGCCTTATAGAACCGGACGAAGGCTCCGTACTGATGAAGGCGACAAAGCATATTTCACATATCGCAAAGAGAAAGGGAAGAGATAAATAATGAGCGAAACTCAGAAAAAGAATTTCTTTGAACGCCTGAAAAACCTTCACCTTGTGACCCTTATATTCGAAAACCGCATGGCAAGCATGATATTTTCAGTGATAATTGCAGTGATAATGTGGTTCGTAATATCAATTACAATCTATCCCACAACTCCGGTTACTGTTAATCATGTCCCGCTGGTGGTGGATCTTACGGGAACAGCGGCTGAAGCTGACGGATACAGCATGATAAACTGCGACGTAGAGGAGGTCAGCGTAAAAATAGAAGGAAACCGTTCAAAGGTGGGTACTCTGGACTCCAAAAATCTTGTGGCATATGCAGAGATCCCGAACATCACCACTGCCGGCACAAAAAATCTCAGCATTGTGGTGAAAAGCACTGACGGCACGGAGTTTACGGTAAAATCCATTACTCCTCAGTCGGTGAATGTGCGTTTTGATAAAATAAAAACCGTAACCCTTGATGTGGTGCCGGATCTCAGCAATGTGGAAAGTGCAGAGGGCAGTATAATCAATGAGGACAATGTCACAGTAACTCCTGCCACAATAGACGTTACAGGTCCTGCCCAGATAGTCAATCAGATAAAAAATGCCTCTGTCCTTGCAAATTCAGCCTCAGAGATAGGTGCGGCAACAAAACTGGTTTCGGAAGATATTTCCTTCTGCGACGCAAACGGCAGCAGGATCGTTGCAGACGAGAAAAGCGGTCTTCAGTTTGAAAAGATGCAGTATACTATTGATATTCCTGTGCAGTATACAAAGGAAATGGATATAACCTATCAGCTGAGAGGCGTACCGAGTACGTTTAACGAGGAATTCCTGCGGAAAAGACTTATGCTTTCCGCCGACAAGGTAACTCTTGCAGCGCCGGATCAGTCCCTGTCCAATACAGAGGAATTCACGCTGGATACCATACCGCTGAGCAGTATAACCCTTGATTTCTCCAAGAATTACAACCTTGAAGTGCCGGAAGGCTACGAAAATCTGTCGAATATAAACACAGTGAACCTTACACTGGATTCCAAGGGTCTGGCACAGAAGGATTTTGTTGTAAACGAGATAAATATCATCAACGCTCCTTCATCTCATACATATTCCGTGGTCACCGGACAGCTTATTGTTACAATAGTAGGAAAGGCTGAATCAATAGAACAGCTTGATCCAAAACAGATATCGGTTACGGTGGATCTGCTGAGTATGCAGCAGGGCGGAGATGAATCCTCCTCATTCTCATGCGTTCCCACAATATCAATAGATAATTACGATGACGTGTGGGCGGCAGGAGATTACAAGGTAATTGTGAACGCTTCAAAGACAGACCAAGACAAAGAAGAATAAAAGCGCCTAAAATAAGTATGATTGTTAATGCAGACCTGCCGGAAACAGCGGGTCTGTATTTTTTTACTGAAAAGCGGAATTAACTGAAAAAAACCGTAATATAATTAAACAGTATAATTTTATTTGTATATAGTATACAAATTTCAGCTGAAAAAATTTACACTCAAAAATGACGGCAATATATTTATTAATAAACTATCTATAGAAAATCAATATATGTGTGTTATAATATCCATATAAGTAAAAAATGAACGAATCATTTTTTAAACGTAAATATTTTAGTGAATGGGAAGGAAGATGATTATCATGAAGAAGTTCAGCAAACGCATCGGTGCGCTTCTTGTAAGTGCAGCAATGCTCACCGGAATGACAGCAGTTTCATCAGGCTCAGTGCTTACAGCAGTTGCAGCTGGAAGCTATGCAGTCACATCAGACAAACTGCCAAAGACTCTTGTAATTGCATCACAGGAAGTTGATGCTGACGGCGTTCCAGTAAACAAGACAGAGTGTACTTATCTTGCAAGAGTAGCAGATCTTGCAAAAAGCGGACTGAAGAGCATTCAGCTTCATTTTACAGCGGATCAGCCTGTAGCACAGTTTGCTTATTATGCAGGTATTTCTCTTGACGCAAAGCCATGGTGGGCAGACCTTACAAAGACAGGTACAAAGTGCGCACCTTACAGTGATGATTTTTATCTTACTATTGATTTGTCAGGCGTAAAAGTAGGCTATGATGATACATACGGTGAAAAGAAGTTTGAGTTCCAGAACTGCTATGCTCAGTCTGCAAAGGGCGAACCAATAAGCATTACACTTGCAGACGTTACAGCAAACGGCACAAAGGATACAAGCGAAGGCGAAGCACCTGCATCCGGCAATGAGAACACCGGCGGCGCAGGCTATGCAACAGGAAACAGCAAAAGCGGCAACTACAACTTCGTTGACAACGGCGACGGTACAGCTACAATCACCTCCACACTGACAAAGAAGATCGATGATATCAGTGCATTCTACCAGAAGAAGTGGTCTGCAGGTTCATCATCATTCAGCGGTGATATCGTTCTTACTCCCAGCCCGGACGGCGAGGACTACAGCGAAGAGGGCTATGAAACAGTAGACGCCAACGGCAACGTAATCAAGAAGAGTGAGGAAGAGATCCGTAAGGAAGGTCTTCCTATCAACAGCCACAAGTTCTCCTACAGCGATTTCGGCGTATATGCAAATGAGTCTGATACATCAGATATCAAGATTGAATCACTGAATGTAACACTGAGAGCAGATACAGGCACAAATGTTACACGTGTAATGTACGGCGGCGGTCTGAACGTTAAGGGACATTCTCCTGCTGATACAGAGTGGACAAAGAACCAGGCTGGTCTGAAGAATGATAAGAATGCCGGCTACTGGTACAATGATATCGGTACAGAAGCTTACCAGGATACGATGGACGCTATCGACGCATACAATGCAGCAAATGGTACTGACATTGCCTTCGGTGTAAACGTTGGCGGCGGAAGAAACCTTGAAAACCAGAATTTCGGCGACTATGTAAATGTAACATGGGACGTACCGGCTGACGTTGTTCCTCATACAACATCAAGCTACAGCGATACGATCTCATTCCAGCTGTGGTACGGCGAAATTGAAGCTGAGGAATACACACCTCTTGACAAGCTTACAATGGAGAGCGCTGCTCTTACATATACACAGTCACTTACATTCCCTTACAAGGCTAAGACCACAAAGAATTACAGCGGAACATCTCTGTCCGCAAATGGTACAGAATTCATGTTCTCTGACTTCGTAAAGAAGGGTACAGACTACGAGATCACCTGTGATGTTTATGCGATCCTGTTTACTGTAAAGGCTGCAAGTCCTGTTGATACAATGGTACTGGGCGCAGGTACAACAGTTCTTGAAAACTGCTCAAAGGCAACATCTGATTACTGGGTACAGGCTGACCTTGTACCGAGCGAAGAACAGGGCAAACCTTTCGCACTTATCAGCGCAGATGAAAGCAAGAGCGAGTATACATTCATGTGGACAATGCCCGGCGTTATTGCATCCGGCGTAAAGCCCGGCGAAGATCTCAGCGGTGCGTCTTACCGCAACTACATCAGCACAGAACAGGCTACCGACAACTTCAAGCTTGGCCTTTACTATGCAGGCATGAAGGGCAAGACAGTATCCGACGTTCAGGTTAAGGATGTTACACTTTACTATACAACAGATGACAAAGGCAACTCCGCAAAGAAGGATATGTTCGAGGATGATCTCTTTGTACGTCCTGGCAAGCTCATTATGGAAGTTGGCGATACAGAAACACTGCAGGCAAATGTAGCAGACTGTATCTTCAAGACAGGGGATATCGACATTGTAACAGTTGACGACAACGGCAATGTTACAGCAGTAGGCGCAGGTGAAACTGTTATCACAGTTGAATCTCCTCAGGGACAGAAGACTGAGGTTCAGGTTATTGTAAATGCTGCTGCTACCACCACTACAACAACAACCACTACTACCACCACAACTACAACCACCACAACTACAACCACAACTACAACAACATTCGATCCCACACTCAACGCACTTTACGGCGATACAAACCTTGACGATGAAGTATCTCTCATCGACCTTGTATACCTTAACAAGTATAACGCAGGCATTATGA
The DNA here is from genome assembly GCA_029007315.1 of Oscillospiraceae bacterium. Taxonomy (GTDB): domain Bacteria; phylum Bacillota; class Clostridia; order Oscillospirales; family Ruminococcaceae; genus Ruminococcus_C. The sequence goes on from JAQXHO010000132.1 coordinate 15,028, forward strand.
AGTTCAACGCTCAGCAGATGGAAAACGCTAACTGTCTGTATGATGACGTTGTAAACTCCAGCGACTCACTTATACTTCTGAAGTACATGGTTGCAATTGTTGATATTCTGGGACCGGGAGCAACACTCAACTGATTAGCATGATTCAGATTGTTTACAATTAAATAAAGCAAGACTGCCGCAGAGGGAATTCTGCGGCAGTCTTTTTTTCTTTCAAAAAGCTTCCAGCTTGGTTTTCAGTTTGCGGATAATCTTTTTTTCCAGCCGTGAAATGTAGGACTGGGATATGCCGATAGCCTCTGCAACTTCCTTCTGTGTACGTTCATGGCCGTCTGCAAAGCCGAATCTCAGCTCCATTATTTCACGCTCACGAGGTTCCAGATCCGATACAGCCATGTGAAGCATTTCTCTTTCGGCTTCGGATTCCACACCTCTGCATACCACGTCTTCATCAGTGCCGAGAATGTCGGACAGAAGGAGTTCATTGCCGTCCCAGTCAATGTTCAGCGGCTCATCAATTGAAACTTCGCTGCGGTACTGAGAGGCTTTCCGGAGGAACATGAGGATCTCGTTTTCAATGCACCGTGAGGCATAGGTAGCAAGTTTTATCTTTTTTTCAGGGCAGAATGTATTTACAGCCTTTATCAGACCGATACTGCCAATGGAAACCAGATCCTCCATGCCAACGCCGCTGGATTCAAATTTTTTAGCAATATACACAACAAGCCGCAGGTTGTGAACGATAAGAGTATCACGAGCCTTTGGGTCGCCCTTTGAAAGCCGGCTGAATACATCTCTTTCCTCTTCGCCGGTAAGCGGAGGAGGAAGGGTATCCGTTCCGTGTATGTAGTGAATGCCGGGTTTCGGAAGCAGCCGTCTTAGCAGTCTGCAAAGCCGTTCTCTGAATGAAAAAAGCGTTCCCATAAATTCTCCTTTCACATTACATGAAGCAGGTTAGGATTGAAAATGGCGGATTTCTGCCCTTCTGCGATTCCTGCCAGAGCGTCGATTTTTATGATTTTTCCGCTGCTTATGCTTCTGATAATGATTTCCTCCGGACGAAATGCCGCAATAACATCACTGCCCGATACTGTGGAAAAAGGCACCGGTCTGTAACCCGGAAGCTTTTCCGGTTCGGATATACCCGGTATGGAGAGAAGCGCTTCCTTTCCGAAAATGATAACAGGCATACCTGTAAAGCAGTCGGTAAGGCTGTTTCCTGTATCCGGAATGCCCTTCTGTTTTGCAGTATGAGTACCCAGACGAAGGATAACCTCGTACATTTCATCGGAATGAAAATACCTGAGCCTTACCCATGAAAACAATCTCAGAAAAAAATAAGCTGCGGCAGTGCATAAAATGAGGGCTGTCAGTGAAAAATGTAAGTAAATGCAGCTGCCGCTCCATATGAGAATATTTGTATCCGAAAAGCTGCATACTGCCAGCATAAAGCCTGCAAATGCAAAGCTTGTGCATAAAAACACAGCCAGACATCTGAAAAAGCGTCTTGCGGAGGATATCCCGAATGCCGCCGCCACAGGTATCACAGCGGACAAAAGCTTCAGTCCCAGAGATAATACCGCCGGCACAGGCGGCAGCAGCACTGAAAGAGATGTCAGACTTCCTGCGGCAGCTGCAAGAATACAGCGTATTCCCGAAAGCCTTGTATGGGTAAGCTTTGCAGTGCCACGGAGCAGCAGCCAGTTCACGTACAGGTTCAGTATCAGCAGCACATCAATGTATATTGTATGTATAAGAATCACCGCCTCTGTTAATTATACCAAAGGCGGCGTGAGAATATTGTCAAATGGAAGACAGAAGCAAAACTGAGAGGAGATTTTTTTATGGAGCAGTTATCCCAGGTTATGGAGAGAATGCGTTATGCACAGAGGGAATTCGCCTGTTTTTCCCAGGAAAAGACAGATGAAATATTCAAAGCGGCAGCAATGGCGGCGAACAATATGAGGATACATCTGGCGGAAATGGCGGCAGAGGAAACGGGCATGGGAATAGCAGAGGATAAGGTGATAAAGAATCATTATGCGTCGGAATATATTTACAATGCCTATAAAAATACAAAAACCTGCGGCGTTGTATCGAGAAACAGAGCCATGGGAACTCTTCAGATTGCGGAGCCTGTCGGGATAGTTGCGGCGGTCATACCCACCACAAATCCCACTTCAACAGTAATATTCAAGGTGCTTCTCTGTCTGAAAACCCGCAATGCAGTGATAATTTCACCTCATCCACGGGCGAAGAAATGCACCGCCGAGGCAGCGAGGATACTTCGTGAAGCGGCAGAAGCGGCAGGAGCGCCGAAGGGCATAATTGAATGTATAGAAGAGCCTTCTGTTGAGCTTACAAATGAAATAATGCAGAAGGCAGACATTATCCTTGCAACAGGCGGTCCCGGCATGGTAAAAGCCGCATATTCCAGCGGAAAGCCTGCCCTTGGGGTAGGCGCAGGCAATGTTCCTGCCATAATAGATGAATCTGCCGATATAAAACTGGCGGTAAGCTCTGTGGTTCACTCCAAAACCTTTGACAATGGTCTGATATGTGCCTCTGAGCAGTCAGTCCTTGTGCCGGAAAGCATTTTCGGAGAGGCTATGGATGAATTCAGACTCCGGGGCTGTCACATTCTGTCAGATGATGAAACGGAAGCCGTCAGAAAAATCATTTTGAAAGACGGTGTACTGAACGGCAGAATCGTAGGTCAGTCCGCTTTGAAAATTGCGGAGCTTGCCGGCATAAGCGTAAGCTTTGATACAAAGGTGCTAATAGGAATTGTCGAGGACGCAAATCCGGAGGAACCCTTTGCCCATGAAAAACTGTCGCCCATTCTTGCACTGTATAAAACGAAGGATTTTGAAGACGCCCTCTGCAAGGCAGAAAGGCTCATTGAGGACGGCGGCTACGGTCATACAGCCTCAATATTTATTGACGCTGAAAGGGAAACTGAACGTCTTGCGGAATTTGCCGCCCGTATGAAAGCCTGCCGTCTGGTGGTAAATTCGCCTTCTTCTCACGGCGGAATAGGCGACCTTTACAATTTCAATCTTTCGCCCTCGCTGACCCTTGGCTGCGGAACCTGGGGCGGAAATTCCGTATCGGAAAATGTAGGCGTGAAACATCTTCTGAATATAAAAACTCTTGCGGAAAGAAGGGAAAATATGCTGTGGCTCCGTGTTCCTCAGAAGGTTTACTTTAAAAGAGGCTGTCTGTCCTCAGCACTGAGAGAGCTTAAAGATGAATACAGGGCAGAGAGAGCCTTTGTAGTAACGGATTCATTTCTGTTCCGTTCCGGAAACGTAAGAGCAGTAACTGACCTTCTTCATGAAATGGATATAGCATACCAGGTGTATTCCGACGTAGAGCCTGACCCAACACTTAAAAGTGCAATGGCAGGTGCAGAAGCAATGAGAAGCTTTTCGCCCGACGCAGTAATTGCCTTCGGCGGCGGTTCTGCAATGGACGCTGCAAAAATAATGTGTCTGCTGTACGAAAATCCGCAGGCAGATTTCAGAAGCATGGCAATGCGGTTTGCTGATATAAGAAAACGTATCTACAGTTTCCCGAAAACAGGCGTAAAGTCTGTATTTGCGGCAATTCCCACTTCCTCCGGAACAGGCTCCGAAGTTACGCCCTTTGCAGTCATAACCGATGAAGAAAGCGGCATCAAGTATCCTCTTGCGGATTATGCTCTTCTGCCCACCATGGCAATTGTTGATCCGGAGCTTTCCATGAGCCAGCCGAAATCCCTTACAGCCGCCTCCGGAATAGACGCCCTTACCCATGCACTGGAAGCATATGCCTCAGTTATGGCAAGTGATTATACCGACGGACTTGCACTTACAGCGATAAAAAATATATTTGAATATCTGCCTGTATGCTATGACGACGGAGGAAATACAGCAGCAAGAGAAAAAATGGCAAATGCCGCCGCCATTGCAGGCATAGCCTTTGCCAATGCCTTTTTGGGACTGTGCCACTCAATGGCGCATAAGCTGGGAGCATTTCATCATCTTCCTCACGGCGTTGCAAATGCACTGCTTATTACTGAGGTAATGAAGTTCAATATCTCAAAAGCACCTGCCAAAATGGCAACCTTTTCCCAGTACTCCTACCCTCATACTCTGGAGAGATACTGTGAATGTGCAAGGTTCATAGGCATTGAGGGCAAAAATGAAGACGAGCTGTTCGACGGACTCATCAGGAAAACAGAAGAGCTAAAAAAGCATATAGGCATAAAGGAAAACCTCCGGGCATACGGCATAAAGGAGGAGGACTTCATGTCGAGCCTTGACGCAATGACAAAGCAGGCATTTGATGACCAGTGTACCGGAGCAAATCCACGTTATCCGCTTATGAGTGAGATAAAGGAAATTTACCTCAGAATCTTATAAAGGCAATTACAGGTGCGGAAAGAAATTCCGCACCATTTTAATTTTCTCTTTACAAATGTAACTGAATTATGTTATAATAGAGAAGTATTAATTAAAAAGGAGAAATCCAATGCCACTTAGAAAACTAAAAATATTACCGGCAGTATGTTCTGTGATTCTTTCATGTGCAGTACTGCGGATATGTTCTGTCAATGCAGACGCCCTTTCACCCTGTACGCCATTTCCCATAGCATGGCAGCAGCGTGATGACGCAGGAGCAGAAAATCAAAGGCTTTCCTACATACCGGAACTGGAAAACTGGTGCTATTACCCGTGGAACAGAGGAACGGAAACAAACAATACAGTCGGTCTTGCGGGATGCAGTCTTTTTTCTGTGATAAACAATGTCTATTACAATACGGGAAATGTTCCCGACCCGAGAGTGCTTGCAGATTTTGCCATCCGTGAAGGCTACAGAACGGCAGGAGTCAGCGGAGTGAAGGCTGAATTCTTCTATGGTTTTGTCACGGAATTCGGCGCTCAGTACGGTATGCAGTATGCAGGCAGTACCCGTTCTGCTGAGGAAGTTCTTGCCCATGTGAGAAACGGCGGCTCTTCCAGTTCAAATGTGTACGGACACTGGATAAATATTGCGGATTACGACGAGGAAAACGACCTCTATCTGATACTTGATTCATGTCATACCTGTCCGAGAGGAAACAACATCACATGGACGGATAAGGAAAACGGTGTTGCATGGCTTACGCCAGGAGAGCTTCTTGAAAAGGGAAAAAGCGGATATTACGGCATAGACGAGAGATATTCAGTTCTTTATACGTTTGATTATACCTTCACTGCCCTTCAGAGCGACGCCAATGCCGACGGTGTTGTTGATACGAAAGATGCACAGGCAGTCCTTGTAAATTACGCCTTTGCATCAGCAGGCATACAGCCGCCGTCCTTTCACGCACATCCGAAGCAGAACGAGCTTTGCGAAATTGCTGCGGACGCCAACGGCGACGGCGCAGTAAATACAGAAGACGCTGAATATATTCTTGATATATACGCAAAAACTGCGGCAGTTTCTGATAATGAAGAGAATATCGCAGATAATACAACTGAGGAGGCAGAGTAAAATGCAGTCATCAGAAAAAATGTTTCATCTCAGCTGTACACCGGAGGATATCGGCAGGTATGTGCTTCTGCCCGGCGCTCCGGAACGTGCGGACGTTATAGCCTCATACCTTGATGATGCAAGGCTGATAGGCAGGAACAGGGAATTCACCATATGGACAGGAAATCTGTCGGGTGAAAGAGTAACAGTGACCTCCACCGGAATAGGAGGACCTTCTGCCGCAATAGCAATGGAAGAGCTTGTAATGTGCGGAGCAGATACTTTTATAAGAGTAGGAACCTGCGGAGGAATGCAGCCGGATATACTTCCGGGACAGCTTATCATTCCCACCGGTGCTGTACGAATGGAAGGCACATCTCATGAATATATGCCCTCTGCCTATCCTGCGGTTCCGGATTTCGGACTGACATCTGAGATCGTGAATGCGGCAGAGTCCCTGTCATATCCCTTCAGGGCAGGAGTGGTTCACTGCAAGGATTCCTTTTACGGACAGCATGACCCGGCACACAAGCCTGTGGCAAACCGTCTTATCAATGACTGGAACGCATGGAAAGCCGCCGGAGTTCTGGCTTCGGAAATGGAATCAGCGGCACTCTTCGTAGTGGCGGCAACTCTTCATGTGCGCTGTGCAACAGTCCTGAATATGATCTGGAACCAGGAAAACAAGGAAGGCTACGGTACTGATTCCGCACCTAAGCTGGACATGGACGCCGCCATAAAAACGGCGGTGGAAGCTCTCCGCAGAATTATAGCAAAAGATAATGGCTAATTTAAAAGGCTGACGCAAACCGTGTGCGTCAGCCTTCTGTTTTTATCGGGGATTTTATGCTTAAATATTACTGCCAGAAGATAAGCAGATCTTCTGCGGCGTCATAGATATTCGGGAAATGCCTTATCAGTGAGCTGTCACGTACTCCGATAAGGAGAAGCCAGCTTATGACTATTGTCAGCACTGCTCCTGCTGCGGAAAGCTTGTATTTCATTCCGTAACCCTCTGATCTTCCAAGGGCATAGAGAATTGCAGCGGCGGCACATATTGCAAGAACAGGCAGAAAATCAAGAATATATCTGTCCACAGCGCCTGCCATACAGAAATTCAGCCAGCCAATAATGAGGCACAGACCAATGCCCAGGAGAAGCACCCATTTTCTGAGAATGTATGATGACTTTTCTGTCTGAAGGCAGTTCTTTCTGCTTACAGCCGCCGGAACAAAGAGCATTCCTATGGTTATCAGTGGATATGTGAATGCACCAATGGCAGGGCCTAAATATGTATACCTTGTGTAATTGTACAGAACGCAGAAGTTAGGTTCTATGAACGGGAAACTTCCCTTCGGTCTGGGCAGCTGTAAGAAGTAGTGATACAGCATAGGAAAAATGCCCGACAGCATTACCGTATTAGCATGAACGTCGCTGACCGTCAGCTGATATGCCGCACCGAAATCAAAGGGCGAACCGAATCTTGCGGCATTATACCACATAATGACAGCAGCTCCGGATATTACAGGTACAAGAAAGCTTCCTGCCTGGGCAGTTTTATATTTTACGCTCATAGTCTTATCTCTGAGAATGCCAATGAAAAACGGCAGCAGAACAAGTCCTAAAAGTGCCGTTCCTGGACGTGAGCCTGCGCAGAATGCAAGGGAAGCACCGGAAACAAAAAGTTTAGCAATGCGTCTTACGGCAGATTCCTCCGAACACGCCGTTATTCCCGCCCACAGACACAGGAAGAGCCAGAACATACCGGAAAGAATCGGAAGGCTGTAGCGGCTAACCTGGTTCATGCAGGTGTATATACCGGCACAGCTTACTCCAGCCGTCATAAGGAGTATCAGCATTAAGAGATTTATTTTAGGAACAAGCTTTCTGCACAGGACAATAAGTGTCTGGCAGAAGAAAAATACAGCCAGTATTCCGAAAAAAATGGACGCCATTTCCAAAGACGGAACCTTTCCTGTTATCATATAGTAGGGATAATAGAATGTCACTACAGGAGCCGCACCGAAATAGCAGTAATAATGACCGTCGTAATAGGCGTAGTCCCAGTGATAGGCGGCTCCTTCTGCTTCACGCAAAGATTTGTCATAAACATTGTCAAGCTCTGCAAGCTTCGGGTCGGGGTCCAGATCCAGATAAACCTGACCCTTCTGAAATGCGTCAAAGGTATAGGAAAAAGGGTCGTTTATGGAAAGTGCCGCCGTTTGCTCATAAGGTACAGCGCCTTCGTAGGGATTGAGGAAAACCACCGAGCTTACAGCCAGCAGAAGAACGGCAGCCTGAACTGCAATATTATGGCTTGTTCTGCTGCCGTCAAATACTATTCTGTACAGCTTCAGTTCCTTTATTATGATGATAAGTGCAAAAGCTGTTAAAAGAACGAAAAACCGCAGAGCAGAAAAGTCAAAGGGCAGTGCATTCACAGCCGTTATTGAATTTATGGTGATCCACTTTGAAACGTTTGAAAAACAGAGCCTTACTGCATGGAGCTGTCCGTAGGGGTTTACGGAAGCAGTGAAAGGATAGCCGGCTGCCATGGTGAATTTGTCCTGTGCAATTTCAAAGCTTTCAGACATATTGTCGTCCTTTATCCGGACAGACACCTCAAAGGGCAGACTTTCATTTGTGATCTGCTGTTCCATGTCAAATACAAGACCCTTTGTAAATTCCGGCGGAGCTTCAAAGGTGATGTCGGTATTGCCTCTGACGCTTATCTTGTTCCCGGAAATCCTTCCTTCGCCCTCTATCTGTGCAGTATTGAGGGAAATTTCCTCCTGCATAGGCTTTGCTGTAAAGCTTTTCATGTTGAAAATAAATACTTCACACAGCAGTATTGCCAGACCGGCGATAAGGAGCTTTCCGAATATGCGGAATAGCCCCTTGCTGTCCGTCATGTAAAGAATTGCCGAAGTCTGTACAAGACAGCATATGACGGAGGCTGACCATACGGAAATATTATTCTCCGTAAACGTGAATGTGCTTATCAGAACAGAAATGACCGTTAAAAAAAGTGCAGCAAGGGCAGAGATTATCAGAAAAGACAACCCGGTCTTACCCAGACACGATTTCTTAACAGGTATTATCCTTTCGAAAAGCACACGCTTTTCCGGCAGTTTAAAACCTGCCCACAGTGCAAAGGCAGCTGCACCCGACAGGAACGCTGCCAGTGCCATTGTTAAAATGTGATTCATTGCATCAAAACCTTTCTTAAAAAATCCCTGTTTTATTATATAACATCTATCAGGAAAATGTCAAGCATATGCAAAAAAATAAGCCCTTCTCACGAAGAGAAGGGCGATTTGATTTTCGATCATAAAATAGGAAGCGCTGTGTAGTGACCTACAAGGTGCTGCATAATAACGGTTACGTCCTTGGTGGAAAGAACGCTGTCATATGAACAGTCAGAGTTTGCGATCTGCTCAACATTAAGTGTGACAGCACCAACAAGGTATTTGTGCAGTAATACTGCGTCTGCAACTGTAACTGCACCGTCACAGTTTACATCACCGTAAATGGAAGCATATGCGCTGTTTACGATAACATCTGTGCGTACAGCAGTTGTGGAAGTAACGGAAGACTCTGTTGTTGTATCAACAGTTGTTGTTTCTGTGGCTTCAGTAGTTTCGGTTGTTTCTTCAGTTGTCTGAACAGTTGTTTCCGTTGTTTCGGAAGTTTCTGTTTCAGTTGTGGTAGTTTCTTCTGATGTTACAGAAGTTTCAGCCGGAGCTGCAGTTGTCTGAACAGTTGTTTCTGCAGCAGTTGTTGTTGTGGTTGTGGTTGTAGCTGTTGTTGTTTCAGCAGTTGTGGTTTCGGAAGCTTCACTGTCAGTGCATGGAACAATATAATCCATTGAACAGTATCCGGAATAGCTTCCGTAGCTAAGCTTTGCCCAGCCGTTGCCTGTTTCTGTAACAGTAACAACCGTGCCGTTAGGTATTTTAGTAACTATAGAGTAACCGGTTCCCGGACCGCTTCTCATATTAAGAGAAGAAGCAGTAACGGTGTATGTGCCTGCGCCGTCTTCGGTAAACTGAATCGCAGGTGTAGTTGTTGTGGTTGTAGCCTGTGTGTTTTCAGTGCCGCCCATGTCCAGACCGCAAAGATATGAATAAACCATCTTTGTTCTTGTGACAAAGGCACTGCCGGAACTGTAGTTGTCGTTGAGAGCTGCCTTGTACATATCATCAAGTGTTACAGCAGCATAGGAGCCTGCATAGGAAGCAGCTCTTTTAGCGATTCTTGCTGCGATACCACTGCCGAAATTGTAGATATCTGCATAAAGAACAAGCGCTCCTGCATCGGTAAGGCCCTTGTTCTGTCCTGTGACAATGTAGCCCTGTACGTCCTCAGCCGCCTGAGCGTCCTGTGCTGCAATTCCGCATTCGGATGAAAGCAGTGCAGAAGCCGCCTTGGCTTCAGCGGCGGTAAAGGTACGATAGTTCCAGTTTGCCCCACTCATAATCTCACTGTAAAGGGCAGTACCCAGTGTTTCCTCTGCAAAGGCAGGGGCGATCTGGCAGGCTCTTTTCATAACGTTCAGCGCTCTTGAAGCGTGCCACTGTAATTTGCCGACGCTGACAGCGCCGCAGTCGTTAGGATTTACAGAACCGTATGAGCCTTCGTGTGAGATGATGCATTCAATTGCCATAGAGGTCATTTCTTCCAGCGTTGCAGCTGAAATAGCTGACGGTGCGGCAAATGCTGACAGCATCAGTACGAGTGCGGTCACGCAGGAAACCCCGACAGCCGAAATTTTTTTCAACATATTAAGTATACTCCTTTTTCTTAAAAACAAGTTTGAAATTTGCAAGCAGCAGTCAAGGCTGCATTGCTGTACGGCTTTAAGTAAAAATGCTTGCCGTCTGCAATGCGTCTGCATGAAATCGAGATTATTCCATTGTAAAGTTTCAATATGGACGCTTGCTGAAAGCAGTATCTGGTGCTTCGCTTCGGCACATTGTCCTGTACCATATCATTAAGTTCAGCGCCGGTCTGCCGTGGCAGGTCCTTTTTAGCATTGCATGATATGAACTGTCTTCATATCACGGAAGGTTCGGGCATCAGAACCGGTGTGTGTCACCGGGTATGCCATTCACCGTACCCTGTAATTATACCACATCTGTAACCGAATTGCAAGACTTTTGCGATTTATTAAGCTCTTATTCATGTAACAGCTACATACTTTTGTTTTTTTATTCCACAATATTTGGCTGATGTTACGGAAATTGTGAACCGTATAAGTATACACAGAATATTTTTTTTAAATAAAAAGGTGCTTTTCCGGCGAAAAAAGTCAGCCCGAAAAGCCTTTCCGAGGCTTCAGAAATGTCGCAGGAGCGTGGATTTTCCGGAAAAATGACGTCCGGGAATCCTGTCAAAAATCACGTTTAATTTTTTTAGTTGCATAAATATTTGTGGAAAAAGGCTATTGAAAACACTGTGAAAATTAGGTATAATAGTTGTAGCGGTACAATCGGCGCTCTGTGCCGCAGAGGTAAGAGGGAAATGGCTTTCTTCCTTAAAAATAATGTTCGCCGGAGGATGGAGATGAATAATGGCTGAAAAGAATACAGCAAAACGTGCTGAGCTGAAGGAAGCTTTTGTAAACCGTCTGAAGCTTGAGTGCAATGTTGCACCCAACGAGGCGTCTGACAAGCAGATATATCAGACTCTCTCTGCAATGATGGTGGAAACTCTGAAGCGCAAGCGTCAGCATTTTGTCAATCGTGTACACTCCGAGGGCCGCAAGCAGGCTTATTATCTTTCAATGGAATTTCTGATGGGTCGTTCTCTGAAGACCTCACTGTACAACCTGGAGCTGGTGGAGGATTTCACAGCTATTCTGAAGGAATATGACATCAATCTTGATAAGATCTATGAATGCGAGCCTGACGCAGGACTGGGCAACGGCGGTCTGGGAAGACTGGCTGCCTGCTATCTTGACGCTATGGCTACACAGGAAATTCCTGCAAAGGGTCACTCCATTTGCTATGAATACGGTATTTTCCAGCAGAAGCTTGAAGACGGCTGGCAGACTGAATTTCCGGACAACTGGCTTCCCGGCGGCAGCGTATGGCTTGATCCCAAGCCTGATGAAGCTATCGAAGTTCACTTTGAAGGCGATATCAAAGAATACTGGCAGGATTCCTACCACTATCTTTCCCACGAGAATTATAATACAGTAGTTGCAATTCCCTATGACCTTTATGTATCCGGCTACGGCAGCGAGGGTGTTTCCACACTTCGTCTGTGGCAGGCTAAGGCTCCCAGCTTTGATATGAAGTCATTCAACGACGGCAACTATGCAAGCGCACTGAGCCAGAATTCCATGGCAAATGCTATTTCCAAGGTTCTTTATCCCAACGATAATCATCTTGAGGGCAAGTCCCTGCGTCTGCGTCAGCAGTATTTCCTGTGTGCAGCAGCAGTGGGCGATATCGTAAACCACCACATGAGCGTTTACGGCACACTTGACAACCTTCACGAAAAGGTTGCTATCCACATCAACGACACACACCCCACTCTGGCAATTCCGGAGCTTATGCGTGTGCTGCTTGACGACTGCGGATACACATGGGAACACGCATGGCATATCGTAACAAATACATTCGCTTACACAAACCACACCGTTATGGCTGAGGCTCTTGAAAAGTGGGATGTAAACCTTGTAAAGCACGTAATTCCGAGAATTTTCTCTATTATCGTTGAGATAAACAACCGTTACTGTGCAGAACTCATGCAGCGCAACGGCTATGACAGCGCCAAGACAACACGTATGTCCATCATCAAGGACAACCAGATCCACATGGCAACACTGTGCGTAATGGCGTCCCACAGCGTAAACGGCGTTTCAAAGCTGCACTCTGAAATTATCAAGGAATCCGTATTCCACGAAGAATATCTGGATACACCCGGTAAGTTTAAGAACGTAACAAACGGTATCGCATACAGAAGATGGCTGTATCAGTCAAACCCGGGTCTTACAAAGCTTCTGAAGGAAAAGATCGGCGACGGTTTCCTTATGGACGGCAGCGAGCTGAAAAAGCTGCAGGTATTTGAGAATGACGATGCAGTTCTGGCTTCACTGAGAAAGATCAAGAAGGAAAACAAGCAGAGATTTGCAAAATATGTAAAGAACAAGAGCGGTATTATCCTGAATACTGACAGCATCTTCGACGTACAGGTAAAGCGTCTGCACGAATACAAGCGTCAGCATCTGAATGTAATGAACATTCTGGCGCAGTATCAGTATCTTCTGGAAAACCCCAATGCTGACTTCACTCCCAAGACATACATTTTCGCAGCAAAGGCAGCACCGGGCTATTATCTGGCAAAGCAGATCATCAAGATGATATGGGCGCTTTCCGAAGAGATTCGCAAGAATCCGAGAATTTCCGAAAAGCTGTCTGTATACTTCCTTGAAGACTACAAGGTAACACTTTCCGAGCTGCTGATGCCTGCAAGTGATATTTCAGAGCAGATCTCTCTGGCTGGAACAGAGGCGTCCGGTACAGGCAACATGAAGCTTATGCTGAACGGCGCTATAACTCTGGGTACACTGGACGGTGCAAACATTGAGATCGGCGACGCTGTAGGTGAGGACAACATTCTCATCTTCGGTATGAAGACTGACGAAGTAAACGCTCTCAAGGCTCGCGGCTATCACCCTGAGCAGTACTACAACAGCAATTACATTATCAAGAGCTGTATTGACCGCATGAATTCCGGCATCAACGGCTGCACATTCAACGAGGTTGCAAATTCTCTCAGGAATTCCGACCCGTACATGGTACTGGCTGACTTTGATTCCTATGCTGCTGTACAGAAGCACAGCTCTGAGCTGTACCGTGATGAAAAGAAGTGGACACAGATGTCCCTCCACAACATTGCAGGTGCAGGCATATTCTCTGCTGACCGTGCTGTAAACGAGTACGCAAAGGATATCTGGGGCATTAAGTAATGCAATAATATTTCAGTTAATAAAAAGGACTGCTTCACATGAACGGAGCAGTCCTTTTTTTTCTTAAAATGTTACAGTAAACTGAGCATATTTTCCGAATTCGCTTTCCGCATATAGATCGCCGCCGTGAGCGACCATTATCGCCTTTGCAATGGAGAGTCCCAGTCCGAAGCTGTTTGTATGGGTATTGCGTGACTTTTCACAGCAGTAGAATCTGTCGAAAATGTGAGGAAGCGCCTCTTCGGAAATGCCTTCGCCGGTGTTATAGACAGTCAGCACCGGACGGTAATTTTTTCTGTGAAGGGTGACTTTTATCTGTCCCTTTTCCGGCGTATATTTAAAGGCGTTGTCAAGAAGCACGGATATCACCTGCTTGATATCGTCGCATATTCCGCTGTAATATATGTTTTCCGCAATATCATAGGTGAAATCAATGTTGTTCTCAAATGCAAAACTCTCAAAGGGCAGAAGTATTTCCTCGCAGCTGTCGGAAAGGCAGAATTTTCTCTTTTCCATGCAGTATTCAGATTCGTCAAGGCAGGCAAGAGTCAGAAGCCTTTTTATAAGATTATTCATGCGTTCAGCCTCCGACATAATGTTCCGGAGGTGTTTTTCCGTTTCTTCAGTTGCCGTCATTGCCTGGGCGTTGAGAATTATTGCGGAAATAGGCGTTTTAAGCTCATGGCTTGCGTCGGATATGAACTGCTTTTCACGTTCAAGCGCCTTTGTGGCAGGTGCAGTTACAAATTTTGACAGGTAAAAGCTTACCCACAGCAGCAGACCGAAGGACGCTATCAGAACAAAAGCTGTTCCGAAAATCTCAGCAGCATAATGCCTTCTGGGCTGTATGCCTGCAAACAGTATGTACTTCTTTCCCTCATCTTCATGGGAAACGTACACAAAGGATTTCATTATTCCGTTTTCTTTGTTTTTTTTCTCTATTTCCTTTGCTGCATATATAATACTACTGTTTTCCACGGCAGTTCCGTCAGATGAATTAAGACTCAGCAGATGACCTTCACTGTCAAATTCTGCCAGAAAGAAGCTTGCGGAATACTGATGATCAATATCCGGGTTTTTGTCTTCATAGAATTCACTGGTGTCTGCAATGCTTTCCAGATACTTCTTTACGTCATGGCGGTACAGGTAGTTGCTGTATGCCTTGTTTATAAAAAATATAGCACTGAATACCACCGTCAGCATAGTCATTGTAACAATTACAAATTTAAGCCGTATCTTTTTAACCATTATCCTTCACCTCAATGGAATATCCCACATTTTTGGTGGTGACTATCTGGACAGACGCCTTAATAAATCTCAGTTTTTTTCTGAGGAATGAAACGTATACCTCAATGTTGTTGTATTCCGTATCGTCAAGAGGGCCCCATACCTTTGTAATGAGAGTATCCTTGGGCATGATTCTGGAGCTGTTTATCATAAGGCATTCCATAAGCTGAAATTCCTTGTGACCCAGCTTTACGGAACGTTCTCCGCAGCGAAGCTCCTGGCGGTGCTTTGAAAGAATGATATCACCGAAGGAAAGCTCATCAGAGGAGGCACTTCCCGAGGCTCTTGTCCTTGCCCTTATCCTTGCCAGAAGCTCCTCTGCGTCAAAGGGTTTTGTGATGTAATCATCCGCACCGCTGTCCAGACCTTCGATCTTATCGCTGAGCTGGGATTTTGCAGTAAGCAGTATCACCGGCACGGTTACGCCTTCGCTTCGGGCTTTTTTAAGCACATCAATGCCGTTCATTCCCGGCAGCATAATATCCAGCACCGCAAGGTCGTACATACCGCTTAAAATATAGTCAAGACCGCTTATGCCGTTGTCAACCACGTCCACGGAATAATTTTCCCGTGAAAGAATGGCTTCCAGTCCGTCAGCTATTTCCTTTTCGTCTTCAATTATAAGTATTCGCATAATATTCTCCGTTTGTATTTATTCTTATAATGTAATTATACACCTTTTATAAATCAAGTTCAATACATCATAAAATTTTTAATTTTTTTTAAAGTTTAAGGATATTCAATCTTTATTTAAGCTGCATATAATAGAATAATACGTATAATGAGAAATAGACTGAAAAATTGGAGGCGGCGGTTTGAAGCATAAAAAGTTGTGGACGGTACTGGTGGTTGTGTTCTGCGCACTGCTGGTGGCTATGATGGTAAAGGCATATTTTGACGGTAAATTCGACTCGGTTGAAACACTTCAGGAGTATATAAGCGGTTTTGGAGTGTTCGGACCTCTGGTTCTGACTGTGATACAGGCTCTGCAGGTTATAATACCTGTTCTTCCGGGATTTCTCGGCTGTGCAGTGGGATCCATACTCTTCGGACCTTTAGTGGGATTCCTGTGCAACTATATAGGAATATCGGCAGGCTCTATCATAGCGTTTATGCTTGCAAAAAAATACGGAGCCGGTCTTGTGGAAAGCCTTATTTCCAGGGAAAAGTATGATAAATACGCAGGCTGGGCGGCAAGGAGCAAATCCTATACTGTGCTTCTTTTCTGGGGCATGGTGCTGCCGCTTTTCCCGGATGACTTTTTCTGTTATTTTTCGGGACTTACAAAAATGACTCTGAAGAAATTCAGCTGGATAATAGTAATAGGCAAGCCGTGGTGCATTCTGGCTTACAGCCTGTTCTTTGACAAGATGGGAGAATGGATATGAACGATGAAAAGAAAATACTGGGATATTATGACTACACCGTTCTGCTTACGTATATAGGACTTACCTTCGGCGTTGTGGGCCTTTCACTTATAATGGGCGGCAATCCCAGCGGTGCAATATTCTGTCTGATGATATCCGGTCTGTGCGATATGTTCGACGGCATGGTTGCCGCAACAAAAAAGAGAAACCGCAATGAGAAAAAATTCGGCATACAGATAGATTCTCTCTGTGATCTTGTGTGCTTCGGCGTACTGCCGGGACTGTTCGTATACAAATTCAGCGGAGAAAGCTACGGCGGACTTGCAATTTCAGCCGCCTATGTTCTCTGCGCACTTATACGCCTTGCGTATTTCAACGTTTGCGAAGAGGAAAGACAGAAAACGGAAACAGGCACCCGTAAATATTACCAGGGACTTCCTGTAACAAGCGTGGCGCTGCTGCTGCCTGGCTTCTATCTTCTTGGCGGTTTTACAGACATTGATTTTAGGTACATATATATTTCCCTTATTGCCGCAATGGGCATTCTGTTCCTGTCACCCTTTAAGCTGAAGAAGCCTAAAACTGTAGGAAAGGCTGTTTTGGGTGTAATTGGCGTTACTGAAATGGCAATACTTATTCTGGGAGTGGTTGAAGTAATATGAAAAAGGAAAGTGCTTCAATAAGATTTCTGTATAATACTGTTCCGGGCAGAATGGCTTTGAAGCTTCTTGTAAGACCCGGTGTTTCAAAGGCTGCATATTATTACATGGATTCGCCTTTTTCCAAATGGCTTATAAAAAATTATATAAAGAAGTACAATATCGACATGGAACTCTATACCGGCGCACCATACAGATCCTTCAATGATTTTTTCGTAAGGCAGAAGAAGGAGATAAAGCGTACAGAGGATAAAAATGCGCTGATCTCACCCTGCGACGGTTTTCTGTCGGTATACCGGATATCTCCCGACGTGAATTTCCGCATAAAGCACGTGACCTACAACATGAAGGCACTCCTTGAAAACAAGGTTATCGCCGACAGATACAAGGACGGACTCTGCCTTATATATCGTCTTGCACCTCACAATTATCACCGTTATATTTTCACAGATGACGCTGAGATAAAGCTTAAAAGACGCATCGAAGGTGAGCTTCACTGCGTTCGTCCCATGGTGTGCGAAAAGCTTCCTGTATATGTCCGCAACAGCCGTGAATATACAGTGCTGAAAAGCGAAAATTTCGGCTGTCTTGTTCAGATGGAAGTGGGAGCCTTGCTTGTAGGCAGGATCTGCAACCATGATCTGAAGGGCAAGGTTAAAAGATATACTGAAAAGGGATACTTTGAATTCGGCGGTTCCACTATTATTATGCTTCTGGAAAAGGACAAGGCTGTCCTTGACAGAAACATTATGGAAACTATCGGCACAGGAAAGGAAACTGTGGTGGGCGTTGGACAGAAGGTAGGACGTTCCTTCTCAGGAAAATAAAAACAAAAGAGCATATCAGAGTTATGACCCGGAAACGGAAACTCTGAATGCTCTTTTTCAGTACGTAATAAAACAAAAAAGACGAGCTGCAAAACAGTTCGTCTTTATTATGGTGGCTCCCCCAGTTGGACTCGAACCAACGACAACTCGGTTAACAGCCGAGTGCTCTACCGACTGAGCTATGGAGGAATATATCAGCTTTCCTGACTGCAAGATATATTATAGCACACAGGAAAGCATTTGTCAAGAGTTTTTTTGAAATTAATAAAATTTTTTTATCTGATTCCATGCTGCCCGGAAAAGAACCGGAACAGCATGGGTCAGAATGTCTTAAGGCAACACCGCACAAAGAATGCCTGACGGCTCTGCACGTAATCTGCTTGCAGCTTTTCCGTCATATTTTACAAAAAGCCTCGTGAATACACAAAGTATTCACTGCGTTTTTTGTTTCATCTGACAAAAAATCTGACTGCGCATCTTACGCACAGTCTTTGTG
>JAQXHO010000133.1 GCA_029007315.1 Oscillospiraceae bacterium
TGCAGATGATATTCAGTATACAATTGATTATCCTAAGACAGTAACCACAACAGCCACAACCACCACAACAACTTCAACGACCACATCGACGGAAGCTCTGCCTGTAATCAGTACAGAAGAGTCATCATCAACGACATCTACCACCACAACAACCACCACAACGACAACAACAACAACTACTACCACCACAACCACTACAACAACGACAACCACCACGACAACTACGGCACCCACCACAAGCAGTACAACTCAGCCTGCACAGCCGGATACAAGTACAACTCCAACATCATCTTCAACCAGTGTTACAAGTACAACAACAATTACCACCACAACGACGCCGACTACAACATCTATATCCACCGGACTTAGTGGCAATGAAAATATTATCATAATGAACGCTGAATTTAACAGAGAATATGATATTTCTAAGCATTTCTATGTAGACGGTGCAGATAAAAAGATTCCGTCAAAAATTGAAATTAAGGTTTCAGATGCTGTACCTGAGAATGAGGGATTTAATTTCAATGTGAGATTTTTTGGTCATTATTACCGCTGGCATCACCAATATTATTCCGAGGACTGGACAGGGCAGGTATATGAATATGTAACTAATGAAGTAAGAGAAGATTCAAAGATTATAACATTTGATTTAAGCAATGATAATATTAATGCCCTTAGAAACTATGACACAACAAAATTCAGCGATTCAAAATTACAAATTATAAATTATTATTCAGCCAATAACTGGAATAACATAAAAATAGAATACATCAAATTCATCTACTAACCAAAAACCCTCCTGCAAAAGCAGGAGGGTTTTCCATATAAAAGGCTCTGTAATATTGACTCTCTTACAGAATTTTTCCATTACGCAAAAACACAAATCCGCTTCCTGAAAAACAAGAAGCGGACATTTTAAATTTCTGTATCGTATTCCGTTATAATAATTTCAGACTTCTTCATACACCACAGCAGCGGAAGTAACAGCTGATGCTGCACCTGCGTCAGCCGCACTTGTGCATGAACTGAGCATGGCCGCACCCATAAGAATCAATATAGAAACAAGTATACGATTTTTTCTGTTCACAATCAGC
Source organism: Oscillospiraceae bacterium (assembly GCA_029007315.1). Taxonomy (GTDB): domain Bacteria; phylum Bacillota; class Clostridia; order Oscillospirales; family Ruminococcaceae; genus Ruminococcus_C. The sequence goes on from JAQXHO010000133.1 coordinate 1,095, forward strand.
ACCTCCATTTTCGCATTACTTACGATATTAACATAATATCACATATGAACACATTATGCAAGCGAATTTGAAAACTGTAAACTTTATTTACCGTATTGGAATTCTTTTTAACCGTTTTGTAATAAACTGTTTCCCGCAGACTCTGCCGCTATAATATATATGACAGGAAATTACACATTATTCCGGCAATGGTGCGTCTACCGCCTTTTTCTGTCTGAAGGATTCCTTTGCGTCAAGGTAACGCTGATTTGTACTGCCGCGGAATCTTATATCGTAGCTTTTAAGAGATTCCTCGAATCTGCCGTCTATGAGAATATCAGTTTCACAGAGAAGCTCCTGCCATGAGGGATTCTGTTCTATTCCTGCAAGAATTTCCTCAAAGGTATAGCCTGTATATGTGACAATATCAAGACCGCCGAGGGCATGGATCTTCTTTCCAAGAGATGCCAGCGCCTCTGCCTGACAGAAGGGTTCTCCGCCGCTGAATGTCACACCGTCCAGCAAGGGATTAGCCTTGATCTTCTCAAGCAGTTCCTCCTCTGTAACCATATTTCCGCCGTCAAAGGCATGAGTCTGAGGGTTATGGCAGCCCTTGCAGTGATGAGGACAGCCCTGGGTGAATATTGTGAAGCGGAAACCGTTTCCGTCCACTATGGAATCATTTACAGTACCTGCTATGCGTATCTCCATTTGATTTTTCCTTTCTGTTTACATTAAAGCGCTGAACTCTGCCTTTCAGAGAGGGCTTTTTCTCCGCTGAATTTTACTTTATCCATATATTAAAGCAATAGCATAAATGTGCGGTCAAAAGGCGTCCCTGAAAGGGAAGCTGACTGAAGGGTTTCGTTCTCAAAAAAAGCCTCCTCATATAGAGGAGGAACTTTTTATATAACTTATTCAGCCAGATTATGCTTTACTCTGTCATGCTCTTCTGAACGCTTTGCGTTATTGAATCTGTCGAGAGTGCCTACAAGGTAGCCGGTGATTCTGCGGATACGCTCAAATGAACCGCTATGCTCACTGCGTCCGCACATAGGGCAGGTGTCGCCGATAATGCCGGTGAATCCGCAGCAGGGATCTCTGTCAACAGGGTGATTGATTGAACCGTAGCCAATGCCGCTTTCCTTCATGCAGCGAACAACCTTTTCAAATGCAGAGAGATTCTGGAGAGGATCTCCGTCCATTTCAATATAGCTGATGTGACCGCCGTTTGTAAGCTCGTGATAAGGCGCTTCAATCTTTATCTTTTCAATTGCACTGATAGGATAATATACCGGCACATGGAAGGAGTTTGTGTAATAATCACGGTCTGTAACACCCGGAATAATGCCGAATTTCTCCTTATCCATACGTACAAAGCGTCCGGAAAGACCTTCGGCAGGAGTAGCCAGAAGTGAGAAGTTAAGACCTGTTCTCTGAGCTTCAAGATCCATTCTCTGACGCATTGCTGTGATGATCTCCATGCCCAGTTCTCTTGCTTCTTCGCTTTCGCCGTGATGTGAACCGATAAGAGCCTTCAGAGCTTCTGCCAGACCGATAAATCCTACAGAAAGTGTACCATGCTTCAGAACCTCTCCAACAGTATCATCAGCGGAAAGACCTTCAGAGCCTATCCATACGCCCTGACCCATAAGGAAAGGATAATTTCTAACCTTTTTCTGACACTGAATGTGGAAACGGTGCATAAGCTGATCTATTGTAAGATCCATCATTTCCTCCAGCATATCGAAGAACAGACCCACATTGTGGTCAGCCTTCAGAGCAAGTCTTGGAAGATTTATTGATGTAAAGCTGAGGTTTCCTCTGCCTGTAACGACCTCATTCTCAGGGTCGAAGTTATTGCCGATAACTCTTGTACGGCAGCCCATGTATGCTATCTCTGTGCGGTAATCGCCTTCCTTGTAATACTGCTTGTTGAAGGGTGCGTCAAGAAATGCGAAATTCGGGAACAGACGCTTGGCAGAAACACGGCAGGCAAGCTTGAACAGGTCATAGTTGGGGTCTGTTTCATTGTAGTTTATGCCTTCCTTTATCTTGAAAATATGTATCGGGAAGATAGGTGTTTCGCCGTTGCCAAGACCTGCTTCCTGTGCCAGCAGGATATTTTCGATAACCATTCTGCCTTCGGGAGATGTATCTGTACCGTAGTTTATGGAACTGAAGGGCGTCTGGGCGCCTGCACGGCTGTTCATTGTATTCAGATTGTGGATAAGGGCTTCCATTGCCTGGTATGTGGCACGGTTTGTTTCACGGTAGGCATTCTCAGCTGCAAACTTCTGGAGCTTATCAGCAGTTGCCTCATCAGTCTTAGCAAGGAGGTATTCTCTCTCTGCTTCCTGGAATCCGTTGTCATTTGCAAGACAGGGTTCAATTCCCTTCTTTTCAAGGATCTCCGCAGCATAGCCTTTGACAAAACCGGTGCTGTCCTCCATGTCTGCCATAAGTGAAAGTCCACGCTCCATATTCCGGAGATAACGCTTGCGGTATGTCTTTTTTACGCCGCCTGCCATGGAATAGTCAAAGTTGGGAATGCTCTGACCGCCGTGCTGGTCGTTCTGGTTGGACTGGATAGCTATGCAGGCAAGTGCGGAATAGCTTGCAATGTCGTTAGGTTCACGGAGAAAGCCGTGACCTGTGGAAAATCCGCCGTCAAATAGCTTTATAAGATCGATCTGACAGCAGGTTGTTGTAAGAGTAAGGAAGTCAAGGTCATGAATGTGAATATCACCCTCACGATGTGCCTTTGCATGGGCAGGATTCAGAACCTTCATTTCGTAGAATTCCTTTGCGGCAGATGAACCGTATTTCAGCATGGTACCCATTGCTGTATCACCGTCAATATTAGCGTTCTCACGCTTTATATCGCTGTCCTTTGCGGAATCAAATGTCAGTTCGCCCATTGTCTTCATGAGGTTTGACTTCATCTCACGGTCACGGGTACGCTCGTATCTGTACAGAATGTATGCCTTTGCAGTTTTTGCATGGCCATTCTCAATAAGAGTCTTCTCAACCAGATCCTGGATTATTTCAACAGTAGGAGTTTCTTTGCCGTACTGTTCTTCGTAAAGCTCGCAGGTTTTTACAGCAATATCCATTGCCTCGTTCATATCAGCGCCGCCTACAGCCTGTGCAGCACGGAAAATAGCGTTTGCGATTTTCTCAATATTAAAGGGAACTTTTCGTCCGTCACGCTTCATTATATGTATAATCATAAGAATAATACCCCTTCCAAAACACAAAATATTGTATGCAGACCACAACATATTGGCGTATCTTGTGTCTGCACTGTCAATATCAAGTATATCCCATTTTTTGCCCCTTGTCAATAGCCACAGGCAAAGTTTATATATTTCTTACAAAAAAATATCCGGGCGCATATCATTGCCCGGTATTCAGCCTGCCGGCATTTTTTTCTAAAGGTTTATCTTTATCATGTAATAAATCAGACCGACGATTATACATACAGCAAAAATCAGAATGATATTTCTGAAACGGAAACGAATCCTGGGCTGCACCTTGCGTCTGCCATAACGATCACGTTTGCTGCTCATGAGCTTACCTCCAAGTAATTTTTCTTGTTCAAGGGCAATGCCTCACAAAGACTGTGCATAAGCGGTGCTGCCCAAATTATATTATACGTCATATCATTCACATTTTCAAGTAGTTTTGCAGTATTTTTTTAAAATTCTTTCCAAACCTTTTCACCGGTAAAAAAGTTCCGTGAAGCTGTTGCAAAAATCTGAGTAATGTAGTATAATATAAAAAATAGAAAATATCGGGAGGAATGGATATGTGCGGATTTATCGGCTTTACTAATTCTATTGACAATGCGGATTCAGTTCTCGGAAAAATGCTTGACAAAATCAAGCACCGTGGTCCTGACGCAGAAGGCAGGTATACTGACAGCGACGTGGCTCTCGGACACAGAAGACTCAGTATTATCGACGTGTCAGACGCCGGTAACCAGCCCTTGTACAGCGAGGACGGCAAACTGGTGCTTGTCTTTAACGGCGAGATATACAATTACCAGTCCATTCGTGAGGAGCTTGTAAAGAAGGGATACCGTTTCAGCACTCAGACGGATTCTGAGGTGCTTATATACGGCTACAGAGAATACGGCGAAAAACTCCTTAACAAGCTGAGAGGGATGTTCGCCTTCGTTATCTGGGACAAAGAGAAAAAGACCATATTCGGCGCACGGGATTTCTTCGGCATAAAGCCCCTGTACTACGCACAAATGAACGGCACATTCATGTTCGGCTCAGAGATAAAAAGCTTTCTCTGTCACCCGGATTTCAAAAAAGAGCTGAACACTGCGGCTCTTGAGAATTATCTGTCATTCCAATATTCTCCCTGTGCGGAAACATTCTTTAAGGATGTCTATAAGCTGCCGCCTGCCCATTATTTTACTTATCATGAGGGAAAACTTGACATAAAGAGATACTGGGAGATAAAATTCGACGCAGACGAAAAGCCTGATCTTGATGAATGGGTAAACCGGATTTCAGATACATTCCATGATTCAGTAAAGGCTCACAAGATCGCTGATGTTGAGGTAGGCTCTTTCCTTTCAAGCGGCGTTGATTCAAGCTATGTTGCCGCCATTGCCAATGTTGACAAGACATTTACAGTAGGTTTCGGAAACGAGGAGCGCTACAATGAGATAGGCTGGGCAAAGGAATTTTCCGAAGCCATTAACATAAAGAATTACAGCAAGGTCATTACTCCGGAGGAATACTGGAACATTCTTCCTCTTATCCAGTATCATATGGACGAACCGCTTGCCGACCCGTCGGCAGTTGCCCTTTATTTTGTGTGCAATCTGGCGTCACGTTCGCTGAAGGTGGCACTTTCCGGTGAAGGTGCAGACGAACTCTTCGGCGGCTACAATGTTTACAGTGAACCGGGAGCAACATTCTATGACAGACTTCCTTTGGGATTCAGAAAGGGCGTTGCTTCTGTGGTAAGCAAGCTTCCTGCAAAGAGAGGTCTGAATTTCTTTGTGAGAAAAGGCAGAACTGTTGAAGAAAGATTCATCGGAAACGCCTATATGTTCACACCGAAGGAGAGAAAGGAAATCCTTAAAATAAAGACAGATGCACCGGACCCGGCGGCTATCACAAAGCCTTTCTATGACAAGGTAAAGGATAAGGACGACGTTACAAAAATGCAGTATCTTGACCTTCATATGTGGATGACGGGAGATATTCTTCTGAAGGCTGACAAGATGAGCATGGCTAATTCCCTGGAAGTGCGTGTGCCTTTCCTGGATAAGGAAGTTATGGCTTTGGCTGAAAAAATTCCCACAAGGTACAGAGTGACACGAAAGGCAGAAGCCGAGGGCATGAAGTATACCACAAAGTATGCAATGCGTATGGCTGCAAAGAAGGATACTCCTCCTCAGACAGCAAAGACTGCTGTGAAGAAAAAACTCGGTTTCCCTGTGCCGATCCGTGTATGGCTGAAAGAGGACGGTTATTACAATACCGTAAAAACGGCATTCACAGGGGCAGCCGCTCTAAAATATTTCAATACAGATAAACTGGTAAAACTCCTTGACGACCACAGAGCCGGCAAGGGCGACTACAGCCGAAAGATATGGACGGTTTATATGTTCCTGGTATGGTACGACGTATATTTCGGCAAAATATAACTGATAAAAGGAGGCAGAGCCAATGGCAAGCAATGTTACCTATGAATATATCCGCAGAAATCCGGAGGTTCTTGAATATGTCCGCCGTGCCGACAAGGTGCTTGAAGCTATCGGCTATACTGAGCATTCATTTGCCCATGTGGAAAAGGTTGGTCACACTGCGTCAACCATACTGACAGATCTGGGCTACCCTGAGAGAACGGCTGAACTGGCAAAAATAGCAGGATTTCTCCACGATATAGGCAATATCGTAAACCGTGCCGACCATGCACATAACGGCGCAATGATGGCATTCTGCCTGCTTGACAAACTCAATATGCCTGCTGATGAGATATGCTCTATTATTTCAGCAATAGGCAACCATGACGAAAGCACGGCACAGCCTGTGGATCCCATTTCAGCCGCACTTATCCTCAGTGATAAGACTGATGTCCGCAGAAGCCGTGTGCGCAATACAACATTTATATCATTTGATATTCACGACAGAGTAAATTACGCTGTCACAAGCTCAAAGCTGTCTGTTTCCGAGGATAAGAAAAGCTTCAAGCTGGAACTGGAAATTGACACGGAAATATCATCTGTGCTTGAATATTTCGAGATATTCATGGATAGAATGCTTCTGTGCAAACGTGCGGCGCAGTATTTTGATATGTCGTTCAGAATATACATGAACGGCAGTAAAGTTCTTTGATAATACACCGGAATACCGGTTAAATTCAGGAGGTATAAACATGATTTCAGCATACCCGCATCTCATCGACCTTAATGATTACCCTGCTTCATGGTGGAAGGAAGTAGTTGACCTGGGCGAAAAGATCAAAAATAATCCGGAAATATATTCCGGCGCCTGTCAGGGAAAGATAATGGCTACACTGTTCTATGAGCCGTCAACCCGTACACAGATGTCCTTCCAGACTGCAATGCTCCGTCTGGGCGGCAGGCTGATAGGCTTTGATAATCCTGCAAATTCCTCCGTATCCAAGGGTGAAACTCTCAAGGATACAACAAAAATCGTAAGCAATTACGCTGATATTCTGGTAATGCGCCACCCTGTTGCAGGTGCTGCAAAGGCGGCTGCACTGACTGCTGACTGCCCTGTTATAAATGCAGGCGACAGCGGACATCTTCATCCCACACAGACTCTCACAGACCTTCTGACCCTCAAATGCGAAAAGGGCAGACTTGATCATCTGACAATAGGTCTTTGCGGCGACCTTATCAACGGCAGAACCGTTCATTCTCTTCTGAAGGCAATGTCCTGCTTCGAAGGCAACAGATTTATTCTTATTTCCACACCGGAACTGAGTCTGCCTTCATATGTAAAGGATATTCTGAAGGCAAGCGGCTGTCCCTTCACTGAGGTATCATCTCTTGAAGAGGTTCTTCCGGAGCTTGATGTGCTGTATATGACAAGAATCCAGCAGGAGAGATTTGCAAGCCGTGAGGAATACCTTGCTCAGAAGGATACATATGTTCTGACTGTAAAGAAGATGAAGACTGCCAAACCTGATATGATCGTGCTTCATCCGCTGCCGAGAGTAGACGAGATAGAGGTTGAGATAGACGAAGACCCGAGAGCCGCTTATTTCAAGCAGGCAAAATATGGTATGTACGTCCGCATGGCACTTATCATTACAATGCTTAACCTTGATACAAAGACCACTCTGCTGCACGGCAAGGTACACAAAAATGCTGTCTGCAAAAATCCCAACTGCATAACCTGCACCGAGAAATATCTGCCTAAAAGCTTTGTTTCTGTGGGCGATACATTGCTGGAATGCGAATACTGCAATGAAAGACTGCTTGTATAAGACAGCCGGGTGATCAGTAAATGTTATATTTCTGCTACGCACTGTTATATATAGTGATATTTATGTTTGGTGCTGCCATAGGCAGTTTCCTGAATGTGTGCATATACCGCCTGCCGAAAGAGGAATCCCTTACAAAGGTTAATTCCCACTGCATGAGCTGTGGGGCATTCATACAGAAGCGTGATCTGATACCCATATTCAGCTGGCTGATACTGAGAGGAAAATGCCGCAGCTGCAAGGCAAAGATCTCCGGACGTTATCCACTGGTGGAAAGCCTTAATGCTGTACTGTATGTGCTGATATTTGCATATTACGGAATAATGGAACAGCCTCTTGAAGCGGTTATATGCTGTCTGGTATTTTCGGCGCTTATAGTAGTATTTTTCATGGATCTGGATACACAGCTTATAAGTATGTATGTGGTGGGGTTCATTGGAATAATGGGCGCTGCACAGACCCTCACTGACTTTTTAAGCAGCGGAACGGAGGCAATTATTTCCCATGGTATCGGAATGGCGGCAGGATTCCTTCCGCTGATGCTGATAGTGGTTCTCTCGGGAGAACGTGCCATGGGCTGGGGCGACGCCTGGCTTATGCTGGCAGGCGGTCTTTTCCTTGGTATAAAGGCTGTTGTGCCTGCACTGTTTTTCGGACTTATACTGGGTTCCGTATTCGGTATGATTCATAAGGTACGCACAGGTGATTCAAAGTTCGCATTCGGACCCTATCTGTCCCTCGGAATAGCGGCGGCAGTGTTCGCCGGCGAACCTGTTGCGGACTGGTATCTCGCTATTTGCGGTTTCTGATTATGTTTTATTTTTATATGGGAAAACCGGTACGAGGAGTCAATTTGAATTTAATGAAAGATTTATTATGATATGATAATAAGAGAAATGAATATATCGGACTATGAACAGGTATATGGGTTATGGCTTTCCTGTAAAGAAATAAGACGATTTCTGAAATGATAAGAATAGACACATAATTTCTGATTTGTCAAACTAACCAAGCAAGGCAGTATTTCCAGGGCAAAAATTCACAGTATTTCAAAGGTTAAATTCCGGAAAAGCTCTTGACAAAAAAGCAGATTTAGTATATAATAAATCTTGTACTGTCAGAGAGACCGGTTAGTATCTTGCGAAATACCGGCAGTGCAGTCTGACCCAACTGCCCTCTGCCTGGTTTTCCGATGCGCAGATCCGCATACGGAAACGAAGATATTTTTGATAGAAATCAGGAGGAATTGACTATGGCAACAACTATGCCTAAGGCTTCAGAAGTAAGCCGCAAGTGGTATATCATTGATGCAGAAGGCAAGCCGCTGGGACGTGTTGCAGCACAGGCTGCTCACATTCTGAGAGGTAAGCACAAGACTACTTTCGCTCCTCACGTTGACTGCGGCGATTTTGTTATCGTTATCAACTGTGATAAGGCTGTTCTTACAGGTAAGAAGCTTGAGCAGAAGTATTATTACTGGCACACAGGTTGGATCGGCGGCCTGAAGAAGACTCAGTACAAGGAAATGATGGCTGAGCATTCTGATGAAGCTATGAAGATCGCAATCAAGGGCATGCTCCAGCACAACAAGCTCGGTGCGGCTCAGCTGACACGTCTGCGCACATATAAGGGTGCAGAGCACAAGCAGGCTGCTCAGAAGCCGGAAGTTTGTGAATTCTAAGGAAGGGAGCATAAAAAATGTACGAATCTAAGGTTAAATATTATTATGGTACAGGCAGAAGAAAGCACTCTGTAGCAAGAGTACGTCTTTATCCCGGTACAGGCAATATCACTATCAACGGCAGAAATATCGACGATTACTTTGGCCTTGATACTCTCAAGCTGATCGTTCGTCAGCCTCTGGCTCTCACTGAGAACCTGGAGTCTATGGACATCGTTTGCACTGTTACAGGCGGCGGCGTTACCGGTCAGGCCGGTGCTATCCGTCATGGCGTTTCCCGTGCTCTGCTGGAATTCAATCCGGAACTTCGTCCTGTCCTCAAGAAGGCTGGCTTCCTCACTCGTGACCCGAGAATGAAGGAAAGAAAGAAGTACGGCCTCAAGGCTGCTCGTCGTGCTCCGCAGTTCTCAAAGAGATAACAAATCGTCAATTATTTGGCTGTATTTTGTTATTTCTACGAGTTCAAGAAGCTGTTTGGACAACATCTGGACAACTAAAAAAGTATTTTTATCGCCCTGTTTCAAACAGGGCGATTTTGTATTCTGAGGCCGCACTGAAGGACGCAGCTTTTACTGGGACATTCTAAAGATTCAGTTCCTTTTTATTTGTTCTGCCCAGAATATAGTCGACGGAAACATTGTAGAATTCGGACAAAATCAGCAGGTACTCTACCGGTATGGTCTGAAATCCTATTTCATATCTTGAATATACTGTCTGGCTTGTATGGAGAAGTGCTGCAACCTGAGTCTGGTTCATGTCCATATCTTCTCTTAAATCTCTCAGCCTTTGAAAATACACAAATATCATCTCCTGTTTATGTTAATATTTACCGAAAATAGGTTAGTACTAATCGGTACTATTGACTTTAACATATATTTGTGCTATAATGTGAATATTAGTACTAATAAGTACTAAAAAATCTATTTAAAAGTAGAAACAGAAACCATTGAGAACAGTGAAGGCAACTCTGCATCAGATGAAATTCGACCCGAAATCAAGGAATCACTTGACAGTTACGAGGATTTCTTTGATGAATACTGTGAATTCATGAAAAAGTATAAGGAAAATCCAACAGATCTTGGCATTTTAGAAGAGTATGCAGATGTGATGGAAGAATACACCGAAACTATGAAGGCACTTGATGAAATTAAAAATAGTGACCTTAACGATGCAGAACTTAAATATCTTCTGAAAGTGACAAACCGAATTAATGAAAAGATAATAGATTTAGTCTGACTGTAAAATAAGTAATAATAACACAAAAAAAGCTGCCGCAGGAATAAAAAACCTGCAGCAGCTTTTCATATTAATATAATGTCAATCCGTTATAACAGCTTAGCCCATTACAACCTCAACTGTGTGTTCGCCGCCCTCGGGGAATACAGGAAGAACATTGCCCTCGATAGCATTGCCGTCAACAGTTACAGACTTAATACCCTTGCAAACGTGGTCAGGGTTCTTGATTGTAACATTGTATGTAGCACCACGGAACTTACGGGTAGCAGTCATGCCGTCCCACTCGTGAGGAATGGAAGGATCAATCTTCAGACCGTCGAAGTCAGGCTGTACACCCAGAATGTACTGGGAAATAGCAACCATGTTCCATGCAGCAGTACCTGTCAGCCAGGAGTTCTTGCCCTGACCGAAGTGGTTGCCCGGCTTGCCGATATCAGAACCTGCGTCCTTGCCGCCGATCATCTGACCGTATACA
>JAQXHO010000134.1 GCA_029007315.1 Oscillospiraceae bacterium
GCAGGCATGATAGTACCTCTTTTCATTCATTTTTTTGCAGCTTCAGCCGCCATTTTACATTATAACAGGTTTTTTTTTAAATTGCAAGGTTTTTTGCGCAATTTATCGTGTTAATACGGTTTATTTTTTGATTGCGGAAATTCAGCTGTTGTTCTGAATTTTACGAACTTCAGCGGTTCGCAAAAAATTGTCGCTGCGCTCCGCTTTTTGCTGTGTTTGAAAATTCCGCATTGTTGGCTTTTATTGTATGGGTAACAAGTGTTTCTGTTTTTTGATTGATGTATAGGTTAAGCTTTTTGAATGCGGAATTTTTGTTTTGCTCTGAATTTGCCGCACGATAATTTTTAACTAAGGAGTTGTTTCGCCGCCTGCGGGCGGCGACCAGCATTTTTGAAAAACTGCTGGACCGAAAAACTTTTAATTTTCTATAAGCTTTTACTTACTTTGCGTTGCCCAGGAATGCTGCGCCGATGATGCCTGCGTCATTTCCCAGCTTGGCAATTACTATCTCTGCATTCTTCGGAGAATTTCTTGTGTAATTCTCTCTTGCAACGATTTCCTTCATGGGAACCAGAAGAGGATCGCCCTCGTTGCAGACACCGCCGCCTATGCAGAGAACATCAGGCTGGAATATATTGATTGTATTTGTTATGCCTGCTGCCAGATACTTTATGTACTTGTCAACAACTTCCTTTGCTGCCTTGTCGCCCTTTCTCATGTGGTTGAAGGCTGTTCTGCCGCTGATCTTTTCCTCAGCTGCCATAGAGCTGTCAGGATTCTCCGCAATTGCTTCCTTTGTCATGCGGATAAGACCTGTTGCTGACGAATATACCTCAAAGCAGCCCTTTCTGCCGCAGGTACACTGAGGGCCGTCAACTGAAATTACAGTATGACCTATCTCAGCACCGCCGAAGTTTGAGCCGCAGTAGATCTTGCCGTCAACGATAATTCCGCCGCCAACGCCTGTTCCCAGTGTGATGCAGACAGCGTTCTTAGCGCCCTTTGCCGCACCTGCAACGTATTCGCCGTATGCAGCAGCATTTGCGTCATTTTCGATGAATGCAGGCTTCTGAAGGCCTTCTTCCAGATACTTTACCATGGGAGTATTTACAAAGCCCAGGTTGTTGGAATATTCGATAATTCCGGTTTCGCTGTTTGCAATGCCGGGTGTACCCATGCCCACCCATTCGATCTGATCCATTGTAAGACCTGCGTCAGCCACAGCCTGCTTTGATACCTTTATAATATCAGCGGCAATTTCCTGCTCCGGTCTTGGGAGATTTGTCTTCACGCTTGATTTAGCAATGATCTCATAGTTTTCATTGACTACGCCTGCAACGATATTTGTACCGCCCAGGTCGATTCCGATATAATACTTCATAATTTTTATTCCTCCGTAAAATATGTTGTCTATTCCTCTGCATCAAGACTGAAGGTTGAAAGATATTCAAGTTCCCCGTCCATGCAGTAGTCACCATTCATTGGCGGCAGAAGTATGCTGTCGCCCTTTTTCATTTCATAGGAAACGCCCTCAACTGTAAGAGTGCCTTTTCCCTCCAGCACAAGAAAGTGCCGGTATACGTTCTGCATTCCCTGCCTTGTAACTCTTCTGTTCACCTTTTCAAGAGATGTTACAAAGTAATCGCAGCCGCATAGAAGCTTTTTGCTGCCCCAGACCATTTTTTCCTCCGGCAGACTGCATACAACGCCCTCTGTACTCACAGGTTTAAGGCTCACTGCCTTCATTGCGTCCTCTATATGCAGCTCTCTCAGATTTCCCTTTGCATCTCTCCGGTTATAATCATACACACGGTAGGTTATGTCGGAATTCTGCTGAACCTCCGCAAGAAGTATTCCCTTGCCGATTGCATGAAGGGTTCCTGCCGGTATGAAGAACACGTCGCCTTTTTTCACAGGAACGTGCCTCAGCACCCTTTCAACAGTGCCGTCGGCAATATGCTGTCTGAGTTCCTCTTCCGCAAGGCATTTATTTACTCCCAGAACAAGCTCAGCACCCTCTTCTGCGTCAATTATATACCACATTTCTGACTTTCCGCATCTGAAGCCTTTTTTTCTTGCGTAATCGTCATTGGGGTGAACCTGTACCGACAAAGGCTCCTTTGCGTCTATCAGCTTTATAATAGGAACGCTTTCTGTCCTCAGACAGTCCTCGCCTAAAACATTCACAGCGCCGTGCTTTTCTATATATTCTGTAAGAGAAAGGCCCTTGCCGCTGCCGTTCATTACGGTGCATATTCCGTTTTCATTGCAGGAAAGTTCCCAGCTTTCCGCTATATTCTCACTGTCAGATTCCTTGCCGAAAGCTGTTTTCAGCCTGTTTCCGCCCCAGATATAATCCTTAACTGCTCCTTTAAGAAAAAGCGGTTCCGTCATGAAGCATTCTCCTTCTTATACACCGCAAAGTCAGGCGAAAGCCCGAAATGCTCGTAAAAATCTTTTTCACTGCCGTTGTAGACATTGAGATCCACAGGAATACTATCCGCCGCAAAGCCGGAAAGATACCCTTCGTAGCTGTACTGCCAGAACGTCCACTTTGCAAGAGGTTCACATTTTGTATTGCTGAGCCACAGGTCATAGCTCCAGTAAGAGCCGAAGATATATTTCATATACAGATTTGAGGAAGTGTATATTACAGGCTTTACGCCGTAGTAGGCTTCAAGCTTTTCCATCATGGCGTCCAGTATCTGATGAACCTTCTCCTTTGATGGAGGATTCGCCATTACTTCTTCATTGTAAAGCTCCAGATCCAGAACCGGAGGTAGGCTGTTTGCCTGCTTTGGAACAAGAGAAATGAAGTTATCTGCCTGGGTTTCACCGGAACTTTCGAAGCTCACAAAATGATACGCTCCCACATAAACTCCTGCGCTTCTTGCATTTTCCCAGTTTTCAGTGAAGCGTTCGTCCTGGTGATTGCTGCCTTCCGTTGCCTTTATAAAGGCAAATTTAACATGATCTTCCGAGGAAAGGACATTCCAGTCTATTTCGCCCTGATAATATGAAATATCCACGCCCTTCACAGGATAATCAGCCGGATCCGGCAGCTGAGGAGGTATTTCTCCGTTTACGGAACGGTAAAAGTTCCATATACGCCACCCTTGGAATCCCAGAAAGCCTATGATCAGAAGCACTATCAGCAGCGCTATGCTTCTTTTTATATATGACGCTGTTCTGCTTTGATATCTGTTACTCACTTTCAATTATCACCCGTAAAATTTCTGCGGCTCTGCCGCTGTAGTCTGCATATACGTTTATGTTGCCCTAAGTATATGATACACGAAAATTCCCTTTTCGTCAACTGTTTTTTTTTGCGCTGTCTGAATTTCAATGCCATGATGATAATTATTATTGACAGCATGGCATAACTGTGATATAATAAAAGATGAAAATACGGTACGGCTTTCTATGCCATACAGAAAGGAGTGGCTTCTATGGAGAACTATGAAATCTGCCACTGCATGGGTGTATCCTATGCTGATGTTGAAGATGCTATGCATGAAATGACCAGCTTTTCTGATGTACTGTCTGTTTTCCAGCACGTTCAGGAAGTAACACACTGTTCTACCGGATGCGGAGGTTGTCACGATAAGATTCTGGATGCAATTTCCGAAATTATGCACAGCTGATTTTTCACAGTCACCAACGCCCGGATTTCCTCCGGGCGGTTTTTTATCTTCTCAGATGACTTTAAATTAGAGGTATTAACCTCTCCACCGCTAAAGCGGTCCCCCTCTCCTTTCAGGAGAGGCATTTTTCAGCAGAATTATTGTAATTGCTTTAAATTACAGTTTAAGCGAAATTCGGCGGAGAAATTGCCCTCCCTGAAAGGGAGGGACGGACCACCGAAGGTGGTGGGAGGGTTAAACAACAGCACAAAAAAGGACGGGTTCTGCCCGTCCTTTAATTTTTATTCTTTTTCTTTTCTTTTATTAAAGACAACATTCAGCACGATAAGCACAATGCCTGTTATGCCGAAGAAGGCTGATTTAAAGAGAATGCGTGAAATACCGGAATCAATAAGTTCTGTTACTGCGGTATAAACCACCGGATCCTTTACTGCAAAACGGTTTGCTGTGCCGGATATGAGAAGA
>JAQXHO010000135.1 GCA_029007315.1 Oscillospiraceae bacterium
GAAGATTATGGCACGTGTTAAGGGTGCAATGATGACTCGTAAGAGAAGAAATAAAACACTGAAGCTGGCTAAGGGTTACTGGGGCAGCAAGAGCAAGCACTTCAAGATGGCTAAGCAGGCTGTCATGAAGTCAGGCAACTACGCATATATCGGCAGAAAGCAGAAGAAGAGAGAGTTCAGACAGCTCTGGATCACAAGAATTTCTGCTGCCTGCAAGATGAATGGTATCAACTATTCTACATTTATGAACGGCTGCAAGAAGGCTGGCATCGAACTGAACAGAAAGATGCTGTCTGAGATTGCAATCAATGACGCAGCAGGTTTCACTGCTATTGTTGAAAAGGCAAAGGCAGCCCTGTAATAGCTAATCTGAACACGCTCTGGTAAAATACGGAGCGTGTTTTGTTATAAGGAGGATTCCAATGGACTATGGATTCAGTGAGATCACAGCGAAAGATAATCCCTCGGTAAAGATGTACAGAAAGCTTGCAGGCAGCAAAAAAGCAAGACTTAACGAGAAATGCTTTGTGCTGGAAGGATACCGTCTTGTTTCCGACGCAATGAAGAACGGTGCAGAAATAAGAACATTATTTGTTACAAAAAATGCTTTTGAGAAATACGGAAGAGAGCTTTCGGAGTACAGTCCTGCCAATTGCAGAACGCTTTTTATTTCCGAAGCTCTGAGCGGTTATATGGCTGAAACAGAATGTCCTCAGGGAGTTTTTGCAGTTTGTTCAATGCCGGAAGAGCTTCCTCTGGCTGATTTTCTGAAGGGCGGCAGAGCGTTTGCAGTGCTTCATATGCTCCAGGATCCGGGAAACGCAGGAATGATACTGAGAACGGCAGACGCACTGGGCGTTGACGGTGTAATATTTTGCAAAAGCTGTGATATATATAGTCCAAAGGCAATACGTGCCACAATGGGTTCTTTTTTTCGTGTTCCGGTGAATGTTTGCAGTGACGAAGACGAGCTTTTTTTTGCACTTGAAAAAGAAGGAATAAAAAGCGACGCTGCTGTGGTGCAGGGTGAAGCTGAATTTGCGGGAAAATGTGGTTATGATGATTCCGGACGTGCTGTGTGGATAGGCAATGAAGGCAGCGGACTTACGGATCATGTGATAAGCCGCTGTGACCGCAGGATCACCATACCAATGCACGGAAATATTGAATCACTGAATGCTGCAATGGCAGCCGGCATTCTTATGTGGGAAATGATGAAAGGACGGGCTGATTAATATGCTTAAATACTGGCTCTGGCTCGTTATGGTTTTTGGTGCGGGAAATCCCAAGATATGGAGTGTTTTAAGCATTACTAAAACGCCGGAAAGAGCATATCACGTTTTGCAGGATGAATCCCAGAGAATAAGATTCGGCATGACTGACAGACAGAAACGTGCCGTATGCAGCGTTTCGCCTGAACAGGCTGAAAAAGTTCTTGAAAACTGTGAAAAAAAGAATATTTCAGTTACATATTACGGTGATGAGAAATATCCCGAATCACTTAAATCTATATATAATCCGCCTTGTGTCTTGTTTTATCAGGGCGATATTGATATTTTAGGAAAATATCCTACAGTTACAGTTGTAGGTACAAGAAAACCTACAGAATACAGCGTTCGTGTGGCAAACTGGATATGCAGCGAGCTTGCACGTGCAGATGTTATAATAATTAGCGGTTTTGCAGTGGGACTTGATTCAGCGGCACATCGTGCAGCCCTTCTTGCAAGAGGAAGAACCGTGGCTGTTCTGGGCTGCGGAATTGACGTGGATTATCCGAGAGATAATGCCGGAGCAAAAAAATACATAGCAAGGAACGGACTTGTTCTGACTGAATTTCTCCCGGGAACTGAGCCATTGCCCAAGAATTTTCCCGTAAGAAACAGGATACTGTCGGGACTGAGCATGGGAACCCTTGTTATACAGGCACCGGAGAAAAGCGGTTCACTTATTACTGCCAATCTTGCCCTTGAACAGGGCAGAAGTGTTTTCTGCATTCCTCCGGCAGATATATTTGACAACAGGTATGCAGGTGTGGTAAAATATCTGCGTGACGGTGCGATACCTGTATTCAGTCATCTTGATATACTGAACGAATACTATCCTGCATATGCACATAAACTAAAGCCGTCCGTACTGTTTGAATCATCTCACAGCACAGATGAATCAGTGTTCTTTGACAGAGATGATGACTCTGAAGAAAAGACAGATAGAACAGCAGGAAAAAAAGGTACGGAAACGGCTGATAAAAAGTCAGCCGTGAAAGAGAAACCGGCTGAAAATGAGAAAAAAGAAAAAGAAGAAAACGAAACCGAAGCAGATAAGCCTGAACCGGAAAATACTGCCTCAGAGAAGAGAAAGGACTTTTCAATGCTGAATGGGCTGGAGCTAAGGATAGCAGTGCTTTTATCCCAGGAGCATCAGATGCATATTGACGCAATTGTTGAGCGGCTGGACGCTGATGAAAGCGAAGTCGCAGCAGCCTTGACGGAACTTTCCATAGACGGCTATATATCCAGATTTACAGGGCAGTGCTACGGTATCCTTTAGAAAGGAGTTGGCTCTGAAGAAAGTTCGGAGCCAGATGAAATATGTCAAATCTTGTTATTGTTGAGTCGCCTGCAAAGGCTAAAACTATACAGAAATATTTGGGCAAGGACTATGACGTCATTGCATCTATGGGTCATGTCCGTGATCTGCCCAAATCAAAATTCGGCGTGGACGTGGAGAATAATTTTCAGCCTCAGTATACCGATATGAAGGGCAAGGAAGATGTAATAAAGCAGCTTAAAGCCCATGCAAAGAAATGCAGCCGTGTATATCTTGCAACTGACCCGGACCGTGAAGGAGAAGCAATATCATGGCATATTGCCCAGATGCTGAATCTTGACATGAATGAAAACAACCGTGTGGAATTCAACGAGATCACAAAAAGCGGTATAAAAAACGGCATGGAACACCCGCATAAAATAGATGTTGACCTTGTAAATGCACAGCAGGCAAGACGTATCCTTGACAGAATTGTGGGATATAAGCTTAGTCCCTTCCTGTGGAAAAAGGTTCGCAGAGGACTTTCGGCAGGACGTGTTCAGTCTGTTGCAGTACGGCTTGTTGTGGACAGGGAAAATGAAATAAAGGCATTTGTACCCCAGGAATACTGGTCCGTTGACGCAAAACTTTCAGCAGGCTCATCACGGAAGATGTTTTCAGCAAAGCTTACGGCAGTAGACGGAAACCGTGTGGATAAAACAGAGATCGGCACAAAGGAAGAAGCAGACGCACTTCTGGCACGTCTTAATAATGCTGAGTTTAAGGTTTCCAAGGTGAAAAAACGCATTACAAAGAAGCACCCGGCGGCACCTTTTATTACATCCACCCTTCAGCAAGAGGCTTCATACAAGCTGGGATTTCAGTCAAAGCGTACAATGAAGGTGGCTCAGGAGCTTTACGAAGGCGTTGAGGTTGAAGGAATGGGCGCAATGGGTCTTATCACCTATATGAGAACCGACAGTCTTCGTATTTCAGATGAAGCAAGGTCAGCTGCAACTGACTATATACGCAGCACATACGGAGAAGACTATGTTCCTTCTGAACCACGTGTATATAAATCAAAGAAAAATGCCCAGGACGCCCATGAAGCGATACGTCCTTCCATGCCCTCCTTTACACCTGCAAGGCTGAAAAGCAGTCTTACATCTGATCAGTTCAAGCTGTATAAGCTTATATGGGAAAGATTTATTGCAAGTCAAATGGCAGACGCTGCCCTTGATACTGTTTCCGTTGATATAATGGCGGACGGCTGTCTGTTCAAGGCAAGCGGTTCCACAGTCCGTTTTGACGGTTTTACAGTGCTTTATGAGGAATCAAAGGATACAAAGGGTGAAAACAAGAATCTTCCGGAGCTTAATGAGGGCGATATTCTGAAGGTTCGTTCACTTGAAGGGAATCAGCATTTCACACAGCCGCCTGCAAGATTCACAGAAGCGTCACTTATCAAAACTCTTGAAGAAAACGGTATCGGCAGACCGAGTACCTATGCTCCTACCATTACTACAATTATATCGAGGCTCTATGTTGAGCGTGAAGGCAAAACACTGAAGCCTACAGTTTTAGGTGAAGTTACAACAGAGCTTATGAAGGAGCATTTCCAGAATATAGTTGACGCTGCATTTACCGCAAAAATGGAAAATGACCTTGACGAAGTTGAACAGGGACAGCGTGACTGGGTCAGCGCTCTTAATGAATTCTATGGTGATTTTTCAAAGGCTCTTTCTGAGGCTGAGAAAAAAATGGAGGGCAGACGTGTTAAGGTTCCCGATGAGGAAACGGACATTGTCTGTGAAAACTGCGGAAGAAACATGGTTATAAAAATAGGCAGATTCGGCAGATTCCTTGCTTGTCCCGGATTTCCGGAATGCACCAATACAAAGAAGATAGTGCAGGAAACACCGGGTACCTGTCCGAAATGCGGAGGAAAGATCATTCTCAAGAAGTCAAAGCGGGGCAGAAGCTTTTATGGCTGCGGAAACTATCCGGAATGCGACTTTATGACATGGAATGTTCCTCTTGAGGAAAAATGTCCTCAGTGCGGAAGCACTCTTTTCCAGAAGGGCGGAAAATCAGGACGCAAGGTCTGCGAGAAGCAGGGCTGCGGCTACGACAGACCTATGAACGGCGGTGAAGAATAAGGTGGAAAACAACATGAGCAGCAAGCAGAGAGTTTCAGTTATCGGAGGAGGTCTTGCAGGCTGTGAAGCTGCATGGCAGCTTGCAGAAGCAGGTTTTCCTGTGACTCTGTATGAGATGAAACCCGTAAAATTCACACCGGCTCATCATTACAAGGGACTTTCGGAGCTTGTATGCTCCAATTCCCTTAAAGCAGACAGACTTGCTTCTGCGGCTGGTCTTCTGAAGGCAGAAATGGAAAGAATGGGTTCTCTTCTTATTCCATGTGCAAGAAAAGTATCTGTTCCTGCCGGAGGAGCACTTGCAGTTGACCGGGAGCTTTTTTCAGATATGGTAACTGAAAAAATTGCATCTCATCCTCTTATTACGATATGCACCGAGGAGGTTGAAGAGATTCCGGATTCTCCTGCAGTTGTGGCAAGCGGCCCTCTTACTGCGGCAGGACTTGCTGAAAGCATTGAGAAAAAGTGCGGCAGCAGACTCAGCTTTTTTGACGCTGCGGCTCCCATCGTCACATATGAAAGTCTTGACAAGGATATCGTATTTCTTGCATCACGTTATGACAGAGGCGACGCTGACTATATAAACTGTCCCATGAACAGGGAAGAGTATCTTGCCTTTTACGAAGCGCTGGTTGGTGCTGAACGTGCCCCGCTGAGCGAATTCGACAAGGAAATCTTCCGTGTCTATGAAGGCTGTATGCCCATTGAAGTTTTAGCTTCAAGAGGTGAAGATACAATGCGTTTCGGTCCGCTGAAGCCTGTAGGTCTTACGGATCCGAGAACCGGCAGAAGGCCATATGCAGTGGTTCAGCTTCGCCGTGAAAACAGCAGCGGAACTCTTTACAATCTGGTGGGATTCCAGACAAATCTCAGATTTCCTGAGCAGAAAAGAGTATTCTCAATGATTCCCGGTCTTGCAGATGCTGAATTCATGCGCTATGGCGTAATGCACAGGAATTCCTTCCTTGACAGTCCGAAACTTTTAAACAGCGATTATTCTCTGAAGGAAGATCCGCTTCTGTTCTTTGCAGGGCAGATAACCGGCGTTGAAGGTTACATTGAATCAGCTGCAAGCGGAATACTTGCAGGTAAAAATCTTGCAAGAAAGCTTTCGGGAAATGAACCGCTTGTTCTGCCCAGGGAAACAATGATGGGAGCGCTGGCGGCATATATCAGTGATGAAACCGTAAAGGAATTTCAGCCTATGGGCTGCAATATGGGAATACTGCCGGAACTTCCGGAACGAATAAGAGATAAAAAGGCAAAATATCAGGCATATGCAGACAGAGCGCTGGCGGCGCTGGAAAAGTATCTGTCTGAAAAGGAAGGATGATACATAGAAATGAATATCATTGTAGACGCATTCGGCGGAGATCATGCACCTCTTGAGGTGATAAAGGGCGGTGCAATGGCTGTTCGTGACCTGGGAGTAAATATTACTCTTGTGGGTGATGAGGGTGTTATCCGCAGCTGTGCAAAGGATAACGATATTTCACTTGACGGAATAGAGATCCTTCATGCCGCCAAATCATTTGATATACATGAGGAACCTGTTTCTCTTATAAAGGAACACAAGGACAGCTCCATGGCTGTGGGAATGCAGGCACTCAGTAATGAACAGGGCGACGCATTTGTATCCGCAGGAAGCAGCGGCGCACTTGTGGTAGGCTCAACATTTATTGTAAAACGTATAAAGGGCATAAAGCGTGTGGCACTGGCGCCTATTATGCCTACAGCAAATAAGCCTTTTATTCTCCTTGACGGCGGCGCAAACAATGACTGCCGCCCGGAGATGCTGGTGCAGTTTGCCATTATGGGAAGTGCATACATGAACAGGGTAATGGGAATAGAAAAACCTGTGGTGAAGCTTCTTAATGTAGGCGCAGAGGAAACAAAGGGCAGAGAACTTGATCTGGAAGCATACAGGCTTCTTGAAAAAGCGCCTGTTAATTTCTGCGGAAATATTGAAGCAAGGGAACTGCCTTTCGGCAAGGCAGATGTTGTGGTTGCCGACGGATTTACCGGAAATATTGCACTGAAGCTTTATGAAGGAATGGGCAAGTTTATGGCAAGCGAGCTTAAAAACAACATTTTCGCAGGTACAGGAAAGCTTGCTGCACTTATATGCCTTGGAAAAATAAAGAAGCTTTCACAGAAGCTTGATTACAAGTCTGTAGGAGGAGCTCTTATGATAGGTGCTTCAAAACCTGTTATAAAGGCTCACGGCAGTTCAGATGCAAAGGCGTTTTATAATGCCATTCGTCAGGCAAGGGACTGCGTTAAGGGAAATATGATAGCTGCAATTGCTGAAACCGTTTGCGGTATACAGAAAGGGTGATGTAAATCATGGAGCAGGTATGTAACGAAGAACTCAGCCGTTTTGAAAATAATATAAACTATCATTTCAAAAACAAGGATCTTCTTGTGGAGGCACTGTCACATTCCTCCTATGCCAACGAAAAGAAAAAGTGCCGTTCCAGCAATGAACGACTTGAATTTTTAGGCGACAGCGTTCTTTCAATAATAGTATCGGATTATCTGTTTTCCCATTATAAAGAAATGCCGGAGGGTGAACTTACAAAGCTGAGAGCCTCTCTTGTTTGCGAAAAGGCACTTCATGTATTCGCAAAGGAAATACATCTGGGCGAATTTCTGCTGCTTGGAAAGGGCGAAGAGCATACTGGAGGAAGAGAGCGTTCTTCCATTTTAGCAGATGCTTTTGAAGCAGTAATAGCCGCAATATACCTTGACGGCGGAATGGAAGCGGCTTCAAGGCACGTACTGAGATTTATTCCGAAACACGCTGAGAAAAGCAGCAATGTTTGTTTCCGTGACTACAAGACGGTACTTCAGGAGATAATCCAGAAGAACCCTGAGGAAAAGGTTGAATATGTTCTGGCTGGTGAATGCGGACCCGACCATGACAAGGCATTCACTGTGAATGTCTGCCTTAATTCAAACGTTATAGGTACAGGAACAGGAAAGAGCAAGAAGGCGGCTGAGCAGATGGCTGCAAAGGAAGCTCTTATGCTTATGGGCTATGAAGAAGCACTCTAATCTTGCATTTTTCATTCCTCATTCAGGCTGTCCGAATATGTGCAGCTTCTGTGACCAGCGGGCAATAAGCGGAGAAACAAAGCCGCCTTTGCCGGAGGAAATATCGTCACAGTGCAGGGAAAGCCTTGAAACGGGTATTGACGGGAGAAATTCAGAGATAGCATTTTTCGGCGGAAGCTTCACAGCCATACCGGAAAATGAAATGCTTTCATACCTGGAAGCTGTTCAGCCATTTCTGGGAGAAAAAGGATTTTCCGGAATAAGGATTTCCACAAGACCCGACGCTCTGCCGGAGGATACTCTTGTCCTTCTGAAAAAATACGGCGTTACTGCAATAGAACTGGGTGCTCAGAGTATGTCGGACAGGGTTCTTCAGATGAACCGCAGAGGTCACACGGCAGAGGATATAAGACAGGCTTCAGAGAGAATTAAAAGTCACGGTTTTTCCCTTGGACTTCAGATGATGTACGGACTTTACGGAAGTACAGCGGAGGATGAGGAATACACACTGTCTGAATGTATAAGCCTCAGACCCGATACAATGAGGCTTTATCCGGTTGTTGTGCTGGAAGGTACGCATCTTGGTGAGCTTTATAAAACAGGCGAATACATTCTGCCCTCATGGGAAAATATGACGGAATTTGTATCTCATGCCATATGCCGCCTTAAACATGAAAATATTGCCCTTATAAGGTGCGGACTTCATGCGGAAAAGGGTATGGAATGCCGTATACTGGGAGGATTCTACCATCCGTCACTGAAAGAACTTGTGCTTGAAAAGCTGTATCTCAGAAAAATGCTTGAATGGGCAGAGGATCACAGTGAACTTCTCAGAAACAGGTCAAAGGGCAGCTGCGTTATTGCAGAGGTCAGAAAAGGCGATGCAGGACTTGTGTCGGGACACAACAGGGCAAACAGACTTATGTTTTCGGAAAAAGCTTGCGGCATAAGACTGAGCATTGCAGAAAACGCTGATTATGCCGAGGGCATTTTAAAACTCTGCCTTGCAGACAAAGGCATTACAGAAACACTTGGAGAGGAAGTGTACGATGTATTTAAAATCACTGGAACTACAGGGCTTTAAGTCCTTTCCGGATAAGATAAAGCTTAATTTTGACGCAGGAATTACGGCAGTAGTAGGTCCGAACGGCAGCGGAAAGAGTAATATCGGCGACGCAGTAAGATGGGTACTGGGTGAACAGTCTACCAAAACGCTGCGTGGCAACAAGATGGAAGATGTTATTTTTTCCGGTACCAAGCAGCGGAAGCCTACAGGATTTGCAGCGGTAACACTGAATATTGATAATCATTCAGGCATTCTTGGCGAAGAATACGGCGAAGAAGTAAGCGTTACCAGAAAGCTTTACCGAAGCGGTGAAAGCGAATACCGAATAAACGGCAAGTCAGTGCGTCTTAAAGATGTAAACGAGCTTTTTATGGATACAGGTATGGGACGTGACGGCTACTCAATTATAGGACAGGGACGCATTGCGGAGATAGTCAGTGCCAAAAGCGGCGACAGACGTGATATTTTCGAGGAAGCGGCAGGCGTATCAAAATTCCGCTACAAAAAGGAAGAGGCGCAAAGACGTCTTGCAAGTGCGGAGGATAACCTTTCAAGACTGCGTGATATTGCCGCAGAACTGGAGGGACGAGTGGAGCCTTTGCGTATTCAGTCGGAAAAGGCGAAGAAATTCCTCCTGCTGGCAGAAGAACAGAAGCAGCTTGAAGTATCTCTCTGGGTACAGCAGTCAGATACCCTCAGAAAAAAGCTTGATACTCTCTCCGATGAGCTTCTTGAAGCAAAGGCTCAGTATGAGAATATTGAAAGAGATCTGGAAGCCGCTGAAACAAAGGTTCAGGACGGATACAGACGTTTGCAGGAAAGCAGCGTGAGGATAGATACTCTCCGTGAAGAGATACGCAAAGCCGAAGAGGAAACAGCACAGCTTACAGCGGCTCTTGCAGTATGTGAGAACGACGTTCAGCACGCACTTGTAAGTGCAGGAGTGCTTGAAGCTCAGGCAAAGGAAATGTCAGGTGAATCTGATACCGCAGGGAAATATGTGAGCCAGCTTCTTGAAAAAGAGGAAAAGCTCCACAAACAGGAAATATCCCTTCGTGTGGAATATGAACAGCTTCAGCACGACTGGGAACGCCTTGAAGAGAAGGCGGCAAAGCTCGGCGAAGGCTTTGACGAAACCGGACAGAAGCTTCAGAATCTCTATGTACAGCAGGGACAGTACCGGGTACAGAGCGAAGCTCTTATCCGTCAGCATGAAGAATATACTGCCCAGCTGACATCCGGAAGTATGCGTATGGCGGCTGCTTCAGAGGAAAGAGAAACTCAGCTTGAAACAACGAAAAACTGGGAAGACAGCCTTAAAAAGGCAGATAACACGCTGTCTGAACTGAGAAACAGTCTTCAGACAAAGCAGCAGGAATGCGGCAATGCCCTCAGACAGGCTGATGCCCTCAGAACTGAACGAAATCAGATAGCATTTTCCATACGTGAAAAGCAGCAGAGAAAAAAGCTGCTTACTGATATGGAGCAGAATATGGAAGGCTTTGCAGGAAGTGTAAAGGCTGTTCTTCGTGCAGAGGGCGGTAATCCTTCGGGAGTACACGGAACAGTTGCCCAGTGCATAGAAACTGACAACAGATGCGGCGTGGCAATTGAAACAGCTCTCGGCGGCGCTATGCAGAACATCATTGTAGATGATGAATCCGCTGCAAAAAAGTGGATACGTTTTCTGGCACAGCACAGGGCAGGAAGAGCCACATTCCTTCCTGTAACCTCTGTCCGTGGAAAGACAATGGAAGAATACGGCCTTGAAAATGAACAGGGCTTTGTTGATTATGCATACAGGCTTGTACGGTATGACCCTGTGCATGAAGGAATAGTCCGTTCTCTTCTCGGCAGAATTGTTGTGGCTGAAAATCTTGATTTTGCGTCTGCTATAGCAAAAAAATACGGATACAGATTCAGAATAGTAACTCTTGACGGTCAGGTAGTCAATGCAGGCGGTTCATTTACAGGCGGTTCAGCACAGCGAAGCGGCGGTATGATAACAAGAAAAACCGAAATATCCGCTTTGGGAAAGGCTGTCCTTGAACTTCAGAAGCGGGAGGAAGAAAATGCTGAAAAGCTTTCCGCCGCTGAATCTGAAACATCTAAAATGCAGGAATCTATTGAAGAGCTGAGAAAAAAATGTGCAGAGGCAGAATCAGAGCAGCTTCGTGCAAAGGCTGAATGTGACAAACAGCGTTATCTTCTTAACCAGATAACCGAAAGATACAATGAGCTTAAAGCAGGACAGGCAGAGCTTAAAGATAAGATCAGTCAGACAAAGAGAGAATATGATGAAGTGCAGGAAAAGCTCAGGCTCGTAGAAGAAGAGGCTGGAAAAACAAAGCTTGATATGGAAGAGGCAGAGGGTATGCGCAACAGCCTTCGCAGCGAGCAGAATATCCTTGCTGAAAAAAGAGCCCAGATGCGTATTCAGACCGCTTCTCTTGAAAAGGACATGGACGCCCTTCAGAGAGAACTGGATAATGCTGAAAGCCGTCAGAAAACTGCCAAGGAAAGCGCTATCCGCATAAGAGATGAGCTTTCCGCAACTCACAAGCTTATTGCAGACAAAAGGCAGGAGGCAGAGGAGTCCAGACAGAGCATAAGCCGTCTTGAAGAAAAGCGTAAAAAGGCGGCAGAAGAAACAGAACGATTTAAAGCAATACATGACGCAGAGGAAAAGCAGATTAGGCTTACTCAGGAGGGCATGAAAGCCACAAATGCCGCCAAGGAAAAATATGCCGGCACGGTTACACGTCTTGAGGAAAGAAAAATATCTGTACAGAATGAATATGATAATATTATCCGCCGTCTTCTTGAGCAGTATGAACTTACCCGCACGGAAGCTGTGGCAATAGCAAAGCCTCTTGAAGATACTGCGGCGGCACAGCGTGAGCTTTCATCACTGAAGGGAAAGATACGCAGCCTTGGAAGCGTAAACGTTGCGGCTATAGAGGAATACAAGGAAGTTTCAGAAAGGTGGAAATTCCTTACAGAGCAGATGAAGGACGCCGAAAATGCAAAATCAGAGCTTGAAAAGCTTATTTGTGACCTTACAGAGGAAATGCAGAGAATATTCTCTGAAAGCTTTGCGGAGATAAACAGGAATTTCAGGGAAATTTTTACCGACCTCTTCGGCGGAGGAGAAGCAAACCTTACTCTTTCCGATCCTGATAATGTCCTTGAATCCGGCATAGAAATACACGTGGCACCTCCTGGAAAGGTGATAAAGAATCTTATTTCTCTATCCGGCGGTGAACAGTCGTTTGTGGCTATTGCCATTTACTTTGCAATACTCAGGCTTCGTCCGTCACCCTTCTGTATCCTGGACGAAATAGACGCTGCCCTTGATGAAGGCAATGTCCGCAGATATGCTCAGTATCTTCATAATTTCACAAACACCACCCAATTTATTCTGGTAACTCACAGACGAAGCGCAATGGAAGAGGCAAAGGTCCTCTACGGCGTTACAATGCAGGAAAACGGTGTTTCAAAGCTTTTGCGTATGGAGCAGGAGGAATTTGAAGCGGAAACATCTTAAAGGAGAACAGGGCATGGATTTGTTTGAACTTCTTTTCGGGTCAGGCGGCAGCAAGAATTCAAAAAAGCCTGACAGCCGGAAAAGCAGGAATAAAAATAATAATGATGATTATGAAAGATATTATGATGATGAAACTGATGATTATTACGACGATGATCATGACGAATTTGATGAATAAAAAGAGAAAGGACGTATAGCTATGGCTTTTTTCAGTAAAAAGAATAAAAAGGAAAAAAAGGGCTTTTTCGGAAGAAAAAGATATGAGGAACAGGAAGAGCTTAATGAACCCATCGTTGATGAAGAGCCTTCTTCTGATGAAGAACAGCCTGTACAGGGCGACATAGAAGAAGCCATTTCCGAACGTGAAAATGCTGTCCGTGATGAGGAACAGCGCCGCCGTGACGAAGCCGCAGAAGCTGCTGAAAAAGACCGTGCGGAAGCTGTTGCACTGGCAGCACAGGCAGCTCAGCTGGCGGCACTTTCACAGGATGTTGAGGAGCTTGAAAATCTTCCTGAGGAAGATGAGGAAGAGAGTCCTTCCGCCGAAGAAGAACCGGAAACAGAAGCAGAAGAGGAAATAACCGAAGCTGAACCGGAAGAGGAAGAGAAAGAAGAGCCTTCAGAGGAAGTTTCAGAAGAGAAGGAAGAACCGGAGCAGAAGGAAAAACCTGAAAAAAAGGGCATCTTCGCTAAGATCCGTGAGGGTCTGAGAAAGACAAAGGAATCCATGATGTCCAGAATACAGAATGTTCTGGGCAGCTTCACGAAAATTGACGAGGATCTCTTTGATGAACTTCTGGAAACAATGATAATGGGTGATATGGGCGTTGATACCTCCGAAGCAATATGCAATGCCCTTCGCAAACGCATAAAGGAAAGAGGAATTACCGATCCTAATGAGATAATGGCGCTTATTCAGGAGATAATAACTGAAATGCTGGGCGAGGACCAGAGCCTTGACCTTTCCACAAAGCCTTCTGTCATCATGGTAATAGGCGTAAACGGCGCCGGCAAGACCACTACTATCGGCAAGCTTTGTCATCAGCTGAAAGCGGAGGGCAAAAAAGTCATTGTTGCGGCGGCTGATACATTCCGTGCGGCGGCAATTGACCAGCTTGAAGTATGGACTCAGCGTTCCGGCGTGGATATAGTAAAACATGAAGAGGGTTCAGACCCCGGCGCTGTTGTATACGATGCAATAGACGCTGCAAAGGCAAGAGGCTGTGATGTTCTCATCTGCGACACAGCAGGCAGACTTCACAATAAGAAAAATCTCATGCAGGAGCTTGCAAAGATAAACAGAATCATCTCCACAAGAGCCGAGGGCTGCTCTGTGGAAACACTCCTTGTCCTTGACGCTACAACAGGTCAGAACGCTGTAAATCAGGCAAGACTTTTCAAGGAAGCGGCAGACATAAGCGGTATTGTTCTCACAAAACTTGACGGTACTGCAAAGGGCGGCATCATAGTTTCCATAAAGAATGAGCTTGACATTCCTGTAAAGCTCATAGGCGTAGGCGAAAAGATAGACGATCTTCAGCCCTTCCATGCAGAGGACTTTGTAAATGCTCTCTTTGAAAAGGAGGAGCGTTTATAATGCGTGTAGTACTTGCTTCAAACAATAAAAACAAGATACGTGAAATGACCCAGATACTCCTGCCCTTTGGAATGGAAGTCATCTCTCAGAGAGATGCGGGAGCAGATTTTGAAGTCGCCGAAAACGGCACAACATTTCGTGAAAATGCTGAAATAAAGGCGGCAGCGGTTTATGATGCGCTTCATATGCCTGTTATTGCAGACGACAGCGGACTGGCTGTTGACGCACTGGACGGTGCACCGGGAGTGTATTCCCACAGATTTGCCGGAGAGAATGCCACCGACCATGACCGTTCAATGAAGGTTCTGGAGAAGCTTGAGGGCATTCCGGAAAGCGGCAGAACAGCACGTTTTATATGTGAGATATGCTATATTGACGAAAATGGTGAAAAGCACTTTTTCACAGGAAAGTGCGAGGGCATAATCGGAACAGAAGAGAAAGGATCAAACGGTTTCGGCTATGACCCCATATTCTGCTATGGAGATAAAACCCTTGCAGAAATGACAGACGATGAAAAAAATCAGATCAGCCACAGAGGAGAAGCCCTCAGGCTTATGACTGAATATTTAAAGGAGAAAAGATAAAATGCTTACAAGTAAACAGAGAGCAAAGCTTAAAGGAATTGCCAGCACATATGAAACAATATTCCAGATAGGAAAGGGCGGCATAGGCGATCAGCTTGTACAGCAGGTGCTGGACGCACTGAGAAAGCGTGAGCTTATAAAGCTTCATGTGCTTGACAACTGCGAATACGACGCAAAAGAAGCGGCTGCTATTCTGGCAGAACGTTCAAAGGCTGAGGTGGTTCAGGTAATAGGAAACCGTTTTGTTCTTTACAAACGCAATCCTCAGGATCCGGTTATTGACCTGAAGGGCTGATATGAAACGTACAGGCATATACGGCGGAAGCTTTGATCCGGTGCATAAGGGACATATTCATCTTGCAAAAACTGCAATGAAGTACTTTGACATTGATGAAGTCATATTTGTTCCTGCAAAGGTATCACCTTTCAAGCAGTCAAAAACAGATGTGACAGAAGGAAAACACCGTCTTGCAATGCTGAGGCTTGCCCTGGAAAATGAACCCTCAATGAGTGTAAGCGATTATGAGCTTCTGCAGGAAAATGTAAGCTACACGATCTACACTGTACGCCATATGAAGGAGCTTTATAAAGAGGATACACTTGTTCTTCTTATGGGCAGCGATATGTTTCTAAGCTTTCAAAAATGGTACTGCTGGCAGGAGATAATGAGCCTTGCAGAGATAGGGTGCATATCAAGAAATTCTGGTGACAGGGATATGCTTCTGAAGCAGGCAGGCATATTATCTGAATTTGGAAAAGCAAATGTATGCTGTGATGACATTCTTCCGGTATCTTCAACGGAAATAAGGAAGTTTTTAAAAAAAGGCGAAGAATGTTCTTGCTATTTGCCGGAAAATGTAGTACAATATATAGTAAAGCATAATTTATACGGAGTATGATTAATGGAGGCAAACATGGCTGTGTGTGATGTAAAGACAATGCAGGCATTTTTAAAGGAGCGTCTTTCACGTGAAAGATATACCCATACAATGAATGTTGCAAAGGAATGCGGACGATTAGCGAAGCTCTGGGGAGAAGATCCTGACAGAGCATATTTTGCCGGAATGGTTCATGATATATGCAAGGAAGATCCGAGAGAACAGCAGTATGAATGGGCAGTCAGAAGCGGTATGGATTTCTGTAAGGAAGAAGCGGAATCATGGAAGGTGTGGCACGGTGTTGCCGGAGCATATTTTCTGAAAGAAAAGTTCGGTGTTACTGATGAAGATGTTCTGAGAGCCGTGAGATTCCATACTATAGGAAGAGCCGGTATGTCCCTTCTTGAAAAGATAGTTTATCTCGGTGATATGACATCTGCTGAGCGTAATTACAGCGGTGTTGATATTATGAGGAAAGCCTGTATGCAGAGTCTTGATAAGGGTATGCTGTATGCTCTGCGCTATTCTGTTAAGAAACAGCTTAAACGCTGTGCAGTGATCCCTCATTTTACACTGGAAGCGTATAATGAATACACCCTTATGTTCCCTGAAGACACTTATCATATTTAAGTTTTTGTCATGCGAGGTGAATTAGGCAATGGAAAAAAAGCAAAACAAGGGAATGTCTTCCCAGAAGAAAAGAAAAAACATCAGCAGGGAAGAGGAAAAGGATCTTAAAATAGCCGCCATACAGAAGAATATTCATAAGGAAAGCGGCAAAAAGAAGGGTAGACTGTTAAATGCGGCAATAAAGGTTCTGGCGGTAATTTCAAGCGTGGCAATAATTATAGCTCTTGGAATAAATATGCCTATTATTGCATACAGAACTGTCAGCGGAAACAATGAAGTCACAGTAGATAAAATATCCTATCTTGACACTGTGAAACGTGCCCAGCCTGCTATTCTCCAGGAAGGAAAGCTGGAAAAGCCTGCGCCTGAGGATAAGGAAAAGCTTGATCTTAAACCGGATATTGACCCTGAAACCATTAACGACGGACTTAATCTTAATCAGATAGTTGAAGGTCAGTATACGCTTCTGTTTATGGGTATGGACGAAAGCGGAAGGCTGGCTGACGTGAACTGGATATTCCAGTTTGACCTGTTTGCAGGTACTATGAATGTACTTCAGATACCGAGAGATTGTTTCATGCCGGATTACGCAAACAGCTCAACAGGAAAATTCAACAGCGTTTATGCTTCCGGTCAGGAGGAAGGCGTAACGCCTCTTCAGCGTGCAGTAAACTGCATTGAGGAAAACTTCTGCGTAGTCATAGACTGTTATGTTAAACTCAATTGTGAGGATATAAAGCATATAGTTGATGAAGTGGGCGGAATACCAATTACATTGCCGGAAAAGATCGTATATGAAGCCGATAAGGTTCTTCCTGCAGGCGAACAGGTTCTTACAGGACAACAGGCAGAATGGTTCATACGATTCAGAAGAGAATATGACGAAGGCGACATCGGACGTGTAAAGGCTCAGAGAATATTCCTTGCGGCGGCTATGGAAAAGCTCCTCAGCATGGGCAATACCGAACTTATGTCTTCTATGGAAGAGATATATGATAATGAATGGCTGGCGACAGACCTTTCACTTGCTGAAATGAGTATGCTGGCGGACTTTGCCTCCAAGCGCCTTACTATGGACAGTGTAAATATATACATGGTTCCCGGT
The DNA here is from genome assembly GCA_029007315.1 of Oscillospiraceae bacterium. Classification (GTDB taxonomy): domain Bacteria; phylum Bacillota; class Clostridia; order Oscillospirales; family Ruminococcaceae; genus Ruminococcus_C. The sequence goes on from JAQXHO010000135.1 coordinate 17,150, forward strand.
GAAGGTGCAATGTGGAGAGGTCAGTCTGTTTATTCGATTCATAAGGGTGAAACCATAGATATAATAAACGGACATTTCAGACCTTATCAGAATGAGATCTATCCGGAGGAAAGCGCAATTACAGAGCTTGTTCCGGAAGGACAGTACCTAAGCAGTTTGTATAACGGAAACAAAGAAAACCTTGATGATATAAGCAACGGAGATACGGAAGACGGAAAACAGAATATTTTCAGCCGTAATGATTAAAAATGAAAGGAGTCAGAATATGGCAGAAAAAAACAATGCTCTTGAAGCAATAGTAAAGGCTCTTGACAGCAAGAGAGCCGAGGATATAGAAGTCATCGGAGTTAGCGGACTTACAATACTGGGAGATTATTTTGTAATTGCAAACGGTACAAGCACCACCCATACACGCACACTGGCAGATGAAGTTGAATACAAGCTTTCAGAAATGGGAATCGAGCCTATCCACCGTGAAGGCAGAGGAAACGGTTCAAGCTGGATCGTACTTGACTACGGTGATATTATAGTACACGTTTTCTATAAGGAAGCAAGAGATTTTTACCAGCTGGAGCGTATGTGGGCAGACGGTGAGCATATCGACATTTCAGAGTGGATTAAAAAGGACTGATTATCAGGAGGGAAATACCATGGCTGAAACAGGAAAGAAAATTTCAATGGCAGTTGGCATTTATGCAATTGTAAAAAGTGTTCTGAATCTCATTCTTGGATTTTCCGGAATGAATGTGTTTATGGTTGTTGTGGCAGGCGTTATTTTCGTTCTGCTGTACAAGCGTATTCCCTACTGCAATTATGTTGTGGCAGTGTATCTGGCGCTTTTATTTATTGCCTACATCGGACCGAATGTTTCAAATCTCGGAAACGGCTTTGTTTACTGGATATACCTTGCAGAGGGAATAATTGACCTTCTGGCAGGTGTTCTCCTTGCATTCAGCAAAGATGTAAAGGCTTATTTCGGACAATAAAAATATGATATAAAGGATTGATTGACATGAGCAAATACGATTTTACCGCCATTGAGAAAAAATGGCAGAACTACTGGGACGAACATAATTCTTTCCGTGCAGGAACAGACTACAGCAAGCCTAAGTTCTATGCACTGGTAGAATTTCCTTATCCTTCCGGACAGGGACTTCACATAGGTCACCCACGTCCCTATACCGCAATGGACATCGTTTCCAGAAAACGTCGTCTTGAAGGCTACAATGTTCTGTTCCCTATGGGCTGGGACGCCTTCGGTCTGCCTACAGAGAATTTTGCGATAAAGAACAAGATTCACCCTGCAATCGTTACTAAGAATAACGTGGCACGTTTCAAGGGACAGCTGAAATCTCTGGGCCTTTCATTTGACTGGGAGAGAGAAATAAACACTACAGACCCCAACTATTTCCACTGGACTCAGTGGATATTCCTCAAGATGTTTGAGAAGGGCCTTGCATACAAGAAGGAAATGGCTGTAAACTGGTGTACATCATGTAAAGTCGTTCTTGCAAATGAGGAAGTTGTAGGCGGCGTGTGCGAACGCTGCGGCGGTGAAGTTGTGCGCAAGGTAAAGTCCCAGTGGATGCTGAAGATCACAGAATATGCACAGCGCCTGCTTGACGATCTGGACGAGGTCAATTATCTTGAAAGAATCAAGACCACACAGCGCAACTGGATCGGACGTTCCACAGGTGCAGAGGTGGATTTTGCCACAACAGCCGGAGATACACTGAAAATATACACCACACGTCCCGATACGCTTTTCGGTGCAACATATATGGTAATGTCACCGGAGCATCCGCTTATTGAAAAGTGGAGCGATTCTCTTGAAAATATGGAGGAGATCCGTGAATATCAGGAAAAGGCTGCCAGAAAGTCCGATTTCGAGAGAACCGAAATGGCTAAGGAAAAGACAGGCGTATGCCTTAAAGGAGTCCGTGGCATAAATCCTGTAAACGGCAAGGAGATTCCGATTTTCATTTCCGATTATGTACTCATGAGCTACGGTACAGGCGCTATCATGGCAGTTCCTGCCCATGATACCCGTGACTATGACTTTGCAAAGGTATTCGGTCTGCCGATCATCGAGGTTGTAAAAGGCGGAGATGTTGAAAAAGAAGCATTCACAGACTGCGAAACAGGCATTATGACAAACAGTGATTTCCTTGACGGTCTGACTGTTGAAGAAGCGAAGGTTAAAATCAAAGAATGGCTGGAAGAAAATGGCAAGGGCGTAAGCAAGGTCAATTACAAGCTCCGTGACTGGGTATTCTCACGTCAGAGATACTGGGGCGAACCTATTCCGATCGTTCACTGTGATAAGTGCGGCTATGTGGCACTTCCCGAAAGCGAACTGCCTTTGACTCTGCCGGACGTTGACAGCTATATGCCTACCGATAACGGCGAAAGCCCTCTTTCCACACTGGAAAGCTTTATAAATACAACCTGTCCCAAGTGCGGAGGTCCTGCAAAGCGTGAAACCGATACCATGCCTCAGTGGGCAGGTTCATCATGGTATTATCTTCGTTACTGTGACCCCACAAACGACAAGGAGCTTGCCTCCAAGGAAGCTCTTGACTACTGGATGCCTGTTGACTGGTACAACGGCGGCATGGAGCATACCACACTTCACCTTTTGTATTCACGTTTCTGGCATAAGTTCCTCTATGACATCGGCAAGGTAAGCACCAAGGAACCCTATATGCGCCGTACATACCACGGAATGATTCTGGGTGAGGACGGTCAGAAGATGTCAAAGTCCAGAGGAAATGTTATCAATCCCGATGATGTTGTTGCAAATTACGGCGCAGACACCCTCCGCCTTTATGAAATGTTCGTAGGAGACTTTGAAAAGACAGCACCCTGGAGTACATCAAGCATAAAGGGCTGCAAGAGATTCCTTGACAGAGTATGGGCATTGCAGGACGTTCTGACTGAAGGCGATGAGTACCGTGAGGAACTCAAATCAAAGATGCACAAAACAATCAAAAAGGTTTCCGAGGATATTGAAAATCTGAAGTTCAATACAGCCATTGCCGCTATGATGGAACTGCTTAATGATATTGCAGCAACAGGCAGCATAAACAAGGCAGAACTAAACACTCTCCTCAGACTTCTCAATCCATTTGCGCCTCATATCACAGAGGAAATGTACGAGGCAAACTGCGGCGGTATTCTCAGCGAGCAGTCATGGCCTTCTTACGACGAATCACTCTGCGTTGACCAGACTGTTGAAATCGTTGTACAGATAAACGGCAAGGTAAAGAGCAAGCTTATGATCCCTGTAACTGCTGAAAAGGACGAAGTTCTGGAAATGGCAGCGGAAGAACCCAAGGTGGCAGAAGCTCTTGCAGGCAGGAATCTGCTTAAAAAGATATATGTACCAAACAAATTGGTTAATTTTGTTGCAAAATAACAAAAATGTTATAACTTGAAAAAACGTCTTGACAAGGCGGTTAAAACATGGTACAATATAATATAAATTAATGAATGCAGGCTATATGAGAAACAGAGAATTATCCCGAAGCGTCAGAAATGGCGGATTCGGTGGTATAGGTCGGAAAAGAGTGAAAGCTCTGATCTGATCAGCCTCTGCCGTGGCGGCAAAGGGAGGGAAATGTAAGTGGCAGAAGTTCGTGTTGGCAAAAATGAATCTCTGGATACAGCGCTCAAGCGTTTCAAGAGATCCTGTGCTAAGGACGGCGTGATTGCTGAAGTTCGGAAAAGAGAACATTACGAAAAGCCTTCAGTAAAGCGTAAGAAGAAGTCTGAGGCTGCTCGTAAGCGCAAGTATTAATATAATCTGCGATACAGCATGGCGGACGCACTGAAGAGTGCGTCCGTTTTTATATATTATTTTCTATGAGAGGAAACAAGGTATGCTGTTTAAAATTACAATTGCTCTGAGGACGATATGTGACCTGTCGCCAAAGCTTCTGGAAAAACACGGAATAAAGGGTCTGCTTCTTGATCTTGACAATACCCTCACTACCCATGACAACCCAAGACCTGCTGACGGCGTTCCCGAATGGATCCGCAGCATGAAGGAAAACGGCATAAAAATGTGCATTGTTTCAAATAACCATGAGCCGAGAGTAAAACCTTTTGCTGAAATGCTGGGACTTGAATTTGTCTGTGAGGGAAAAAAACCGCTGTCAAAGGGATTTCGTGAGGCGAAGGAGCGAATGGAACTTCCCTGGGACAGTCTTGCGGTAGTGGGAGATCAGATCTATACAGATGTTTTAGGAGCATGGCTCAAAAGGCTGAAATGCGTTTACGTATTCCCTATAGAACATGAAAAAACACGTTTTTTCCGCTTCAAAAGAAAAATGGAGATACCATTTCTTCCGAAAAAGCTCACTGAAACGGAAAAATAATGAAAGGACAGATACAAATGAAAAGAATACTTGTAATACACGGACCTAATCTTAATCTTTTAGGTGAACGTGAACCTGGAGTTTACGGCAGTACTTCATTTGCAGAACTCAATAATATGATACAGGACCGGGCTGAGAAACTTGGCATGGAATGCGAGATATTCCAGTCAAACCATGAGGGTGCCATAATTGACAGGCTTCACGCAGCAAGAAAAGATTTTGACGGTGTGATTATCAATGCAGGCGCCTACACACACTACAGCTATGCAATTCACGATGCAATTCACGATATACGCATTCCTGTAATAGAAGTGCATATCAGCAATATCCATGCAAGAGAGGGATTCCGTTCAAAGTCGGTAATAAGCCCTGTCTGCAAGGGAACTATCGCAGGCTTCGGGATAAACAGCTATTTTCTTGCTCTTTATGCAATGGCGGAAATGTAAGGTGAGATTATGAATGACCGCATTGAAAGACTTATGGCATTGCTGCCCTGCGACGCAGACTGCGCACTCATAAGTTCAGATATCAACAGAAGATATTTTACAGGAATGCTTTCTTCTGCAGGAACACTTCTTGTTTTCCGTGAAAAGTCATATCTTATAATAGATTTCAGATATATAGAAAAGGCACGGAATACTGTCCGTAACTGCGAAGTTATACTCCAAGAGGAGCTTTACAGCCAGATTAAAAAGCTCCTTGCAAAACACAGCGCTAAGAGAATTGCCCTTGAATCAATGGAACTTACGCTGAGTAAATATGAGCAGCTGCGTGAAAAACTGGGAGATACTGCTGAATTTGACAGCTCCAATGCCCTCAGCAAGGCAATTTACGCCTGCCGTACTGTAAAAGATTCCTCTGAAATTGAAAAAATACGCAGCGCACAGAGAATTGCAGAAGAGGCATTCTCGCATATTCTCGGCTTTATCCGTGAAGGTGTGACTGAACGTGACATTCAGCTGGAGCTTGATTTTAAAATGCAAAGGCTCGGTGCGGAGGAGCTTTCTTTTCCTACGATAGCACTGACAGGTACAAGCACTTCAATGCCCCACGGCGTTCCTTCAGCTAACAGAAAAGTGCAGAAAGGCGACTTCGTTCTCATGGATTTCGGCGCAGTCATTGATGGTTATCACAGTGATATGACACGTACAGTTGCAGTGGGAAATCCCTCTGAGGAAATGGAGCGTGTTTACAATATCGTTCTGGAGGCTCAGGAAATGGCGCTTGCCGCAGTTCGTGCAGGTATTACAGGGCAGCGGCTTGACGCAGTGGCAAGAGAACATATTGCAAATGCAGGATACGGCGAAAATTTCGGTCACTCCTTAGGTCACGGCGTCGGCATGGAAATTCACGAATATCCCGGCGCTTCACCGAACAGTACGCCTGTTCTCCGCAGCGGAAATGTTGTAACTGTGGAGCCGGGAATATATCTTCCTGGAAAATTCGGCGTTAGAATAGAGGACTTTGTGCTTGTGACGGATAATGGCTGCGAGAATCTCACTCTTGCACCTAAAAATATGATAATTTTATAACATAGAAGAAATTTTTCTGTAAACAGGTATTGCCAAAATGATTTTTTTGTAGTATAATAAAAATATATTATGTATTTTCGTGAGCTGCCGGAGAAGATGCAGCAAAAACAATCGGAAATACTGCATTAACGGAGGTTTAATTATGATTTCAGCAGGCGATTTCAGAAACGGCGTAACATTTGAGATGGATGGCAACGTTGTACAGGTTATCGAATTTCAGCACGTAAAGCCGGGTAAGGGCGCAGCTTTTGTCCGCACAAAGTATAAGAATGTTATTACAGGCGCAGTTGTAGAGCGTTCTTTCAACCCTACAGACAAGTATCCCACAGCTTACATTGAACGCAAGGACATGCAGTATCTGTACAATGAGGACGATCTGTACTACTTCATGGATATGGAAAGCTATGAACAGGTTCCGATCGACAAGTCCAAGCTGGGTCCGTCCTTTGCATTCGTAAAGGAAAACACAGAGGTTAAGGTACTGTCCTATAAGGGCAATGTATTCGGCGTTGAGCCGCCCTTCTTTGTAGAACTGGAAGTTACTGAAACAGATCCGGGCTTCAAGGGCGATACAGCTACAAACGCTACAAAGCCGGCTGTTCTTGAAACAGGCGCAGAGATCAAGGTTCCGCTGTTCATCGATCAGGGTGATGTTATCCGTATCGATACAAGAACAGGCGAATATATGGAACGTGCATAAGAA